>NZ_LYXF01000023.1:0-72066 GCF_001709195.1 Micromonospora sp. II | reverse complement strand
GTGGACGCCGCCACCAGCGTCGCCGCGTGGTTGTCGACCCTGCGCGGTGCCCACGTCCAAGGTGTGGCGCCCGGCGGATCGGTACCCCTGGGGTGTCCCGAAATCCTCTGCGGTAAACCGACGTCCGGCTTGTCCGGGTCGCCGGTGGTGTCACCCCCAAACGTGCGTGAAACCCACGACGGAACCAGGTTAAGAAAGAGGAGGCCCCTCGGAATGAGAGTCTCGAAGCGGGCGAGCGGCGCGCTCGCGGTGGGCGCGGCATTCGCGCTCGTCGCGTCCGGCTGCTCCAGCGGGAACAACGACGGTGGCGACGCCGGCGCCAGCTCGGACGGCGCGATCGTCATCGACGGTACCCAGCCGGAGAACCCCCTGGTTCCGGCGAACACCACCGAGACCGGTGGCGGCGCGATCATCGACTGGATGTGGAGCGGTCTGGTCGAGTACCCCAACAACGGTGGGGCGCCGCAGAACCTGCTCGCCGAGTCGATCGAGACGAGCGACTCGAAGGTCTTCAAGATCAAGATCAAGCAGAACACCAAGTTCCACGACGGCACCACCGTCAAGGCCGAGAGCTTCGTCAAGGCCTGGAACTGGGCGGCGTACGGCCCGAACGGCGCGCAGAACGCCTCCTTCTTCTCCGACATCCAGGGCTTCGACGAGGTCTACACCGAGGACCCGGACGGCCCGGACGGCCCGCAGAAGGCCCCGGAGCCCAAGGCCAAGGACATGTCCGGCCTCAAGGTCGTCGACGACTGGAACTTCGAGGTCACGCTGAACGCGCCGACCGCCGTGTTCCCGACCAAGCTCGGCTACAGCGCCTTCGTGCCGCTGCCGGACGCCTTCTTCTCCACCACCCCGGCGGAGTTCGGCAAGAAGCCGATCGGTAACGGCCCGGTCAAGCTCGTCTCCTGGCAGGACGACGTCGAGATCAAGCTGACCCGCTTCGACGACTACAGCCTGCGCGACAAGATGAAGATCAAGGACGTCACCGTCAAGATCTACCAGGACGACACGGCGGCCTACAACGACCTGCTCGCCGGCAACCTGGACTTCCAGCAGCAGGTTCCGGTCTCCGCGCTGGCCGGTGACAAGTGGAAGACCGACCTGGCCGAGCGGGCCATGTCCTCGACCACCCCGTCGACCGGCATCATCGCCTTCCCGATCTACGACAAGCGCTTCCAGAACCCGAAGCTGCGCAAGGCGATCTCGCTGTCCATCGACCGGCAGGCGATCACCGACAAGATCTTCTTCGGTACCCGTAAGCCGGCCGACAGCTGGGCCAACCCGCTGACCCCGGGCGCCGAGCCGGGCAACTGCACCGCCTGCAAGTTCGACGTGGCCGAGGCCAAGAAGCTCTACGCCGAGTCCGGTGGCTTCCAGGGCAAGCTGACCCTGTCGTACAACGCGGACGCCAGCCACAAGGAGTGGATGGAGGCCGTCGCCCAGCAGATCAAGACCAACCTGGGCATCGACGCGGTCGMCGTCGGCGTGCCGACCTTCGCGGTCTTCCGCGCCAACATCAACGCCTACAAGATGACCGGCGCGTACCGGGCCGGCTGGCAGCAGGACTACCCGGACGTGGAGAACTGGATCAACCCGCTCTACGTCACCGGTGGTTCCTCGAACGACGGCAAGTACAGCAACCCGCAGGTGGACGCCCTCGCCAAGGAGGCCACCGCGGCCCCCAGCATCGAGGAGGCCCACAAGAAGTTCGCTGAGGCCGTCAAGCTGATCGACCAGGACGTTCCGTCGATGCCGATCTACTTCGGTGGCCAGCAGTCCGGCCACTCGGAGAAGATCAAGAAGCTCGAGCTGACCAACGTCGGCGAGCTCGACATCACCTCGGTCGAGCTCTGATCCGAACGCTCTGACCCCGGGTCGGGCTCGCCTACCGGTGAGCCCGACCCGGGGCCGTTCCGCGAGGGGGTGTACAACGAACCCCTCGCAACGTTGTCGCCGCCGCGCCGGCCCGCCCCGGCGCTCCCTGTCTGGAGGACCACCCCATGGGCCGTTATCTCTTGAGACGGCTGCTGCAACTCGTGCCGGTGTTCATCGGTACGACGTTCCTGATCTACTGGCTCGTCTGGTCAGTGCCCGGTGACCCCTTCGCCGGCAAGTGCGGCGACCGCGGTTGCCCGCCGAACTACCGCGCCATGATGACCGAGAAGTACAACCTCGACGAGTCGATCTGGGTGCAGTACGCCAGCTACATGAAGAACCTTCTGCAGGGTGACTTCGGTATCACGTTCGGCGGTCGCGAGATCAGCGACATCATCGCCACGTCGTACCCGAACACCCTGAAGCTGGCGGTGGTCGCCCTCGCCATCGAGGCCGTGATCGGTCTCGGCGCCGGCATCCTCACCGGCCTGCGGCGCAACGGCTTCCTGGACAACCTGGTCCTGGTCTCCACCCTCTTCCTGATCGCCCTCCCGGTCTTCGTCATCGGCTTCGTGCTGCAGTGGCTGCTCGGCGTGAAGTGGGGCATCATCAACCCGACCGTGTCCAACGAGATGCGGTTCAGTGAACTGATCGTGCCGGGCTTCGTGCTCGGAAGCGCATCGATGGCGTACATCGCCCGGGTGGCGCGTACGAGCATCGCCGAGAACCGGCGTGCCGACTACGTCCGCACCGCGATCGCCAAGGGCCTCCCGATGCGCCGCGTGGTCGGCGTGCACCTGCTGCGCAACTCGCTCATCCCGGTGGTCACCCTGCTCGGCACCGACCTCGGCGCGCTGATGGGTGGCGCGATCGTGACGGAGGGCATCTTCGGCATCAACGGCATCGGCCGTCAGGTGCTCCGCTCGATCGTCACCAAGGAGAGCGCTACCGTTGTCGGCATCGTCGTGGTGTTGGTGCTCGTCTATCTCATCATGAACCTGGTGGTGGACCTGCTCTACGCCGCCCTCGACCCGAGGATCCGCTATGAGTGACGGCCGCAGCGTACGAAACGTCCCAGCAGTCTGCGCGGGTAACCACGCCCGCGCCGAGCGCAGCGAGGTACGGGCATGAGTGACCCGAATACCGCGTCGATCGTGTCGACGCCGCCCGCGACCATGCCCACCGAGGCGGGGTCGGGCGCGCCCACCAACGCGGGCCTGCCGGAGAGCGCGAAGCAGAACAAGCCGCGTGGCCTGCTCGGTGACGCCTGGATCGACCTGCGCCGCAAGCCGCTGTTCTGGATCTCGGCGACGATCATCCTGATCTTCCTCGTGATGGCGGCCTTCCCGTGGCTGTTCACCTCCGGCGACGCGGTCAACGGCTCGCTGGACCGCAGCCGGGTCGAGCCGTCGTCGGCCGCCTGGTTCGGCTACGACGTGCAGGGCCGCGACGTCTACGCCCGGGTCATCTACGGCGCCCGCGCCTCGATCGTGGTGGCAGTGGTCTCCACCGTCCTGACGCTGCTCGTCGGCGGCACGATGGGCATCATCGCCGGCTACCGCGGCGGCTGGGTGGACGCGCTGCTGTCCCGTGTCGCGGACATCTTCTTCGGCCTGCCGTTCGTGCTCGGCTCGATCGTCATCCTGACCACGTTCAACGGCTCCGGCACCGACAACGGCGAGTGGACGATCATGGGCCTGGTCATCCTGTCCCTGAGCGTGCTGAGCTGGCCGGTGGTGATGCGGCTGATGCGCTCCTCGGTGCTCGCCACCAAGGAGGCCGACTACATCGTCGCGGCCCGCGCGCTCGGCGCCAGCACCGGCCGGATCATCCTCAAGCACCTGCTGCCGAACTGCCTGGCCCCGCTTCTGGTCTACGGCACGATCATGGTCGGCTCGTTCATCGGCGCGGAGGCCACGCTCTCGTTCCTGGGCATCGGCCTGAAGAGCCCGGTCGTCTCCTGGGGCATCATGATCAGCGAGGCGCAGAACTACATCCGGGTCTCGCCGTACCTGCTGTTCTTCCCCTCCGCGTTCCTCGTCGCCGCAGTGCTGAGCTTCGTCATGCTCGGCGAGGCGGTCCGCGAGGCCCTCGACCCGAAGCTTCGATAGGGGAACTGAGTTGTCCGACATTCTCGTGTCCGAGCAGTCCGCGCCGGGCGCCGACGGATCCGGTCGCCCCTCGGGCCGGCTGCTCGAGGTCGACGACCTTCGGGTGGAGTTCCGTACCCGGGACGGCGTCGCCAAGGTCATCAACGGAGTCACGTACCACGTCGACGCGGGGGAGACCCTCGCCGTGCTCGGCGAATCGGGCTCCGGCAAGAGCGTCACCGCGCAGACCATCATGGGCATCCTGGACACCCCGCCCGGGTTCGTCACCGGCGGCCAGGTCCGCTTCCACGGCAAGGACATGCTCACCATGTCCCCCGAACAGCGGCGGCGGATCCGGGGCGAGGGCATCGCCATGATCTTCCAGGACTCGCTCTCGGCCCTCAACCCGGTTTTCACAGTCGGCTTCCAGATCGCCGAGCAGTTCCGCATCCGGCGCGGCATGAGCCGCTCGGACGCCAAGAAGCGCGCGATCGAGATGCTCGACCAGGTGAAGATCCCCAACGCCAAGGGCCGGTTCAGCAACTACCCGCACCAGTTCTCCGGCGGTATGCGGCAGCGCGCCATGATCGCCATGTCGCTGGCGCTGGACCCCGAGGTGCTGATCGCCGACGAGCCGACCACCGCGCTGGACGTGACCGTGCAGGCCCAGATCATGGACCTGCTCGGTGAGCTCCAGCGGGAACGGCAGATGGGCATGATCCTGATCACCCACGACCTCGGCGTGGTCGCCGACGTCGCGGACCGGATCGCGGTCATGTACGCCGGCCGGATCGTCGAGGAAGCCGACGTCTACGACCTGTACCGCAAGCCGGCACACCCGTACACGCTCGGCCTGCTCAACTCGATCCCGCGGATGGACGAGAAGGGCCAGGAGCTCCGCACGATCAAGGGCCTCCCGCCGAACCTGATGAACATCCCGCCGGGCTGCGCGTTCAACCCGCGCTGCCCGATGGCGCAGCCGGTGTGCCGGGAGAAGGTCCCGCCGCTGCTGCAACTGGGCAACGGCCGGGCCAGCGCCTGCCACTTCGCCGAGGAACTGGTGAACCGTGACTGAGAACATCATCGAGGTTCGTGACCTGGTCAAGCACTACCCCGTGACCCGGGGCGTGGTGTTCAAGAAGACCATCGGCCACGTCAAGGCGGTCGACGGCGTCTCCTTCGACCTCAAGGCCGGCGAGACGCTCGGCGTGGTCGGCGAGTCCGGCTGTGGCAAGTCCACGCTGGCCCGGGTGCTGATGAACCTGGAGAAGCCGACCGGCGGCCAGGTGCTCTACAAGGGCCAGGACATCTCCAAGCTCTCCGGTGGCGCGCTGCGGCGGCTGCGCCGGCAGATCCAGCTGGTGATGCAGGACCCGTACACCTCGCTCAACCCCCGGATGACGGTGGGTGACCTGATCGGCGAGCCGTTCGAGATCCACCCCGAGGTGGCTCCGCGCGGCAGCCGGCGCACCAAGGTCAAGGAGCTGCTCGACCTGGTCGGCCTCAACCCGGAGCACATCAACCGGTACCCGCACCAGTTCTCCGGCGGCCAGCGGCAGCGCATCGGCATCGCCCGGGCGCTGGCGCTGCGGCCCGAGGTGATCGTCTGCGACGAGCCGGTGTCGGCGCTGGACGTCTCCATCCAGGCGCAGGTGATGAACCTGCTGGAGAAGCTCCAGGGCGAGTTCGGCCTGTCGTACGTCTTCATCGCCCACGACCTGTCGGTGGTGCGTCACCTCTCCGACCGGGTCGCGGTGATGTACCTGGGCAAGATGGTGGAGATCGGCACCGAGGACGAGATCTACGAGCGTCCGACCCACCCGTACACCCAGGCGCTGCTGTCGGCGGTGCCGGTGCCCGACCCGACGGTGCGGGAGAGCAAGGCGATCATCCGGCTCCAGGGCGACGTCCCCTCGCCGGTCAGCCCGCCCTCGGGCTGCCGGTTCCGGACCCGGTGCTGGAAGGCGCAGGACGTCTGCGCCCAGGAGGTGCCGCTGCTCCAGATCCGGCCGGGCTCGGACCACCCGAGCGCCTGCCACTTCGCGGAGAAGCGGGAGATCGTCGTCACCCACGACGCGGCCTGAACCGAACCGGACCGCCTGCCGGCGTCAACTCGACGCCGGTAGGCGGTTCGTCGTATCCGGGGGCGTCACGGCGTCACAGCGGGCCGCGACCGGCGCGCAGCAGCAGGAGCGCGAGCTGGGTGCCGTCCGCGCCGAGCTCGGCCCGGAACCGCTCCAGGATCTCCCGTTCGCGGGAGAGCACGAGCCGGGTCCCACCGGAGGCCATCCGGGTCGCGCCGACCTCCTGGGAGAGCGCGGCCCGCTCCTGCCAGAGCGCGATGAGCGTGCTGTCGATCTCGTCGATCCGCCGCCGGATCTCACCGATCCGCTCGGCGGCCGTCGCGTCGTCGGTGCCGGTCCGGGACGCCGCGGCGCCGCTCGGGTCGGCGTCGGTCGGCCGGCCGTTGCGCGCCGGGCTGCCGCTGGACTCCACCACGTCAGTCATCATCGTCGTCCCTCTCGGGGCTCGGGCCCGGTACCCGGATCCCGGGACGGAAACGCCCCGGGCTCTCCGAGCCCGGGGCGTTTCGTAGGTCTGTGATCAGGCGCGACCCACGGCTGCCGGACTCCCGGTGCCGTAGTAAAAGTAGAAGCGCTGATCGAACACGTCGTCGAGTATGCCGACCACCCGGGCGGGCGCGCAAGAAGACGCACCAACAGGTGAGACGTGCCGCCGGGCGCCGACCGGCCGCGCGGGCGGGGAAGTGTCCGGCCGACGGCATAGACTCGGACTGCGATGCATCCTCTCTTCGACATCCCCGCGTCCCCGCCTGCGCCGGAGTCCCGGCCGACCCCGCCGCGCCGCCCCGGGGCCCCCGGGTCGGACCCGCAGGCCCTCCTCGACGGCCTGAACGGCCCCCAGCGGGACGCGGTGACCCACGCCGGCTCCCCGCTGCTCATCGTGGCCGGCGCCGGCTCCGGCAAGACCCGGGTGCTGACCAACCGGATCGCCTACCTGCTCGCCGCCCGGGACGTGCATCCCGGCGAGATCATCGCGATCACCTTCACCAACAAGGCCGCGGGCGAGATGAAGGAGCGGGTGGCCGCGCTCGTCGGCCCGCGCGCCCGGATGATGTGGGTGTCGACGTTTCACTCCGCGTGCGTACGCATCCTGCGGGCCGAGCACGAGCACGCCGGCCTGAAGTCGACGTTCTCGATCTACGACGCGGACGACTCGCGCCGGCTGATGCAGATGGTCGCCCGCGAGCTGGACCTGGACCCGAAGCGCTACCCGGCCCGGGGTCTGGCCGCCCAGGTGTCGAACCTGAAGAACGAGCTGGTCGACCCGGAGGAGTTCGCCGGCCGGGCCAAGGGGCCGAACGAGCGGGCGCTGGCCGAGGCGTACACGCTCTACCAGCGGCGGCTGCGCGAGGCRCACGCGCTGGACTTCGACGACCTGATCATGACCACGGTGCACCTGCTCCAGTCGCACCCGCACGTGGCGGAGAGCTACCGGCGGCGGTTCCGGCACGTGCTGGTCGACGAATACCAGGACACCAACCACGCCCAGTACGTGCTGATCAAGGAGCTGGTCTCCGGCACCGAGGGGATCCCGCCGGCCGAGCTGTGCGTGGTCGGCGACGCCGACCAGTCGATCTACGCGTTCCGCGGCGCGACCATCCGCAACATCCTGGAGTTCGAGCGGGACTTCACCGACGCCCGCACGATCCTGCTGGAGCAGAACTACCGCTCGACCCAGACCATCCTCAACGCGGCGAACGCGGTCATCGACCGCAACACCTCCCGCAAGCCGAAGCGGCTGTGGAGCGACGCCGGGGCCGGGGAGCAGATCGTCGGGTACGTCGCCGACACCGAGCACGCCGAGGCCGACTGGGTCGCCCGCGAGATCGACCGGCTGGTCGACGACGGCGACACCCGCCCGGGCGACGTGGCCGTCTTCTACCGCACCAACGCCATGTCCCGCGTGTTCGAGGAGGTGTTCATCCGGGTCGGCCTGCCCTACAAGGTGGTCGGCGGGGTGCGCTTCTACGAGCGCAAGGAGGTCCGCGACGCGCTCGCGTACCTGCGCGCGGTGGTGAACGACGACGACACGGTCAGCCTGCGGCGGATCCTGAACACCCCGCGCCGGGGCATCGGCGAGCGGGCCGAGGCGTGCGTGGAGGCGCTGGCCGCGCGCGACCRCATCTCCTTCGGCGCCGCGCTGCGCCGGGCCAAGGACGCACCAGGCATCTCCACCCGGGCCGCGAACGGCATCGCCGAGTTCGTCGCGCTGCTCGACGCGGCGCGGGAGCTGGCCGCCACCGGCACGCCGGAGGAGGTGCTGGAGGCGGTGCTGACCCGCTCGGGCTACCTGGCCGAGCTGGAGGAGAGCCTCGACCCGCAGGACGCCGGCCGGGTGGACAACCTCCAGGAGCTGGTGAGCGTCGCCCGGGAGTACACCGAACGGATCGAGGCGCTCGGCGCCGAGGACGAGCGGGCCACCCTGGCCGGGTTCCTGGAGCAGGTGGCGCTCGTCGCCGACGCCGACCAGATCCCCTCCGACGACCCGGACCACCAGGGCGTGGTCACGCTGATGACGCTGCACACGGCCAAGGGCCTGGAGTTCCCGGTGGTCTTCCTGACCGGCCTGGAGGACGGCGTCTTCCCGCACCTGCGCTCGCTCGGCGACACCCGGGAGCTGGAGGAGGAGCGGCGGCTGGCGTACGTGGGCATCACCCGGGCCCGCCAGCGTCTCTACCTGTCCCGCGCGGTGACCCGGTCGGCGTGGGGCGCGCCCGCGTACAACCCGCCGTCGCGGTTCCTGGAGGAGCTGCCGCCGGAGCTGGTCCGCTGGGAGCGCACCGAGGGGTCGTACACCTCGTGGGGTGGCGGGGGCGGCGGCGTCGGCGGCCGGGCGGACCGCCTGGGCCGCGGCGGCTTCGCCGGCGGCACGCCGAAGGCGACCGAGCTGGCGAAGCGGCTGGGCGTGGACGCCAGCCGGCTGTCCACGGCGAGTGAGCTGAAGCAGGCCCCGAAGGTCTCGGCCGGGGACCGGGTCAACCACCAGCGGTACGGCCTGGGCCGGGTGCTGGCGGTGGAGGGGGCCGGGCCGGGCGCCCGGGCGCAGATCGACTTCGGCGACCAGACGATGTGGCTGGTGCTGCGGCACGCCCCGATCGACAAGCTCTGAGCGTGAGCGGGCCCGGTCCGGCTCGTGGCCGGACCGGGCCCTGCCCCTGTCGTGGCGCGGTCAGCAGGCCACGTCGATGCCCCGTGCGCGCAGGAACGGCGCCGGGTCGATCTGGTTCCACATGGCGCCCTGGTGCACCTCGAAGTGCAGGTGCGGGCCGGTGGAGTCGCCGGTGGAGCCTTCGTAGCCGATGACCTGACCGGCGGTGACCTTGTCGCCCACGGCGACGGCGAGCCGGCTCTGGTGGGCGTAGTGGGTCAGGTAGCCGTTGTGGTGGTCGATGAAGACCGAGATGCCGTAGCCGTCGCCCACGTCGCCGGCCTTGACCACGGTGCCCGCCGCGGCGGCGTGGATCGGGGTGCCGGCCGGCATGGCGAAGTCGATGCCGGCGTGCTGGGTGCCCCAGCGGGGCCCGTAGCAGGACGTGATGTCCGCGCCCTTCATCGGGATGACCCAGGTCGGCTTCTTCGCCACCGCCTTCTTCGCCACGGTCTTCTTCGGCTTGGGCTTGGCGGTGGCCGTCTTCTTCGGCGCCGGGGTGGTCGCGCTCGGGCTCGGCGCGGGGCTGGCCGGGACGGCGGACGGGGTGATCGGTTCGCGGGCCGAGCGGTCGGCGCGGGCCGCGTCGTCGACGCGGGCCTGTACGCCGAGGTCGACGGCGGCCGGCGTCGGCGCGGACCGGTCGGCGACGGTGACCACGCCGCCGATGCCGAGGCCGAGCAGGGCCACCGCGCCGGTGACCACGTATGCGGTGCGCCGGGCGCGGCGCGGACGCCGGTGCCGGGCGGGAGCGTTGTCCGGGGTGGGGCTGCTGTGCTGCACGGGATCCTTCACCAGTCGAGGGGCACGTGACCACGAAATACTGGTGTCGGCGCAGGTGGTGGCGGGTATCGGGTGGCCGGAGCAATGGCTGCGGGCCGTCGCGCCGTGCCCGGTTGCGGACCGGACGGGCGGTTCATCGGCGAAGACGATCACCTACCGATGTGGTCCCGCTCACACCGGCGGGTGTGACGTGGCAGACTTCCGCCAAACGAAACCGCCCGGATCGTGTGATCCGGGCGGTGACGGGGCGTACTGAGCGTCAGGAGGCGGCTACGTCGCCGTAAATCGCTTCGATTTCGAGCTGGATGTCCACTCCGCGTTCCTTGAGGAACGCCACCGGGTCCTGCGGCTGGCCCTTGACATGGATCTCCAGGTGCAGGTGGGAGCCGTAGGAGTGGCCGGTGTTGCCGACCAGGCCGAGCTGGTCGCCGGCCTTCACCTCCTGGCCCTCCTTGACCGACACGGCGGAGGAGTGGCCGTAGATGGCCTCGGTGCCGTCGGAGTGCTTCACGATCACCGCGTAGCCGTAGCCGCCGAACCAGCCCGCCTTGGTGACCGTCCCGGCGTGGACCGCCTTGTACGGCGTGCCCTCCGGCGCGACCAGGTCGATGCCGGTGTGCAGCTTGCCCCAGCGCATGCCGTAGGGGGACTTGAAGTCGTAGCCGTGCAGCGGCAGGAGCCACGGGTCCTGCTCGGTGATCTTGCTGTCGGTGCGGTCGGACCGGGACGCGCGGTCGGCGCTGTCGGCACGGGCCGCCGCGTCCTGGCTGGCGACCGAGGCCTGCCGGAGCTCGTCGAGGACCGAGGGGTTGACGCTCTTGGCGTCAGGAAGGGCGTTCGCGCCGATGGCGACGATGCCGGCGCCGACGAACGCGGTGGTGACCACCGCCGCGTAGCGGCTCCGCGGGGGGGTGGGTACGCGACGGCGGCCGCGATAGCGATCGGGCTCAGACGACAGGCGCTGGCGCACGCACACCCTCCGTTGTCGGGGATCCGATGCGACTCCGGACCGTTCGGTGAAGCTCGGTGGAACCTCCGGTGTCGCGTCGTCACCCGTCCGTGGACCTGATGACAACCGTGGACACGTTAGCCAACTGCCACTCCTGTCACAAGCCGAAGCGCCGAACTGGCGATTCGTTATGTCCGTTTCCATCCTGGCTTGTCATGTCTCGTGCCGCCGGTCGGATGGGCCTCCGACTGTCCATTCGTCGCGGACAGTGACCGATCGGCGGAGGTGTCCGGCTTTCCGCGTCCGCGCCTGAGCGGTAGGAGAGTAGCCCGGGCGTGGGACGGTCCGGGCCCCGCTTTCCGCCCCCCGCTCCGCCGGGTTACCGTTCGTTCAGGTCAGTGTCCTGGTGAAAGGTGTGCGCAGATGAGCTCTCGTATCCGGGTCGTCGTCGCGAAGCCCGGCCTGGACGGCCACGACCGGGGCGCGAAGGTCGTCGCGCGTGCCCTGCGCGACGCGGGCATGGAGGTCATCTACACCGGCCTGCACCAGACGCCAGAGCAGATCGTGGAGACCGCCATCCAGGAGGACGCGGACGCGGTCGGCCTGTCCGTGCTCTCCGGCGCGCACATGACGCTGTTCAAGCGCGTACTCGAACTGCTCGCCGAGCGCGAGGCCACCGACATCGTGGTGTTCGGCGGCGGGATCATCCCCGAGGCCGACCTGCCGGAGCTGGAGCGGCTCGGCGTCGCGAAGATCTTCACCCCCGGCGCGACCACCGGGTCGATCGTCGAATGGGTGCGGGAGAACGTGGCCCAGCCGGTCGGCTGACCCGCCGCATCTGCGGCTCCGGGCACGGGGGAGGGGCCGGACGCACCCCTCACACGCCCGGCCCCTCTATGCACGATGCCCCGCCGCCACCCCTCGACCGACAGGGCATCGGCCGCTCCCGTCGTCGCGCTTGACCAGCGCTCCGACATCACACTCAACGACGCCCCCGACCGGCGGTTACGCCCGGTCCGGCACATCCCCCGTACGGCTGACAACCGCGGCCGCCGCCGCGTGCCGGCGCCGCCGGAAACCGGTGCCGGCCGAAGAGGGCTGTGCATTACCGCACACCCCGCACCCGCTCGGTTGCCGCCGGTTCCCATCTCGTTAGGCTGCGGCAAATGGCCTGTCTCTTCTGATGACAGGCGTCAAACTGATTTTCCAACGCTGGTGGCGGCGCGACGGCGCGCCGCGGAGACGGGACGGGACGCGCAAACGTGGACCTGTACGAGTACCAGGGGCGGGACCTGTTCGAGCGGCACGGCTTGCCCGTGCTCGCCGGCGGCGTCGCCACTACCCCGGAGGAGGCCCGCGCGATCGCCGAACGCCTYGGCGGTCGGGTGGTCGTCAAGGCGCAGGTGAAGGTCGGTGGCCGCGGCAAGGCCGGCGGCGTGAAGCTGGCCGAGGGCGCGGAGGAGACGGTGGCCCGGGCCACCGACATCCTCGGCATGGACATCAAGGGTCACACCGTCCACAAGGTCATGATCACCGTGACCGCGGACGTGGCCGAGGAGTACTACTTCTCTTACCTGCTCGACCGGGCGAACCGCACCTTCCTCTGCATCGCCAGCGTGGCCGGCGGCATGGACATCGAGCAGGTCGCCGCCGAGACGCCCGAGAAGGTCGTCAAGGCTCCGATCGACGCCAACACCGGCGTCGACGAGGCGAAGGCCCGGGAGATCGTCACCGCGGCCGGCTTCCCGGCCGAGGTCGCCGACCAGGTCGTCGACGTCGCGGTGAAGCTGTGGCAGGCGTTCGTCGCCGAGGACGCCACGCTCGTCGAGGTGAACCCGCTGGCCACCACCAAGGACGGCAAGCTGCTGCTCCTGGACGCCAAGGTCACGCTGGACGAGAACGCCGCGTTCCGGCACCCGGACCACGAGGCCCTGGTCGACCAGGCGTCGGTGGACCCGCTGGAGCAGGCCGCCAAGGCCAAGGACCTCAACTACGTCAAGCTCGACGGCGAGGTCGGCATCATCGGCAACGGCGCGGGCCTGGTCATGTCCACGCTCGACGTGGTCGCGTACGCGGGCGAGCGGCACGGCGGCGTCAAGCCGGCCAACTTCCTCGACATCGGCGGCGGCGCGAGCGCCGAGGTGATGGCGAACGGCCTGGAGATCGTCCTGTCCGACCCGTCGGTCAAGAGCGTCTTCGTCAACGTCTTCGGCGGCATCACCGCGTGCGACGCGGTCGCCAACGGCATCGTGCAGGCGCTGGCGCTGCTGGAGCAGCGCGGCGAGAAGGCCACCAAGCCGCTCGTCGTCCGTCTCGACGGCAACAACGCCGAGGCCGGTCGGGCGATCCTCGACGGCGCGGCCAACCCGCTGATCCAGCGGGTCGACACCATGGACGGCGCGGCCGAGCGGGCCGCCGAGCTGGCAGCTGCGGGGGTCTGACAATGGCTATCTGGCTGACCAAGGACTCCAAGGTCATCGTGCAGGGGATGACCGGTTCCGAGGGTTCCAAGCACACCCGGCGGATGCTCGCCGCCGGCACCAACGTGGTCGGCGGCGTGAACCCGCGCAAGGCCGGCACCACCGTCGACTTCGACGGCACCGAGCTGCCCGTCTTCGCGTCCGTCGCGGACGCGATGAAGTCCACCGGCGCGGACGTCACAGTCATCTTCGTGCCGCCGCAGTTCACCAAGGCCGCCGTGGTCGAGGCGATCGACGCCGGCATCGACCTGGCCGTGGTGATCACCGAGGGCGTGCCGGTGCACGACACCGCCGCGTTCTGGGCGTACAACAAGTCCAAGGGCGAGCGCACCCGGATCATCGGCCCGAACTGCCCGGGCATCGCCTCGCCGGGCGCGTCCAACGCCGGCATCATCCCGGCCGACATCACCGGCTCCGGCCGCATCGGCCTGGTCAGCAAGAGCGGCACGCTGACCTACCAGATGATGTACGAGCTGCGCGACATCGGCTTCTCCACCTGCGTCGGCATCGGCGGTGACCCGATCATCGGCACCACCCACATCGACGCCCTGGCCGCCTTCGAGGCGGACCCGGAGACCGACGCGATCGTCATGATCGGTGAGATCGGCGGCGACGCCGAGGAGCGGGCGGCCGAGTTCATCAAGGCCAACGTCACCAAGCCGGTGGTCGGCTACATCGCCGGCTTCACCGCCCCGCCCGGCAAGACCATGGGTCACGCCGGCGCGATCATCTCGGGCTCGGCGGGCACCGCCGACGCCAAGAAGGCGGCGCTGGAGGCGGTGGGCGTCAAGGTCGGCAAGACCCCGACCGAGACCGCCAACCTGATGCGGGAGCTCATGTCCGGCCGCTGAGCGGCCGTACCACGCGCCGAGGGGGCCGACCGGGGAACCGGCCGGCCCCCTCGCGTTCAGCGGTACCAGTACGGGTAGTACGAGTTGCCCCGGGCCCGCACGATGGCGCTGGCGACGATGTTGATCACACCGAACGCGATGGCCAGCCAGCCGAGCAGCTGCGACTTGCCGTTGCGCCGCGCGTCGCGGATCGACAGCGCGCCGAAGACGATGCCCAGGATGCCGCAGCAGAACAGGCCGAAGACGATGCCGAGGACGCCCCAGAGCGTGGTCCGGTCCCGGCCGACGGCCGGCGGCGGCGGTGGTGGCGGATACGGAGCGTGCACGGCTTCCTCCGAACGGTAGGCGCCGCGACGGGAATGGTCGCGTCTGAGGCCGAGGCTAGACCGGATCACCACCGCTGAGGCGGGGGTTCGGCGAACTCGCCGCGCTGCCGACCCGGTATCGGACTGCCGTCCTTCCCGCGGCGTGCCAGAGTAGACCCGATGTCACGTGTCACCCCTGACCAGCCACGCCGTCCGGCTTCCGGTCCCCGAGCCGGGGAACGGCCACCCGGCCGCGCCCGCCCGGCCGCGCGGGTGCCCGCGCCGCGCTCGGGCGAGGAGCCGCGCAGCCGGGCGCCGTTGCCCGTCGCGGCCGGGGTGGCGGCGCTCTGGGCCGCCCTGACCTCGTGGCTGCCGGTCTCCGTCGTGCTGGGCCTCGCCCAGCTCAGCGAGGACGCCGGCTCGCTCGGTGGCGCGCTGCGCGCCGGCCTGGCCGGCTGGCTGCTCGGGCACGGCGTGCCGCTGCAGACCACAGCCGGGCCGCTGGGCCTGATCCCGCTCGCGCTGAGCGCGCTCGCCGTCTGGCGGCTCACCCGCGCCGGCGTGCACGTCAGCCGGGCCGTCGGCGCGCGCGGGGCCGGCTCGCCCCGCCAGGCGCTCACCGTCGCGGCCGCCGTCGGGATCGCGTACGCGCTGCTCGGCGCGCTCGCCGCGTTCGCTGTCGACGCGGGCGGGCTGCGGGTCTCCCCGGTCACCGCCGCGCTCACGTTCGCCGCGTTCGGCGTGCCGGCCGCCCTGGTCGGGGCGCTGCGCACCACAGGCGTCTGGGCGCTGCTGACCGCGCGCTGCCCACCGCCGCTGCGCGACGGCCTGCGTACCGGCCTGGTCGCGGCGCTGCTGCTGCTCGGCGCGGGCGCGGGGGCGGCCGGACTGGCGGTGGCCACCGGCGGCGGCGACGCGGCCGACATGATCGGCGCCTACCGGACCGGGGTGGCCGGTCAGGCCGGCATCACCCTGGTCAGCCTCGCGTACGCGCCGAACGCCATCGCCTGGTCGGCCAGCTACCTGCTCGGTCCCGGGTTCGCCGTCGGCACCGACACCGCCGTCCGCACGAGTGAGGTGTCGGTCGGCGCGCTGCCGGCCGTACCGTTGCTGGCCGGCCTGCCCCGCGGCCCGATGGACGGGCTCGGCGCCGCGCTGCTCGCGGTGCCGGTGCTGGCCGCGATGGCGGCCGGCTGGCTCCTGGCCCGGCGGCTGATCCGGGCGGCCGCCGAGGAACGGGCCGATGTGGCCTGGCCGGCGCTGCTCGGGCCGGCCGCGCTCGCCGGACCGGTGGCCGGCGTGCTGCTGGGGCTGGTCGCGGCGGTCTCCGGCGGGCCGCTCGGCGGCGGGCGGCTGGCCGAGGTCGGCCCGTCGCCCTGGCCGGTGGCGGTGGTGGCCACCCTGGTGATCGCGGTGGGCGCGGTACTCGGCGCGGCCGCCACCCGCACCCTGACCCGCCCGGCGCGTCCGGCACCCCCGCCCCGCGCCACCCCGGCGCCCCGCTGATCCGTCCGGCGCCGCGCGGGGAGAGAGACGCGCGAGGGGCGCCCGGCGGTCGCCGGACGCCCCTCGTTCGAACGACGGTCAGGCGCCGAAGTTGTTCATGTTGATCGCAGCGCCCGCGATGGCGCTGACGATGCCGACGACCACGCCGACGGCGCCGCAGATCAGGGCGGCCCGCGCCTGGCCGGCGTTGCTGGCCTCGCCCGCCTGGACCTTCTTCTGGCCGAGCACGCCGAGGACGACCGCCACGATGCCGGCCGGGACACCCAGCAGCGGGCAGCACAGGCCGAGCACGATCGAGGCGATGCCGACGATCATGCCGGCCAGGCCCATGGTGTTGTTCTGGCCCTGACCCTGCGCCGGGCCGGCCGGGTAGCCGGCGGTCGGGTACTGCGGCGCGGCACCGTACGGCGGCTGCTGCTGCGCGTACGGGTCCTGGCCGTAGGCGGGCTGACCCGAGGTGGGCTGGCCGTACGGCTGGCCCGACGTCGGCTGCTGGCCGTACTGGGGCTGCTGGCCGTACTGCGGGGCCTGCGGCGGCTGGGCGTACGGGTCGTTCGGCTGAGCGGTCGGGTCCTGGTTCGGCTGCTGGCCGTACGGGTCCTGGCCGGGGTAACCGGGCTGCATGTCTGGGTGCTCCTCAGGTTCGGTTCGGTTGTGCGTCAGTTGCTGCCGCTGTTGCCGGCGATACCAGCCAGGCCGCCGAGGAGGCAACATCCCACCACGATGATGGCGATCCAGGCCAGGCCGGCGATGAGGGCCCACTTGGACCACTTCTTGGACTCGGCGGCGGCAGCCTGGGCGCCGGCGTAGTCGCCCTGCTGGATCAGCGGGTTGACCTTCGACGCGTTGATGATGGCCGGGATCGCGAGCGGCCAGAACAGGAAGATCGCGACGATGGACATCGTCATGTTGTTGTCGACCTGCTGCGGCTGCTGCGGGGGGTATCCGGGCTGCATGCGACGTACTCCTCGGTCCGACGGCACGCGGCGTGCCGGATTCTTCGTGGGGTGCGGGCCGGGCGCGAGGCCGGACACCGGGCGACCGGCAGCGTACCGCGAGCACGCCACCCGGGAGGTCAACCGTTGAGCCGCCGCCCCGAGGCCGGGGCGCCTGACCTGCCCGATAGGGTTGCCGCGTGACCGAGCCCGCGTCCGTCGCCCGCCTCGTCGTCCTCGTCTCCGGTTCCGGCAGCAACCTCCAGGCGCTGCTGGACGCCACCGCCGACCCCGGCTTCGGCGCCCGGGTCGTCGCCGTCGGCGCCGACCGGGACGGGATCGCCGGCCTGGACCGGGCCGCCGCCGCCGGCGTGCCGTCCTTCGTCGAGCGTGTCAAGGACCACCCCACCCGCGCCGACTGGGACAAGGCGCTCACCGCGCGGGTCGCCGAGCACCGGCCGGACCTGGTCATCAGCGCCGGGTTCCTCAAGCTGGTCGGGCCGGAGTTCCTGGCCGCGTTCGGCGACCGCTACCTCAACACGCACAACACGCTGCTGCCGGCGTTCCCCGGCATCCACGGCCCCCGTGACGCGCTGGCGTACGGCGTGAAGGTCACCGGGGCCACGCTGTTCTTCGTCGACGCCGGGATGGACACCGGGCCGATCGTGGCCCAGGTCGCCGTGCCGGTGCTCGACGGCGACGACGAGGACACGCTCACCGAGCGCATCAAGTCCGCCGAGCGGCGCCAGCTCGTCGAGCAGGTCGGCCGCCTGGTCCGTGAAGGCTGGACGATCACCGGAAGAAAGGTCACCATCCCGTGAACGCCACTGAGGACGCCGGCCGCCGCCCGATCCGGCGCGCGCTGGTCAGCGTCTACGACAAGACCGGCCTGGCCGAGCTGGCCCGCGCCCTGCACGGGGCCGGCGTGGAGATCGTGTCGACCGGGAGCACCGCGTCGACGATCTCCGGCGCCGGGGTGCCGGTCACGCCGGTCGAGYAGGTCACCGGCTTCCCGGAGATCCTCGACGGGCGGGTCAAGACGCTGCACCCGAAGATCCACGGTGGTCTCCTCGCCGACCTGCGCAAGGACGCGCACGCCGCCCAGCTCGACGAGCACGGCATCGCCGGCATCGACCTGCTGGTCTCCAACCTCTACCCCTTCCAGGCCACCGTCGCCTCCGGCGCCGACACCGAAGAGTGTGTCGAGCAGATCGACATCGGCGGCCCGGCGATGGTGCGGGCCGCGGCGAAGAACCACGCCTCGGTCGCGGTGGTGACCGACCCGGCCGCGTACCCGGCGGTGGTGGCCGCGCTCGCCGACGGCGGTTTCACGATCGCCCAGCGCCGGGCGCTCGCCGCCCGGGCCTTCGCCGACATCGCCGACTACGACGTGGCGGTGGCCGACTGGTTCGCCACCACCGTGGCGCCGGCCGAGGACGGCTGGCCGCAGTTCGCCGGGCTGGCGCTGCGCCGCCAGGCCGTGCTGCGGTACGGCGAGAACCCGCACCAGGCGGCGGCGCTCTACACCGATCCGGGCGCGCCGGCCGGGCTGGCCCAGGCCGAGCAGCTGCACGGCAAGGAGATGTCCTACAACAACTACGTCGACGCGGACGCCGCCTGGCGGGCCGCCAACGACTTCCCGGACCAGCCGGCGGTGGCGATCATCAAGCACGCCAACCCGTGTGGCATCGCGGTCGGCGCGGACGTGGCCGAGGCGCACCGCAAGGCGCACGCCTGCGATCCGGTCTCCGCGTTCGGCGGGGTGATCGCGGTGAACCGGCCGGTCGACGCGGCGATGGCCGGCCAGGTCGCGGAGATCTTCACCGAGGTGCTGGTGGCGCCCGGCTTCGACGAGGACGCGCTGGAGCTGCTGCGGGCCAAGAAGAACCTCCGCCTGCTGCGGGCGCCCGAGTTCGCCGTGCGGCCCGCCGAGTGGCGGCAGGTCAGCGGCGGCGTGCTGGTGCAGTCGCGGGACGCCGTCGACGCGCCCGGCGACGACCCGTCCGGCTGGACGCTGGCCACCGGCGACCCGGCCGACTCCGCGACGCTGCGCGACCTGGCGTTCGCCTGGCGGGCGGTCCGTGCGGTGAAGAGCAACGCGATCCTGCTGGCCCGCGACGGCGCCACCGTCGGCGTCGGCATGGGTCAGGTCAACCGGGTGGACTCGGCGCGGCTGGCGGTCAGCCGCGCCGGCGACGAGCGGGCCCGCGGCTCGGTCTGCGCCTCCGACGCGTTCTTCCCGTTCGCCGACGGCCCGCAGATCCTCATCGACGCCGGGGTACGGGCGATCGTGCAGCCGGGCGGCTCGATCCGGGACGAGGAGACCATCGCGGCCTGCAAGGCGGCCGGCGTCACCATGTACCTGACCGGGACGCGGCACTTCTTCCACTGACCAGGCCGTAGTCGCCCGGGTGCGTCGGTCGTCCACCCGACGGACGCACCCGGACGCCGGGCCGTTGCCCGCCGCCGGAACCGGTTGCTAGCGTGTGCGCGGCGACGATCGACCGTCTCCGCCGCCCGTGAGACCGGCAGGTGTGCCATGCGCGTTCGCGACCGGTTGACCGCCGTCGTCGTCACGCTGGCCTTCGTCCTGGCCGGACTGGGATCGGCCGCCGCGCCCGCCGTCGCCGCGCCACCTGCCGGAACGCTCGCCGCCGCGCCGGCCGCCGGAACGAGCCCGGTCGCGCTGCGTACCGCGTACCCCGGAATCTCCTGGTCGGAGCTTGCCGCCGGGCCGTGGCACGACCACGGCGGCGGCCTCGGCTACGCCGACGGACCGGACGACCTGGCCCCGGCCGCGCTCCCGCGCGTGGCCGGTCCGGCCGTGCCGGAACCCGTCGTGCCCGCGCCCCGGCCGCCGGTCGTGCCGCTGCCGCCGCGCGGCCCGCTCGCCGCGCGCGCCCCGCCGGCCGCCTGAGCCACGCCGGACCCGGGACCCGCACGCCGGGACACCTCACCCGAGCCGCACCGGACCGCCGCGTCGACCCGGCGGTTCCGTCGCGGGACACCGATCACGTACGGCGGCGCGCCTCAACGCCGCCGGGATCGCCCCGGGTCCACGCCCAACCCGCCGCAGCGGAGGCCCCGCCCCCTCTTCCTCCGGGGGACGGGGCCTCCGTCGCGCTCACACGTCGGTGCGGACCTCGGCGAAGTGGCAGGCGCTGGGGTGCGGGTCCGCCGCCCGGGGCACGGTCTGCGGGTCCTGGACCGCGCAGACCTCCTCGGCCTTCCAGCAGCGGGTCCGGAAGTGGCAGCCGGACGGCGGGTCGGCCGGGCTGGGCACGTCGCCGCTGAGCCGGATGATGGTCTGCCGGTCGCGGGCCTCCGGATCGGGCACCGGGACCGCCGACAGCAGCGCCTGGGTGTACGGGTGGGTGGCCCGCTGGTAGATCTGCTCCTCGGTGCCGATCTCGACGATCCGGCCCAGGTACATCACCGCGACCCGGTCGGAGATGTGCCGCACCACCGACAGGTCGTGGGCGATGAAGAYGTACGACAGSCCGAACTCGYCCTGGAGCTKCTCCARCAGGTTSATCACCTGSGCCTGGATGGAGACGTCSAGCGCCGACACCGGCTCGTCGCAGACGATSAYCTCGGGCCGCAGCGCSAGCGCCCGGGCGATGCCGATGCGCTGCCGCTGGCCGCCGGAGAACTGGTGCGGGTACCGGTTGACGTGTTCCGGGTTGAGCCCGACCACGTCCAGCAGCTCCTGCACCCGCTGCCGCCGGCTGCGCTTCGGCGCCACCTCCGGGTGGATCTCGAACGGCTCGCCGACGATGTCGCCGACAGTCATGCGCGGGTTCAGCGAGGTGTAYGGGTCCTGCATCACCATCTGCATGTTGCGGCGCAGCCGGCGCAGGTCCGCCCCGCCGGCCCGCAGCAGGTCGCGGCCCTCCAGCGTGACCCGCCCGGCGGTGGGCGTCTCCAGGCGCATCAGCAGCCGGGCCAGCGTGGACTTGCCGCAGCCGGACTCGCCGACCACGCCGAGCGTCTCACCGCGCCGCAGCTCGAAGGAGACGCCGTCGACCGCCTTGACCTGGCCGATGGTCTTCTTGAACAGCACGCCCTGGCTGATCGGGAAGTGCTTGACCAGGTGGTCGACGGAGAGGATGGTCTCGCCGCGCACCTTCGTGGCGTCAGCCGGCGCTGTCATCGTGCACCTCCTGCGCGAAGTGGCACGCGCTGGTCCGCCCGTCGCCGAGCACCAGGTCGTGCGGCACCTCGTCCACACAGACCTGCTGGACGTACGGGCACCGGGGGTGGAACGGGCAGCCGGAGGGGATCGCCATCAGGTTCGGCGGCAGGCCGCGGATGCTCGACAGCTCCTGGCCGCGCACGTCCAGGCGCGGGATCGACTCCAGCAACCCCTTCGTGTACGGGTGGGCCGGCGCCCGGTACAGCGCGTGCACGTCGGCGTGCTCGACGATGCGGCCCGCGTACATGACCGCGATCCGGTCCGCGACACCGGCGACCACGCCCAGGTCGTGGGTGATCAGGATGAGCGCCGTGCCGAGGTCGCGGCGCAGGTCGGCCAGGAGGTCCATGATCTGCGCCTGCACCGTCACGTCCAGCGCGGTGGTCGGCTCGTCGGCGATCAGCACCTTCGGGTCGAGAGCCAGCGCCATGGCGATCATGACCCGCTGGCGCATGCCGCCGGAGAACTGGTGCGGGTAGTCGCCGAGCCGCTTCGCCGCAGCCGGGATCCGGACCAGGTCCATCAGCTCGATCGTGCGCCTGCGCGCGTCGGCCCGGGACATCCCGGCCCGTTCGCGCAGCGACTCGCCGATCTGCCAGCCGACCGGGAAGACCGGGTTCAACGCCGACAGCGCGTCCTGGAAGATCATCGCGATCTCGGTGCCCCGGATCTGACGGCGTTCCTCCTCCGGCCGGGTCAGCAGGTCCCGCCCCTGGTAGAGGATCTGCCCGCCGCGCACGTACGCGGGCGGGGTGTCCAGGATGCCCATGATCGCCTGGGCGGTGACGGACTTGCCGGAGCCGGACTCGCCGAGCACCGCGAGCGTCTCCCCGGCGTCCAGGTGGTACGTCACCCCGTTGATGACCCGGGCCACGCCCTCGCGGGTGCGGAACTCGACGTGCAGGTCCCGTACCTCCAGCAGGTGCCCGCCCGGCGGGGTGGGCGAGGCCGGCGTGGGCCGGGCCGACGACTGGGTCATGGGTTGTCACCGCAGCTTCGGGTCGAAGGCGTCGCGGATCGCGTCGCCGAGCATGATGAAGGCGAGCACGGTCAGGGCGAGGAAGGCCGACGGTACGATCAGCGGCGTCGCCGACTCGCGCATGTGCACCCGCCCGGCGTCGATGTCGATGCCCCAGGAGATGGTCGGCGCCTTCAGGCCGATGCCGAGGAAGCTCAGCGTCGCCTCGGCCGCGATGAACGAGCCGAGCGCGATGGTGAGCACCACGATGGCCGGGGCGAGCGCGTTCGGCAGGATGTGCCGCCACATGATCCGACCGTTGCCGGCCCCCAGCATCCGGGCTGCGGCAACGTAGTCCTGCTCCCGGGCGGTGATCACCGAGGAGCGGACCACCCGGGCCGCTGTGGTCCACCCGAGCAGCGCCAGCACGAAGATCACCGCGAACAGCCGTACCGTGTCGCCGCTGGTGCTGACCCGCTTGAGCAGCACGATCGCGGCGAGCAGCAGCGGGATGCCGAGCACGATGTCGATCACCCGGGAGAGCACCGCGTCGACCCAGCCGCCGAAGTAGCCGGCGAGCATCCCGACGACGAGCGCGATCACGCCGGTGATCAGCGCGGAGAGCGCCCCCACCAGCAGTGAGGCGCGGGCGCCGTAGACCGCGCGGGCGAACGTGTCGCAGCCCTGGAAGTCGTACCCGAAGATGGCCCCGCCGGACGGCCCGGCGTGCTGGCGGGAGAGCACGCAGTCGCGCGGGTCGTTCGCGGCGAACAGCCCGGGGGCCACCGCCATCGCGGCGACGAGCACCACCAGGAGCAGGCTGATCCAGAAGACCGGGTTGCGGCGCAGGTCCCGCCACGCGTCCCCGGCCAGGCTGCGGGCCCGGTCGGGGCGCCCGGCCCGGCCGGGCGTGCCCGGTTCGCCGGAGACGCCGCGCCGCGCCGCCTGGTTCTCGGTGGCCGCCACCGTCTCGAAGTCACTCATAGCGGATCCTCGGGTCGAGGACGGCGTAGAGCACGTCCACCACCAGGTTGGAGAGCAGGTAGACCACGACGAGCACGCTGACGATGCCGACCACCAGGGGGCCGTCCTCGGTGCGGATGCCGCGGAACAGGTTGAAGCCGACGCCGGGCACGTTGAACACGCCCTCGGTGATGATCGCGCCGCCCATCAGGTTGCCCAGCTCGACGCCGAGGAAGGTGATCACCGGGATGAGCGAGTTGCGCAGCACGTGCACGCCGACGATGCGGCGTCGCCGCAGGCCCTTCGAGCGGGCGGTGCGGACGTAGTCGGCGCGCAGGTTCTCGGTCACCGAGGTACGGGTCAGCCGCAGCGCGGTGGCCAGGGACAGCGAGCCGAGCACGATGCCGGGCAGCAGCAGCGCGTAGAAGGAGGGTTGCGCTCCGGCGGTGGGCGGGAAGATCGGCCAGCGTACGCCGAGGAAGTACTGCGCCAGCGGCGCGAGCACGATGGTGGGTATGCCGAGCACCAGCAGCGTGAGCACGAGCGTGGCGTGGTCGAACACGCCGGAGCGGCGGATGGCCGCGATCACGCCGGCGGTGACTCCGAAGATCACCGTGACCGCCATCGCGATCACCGCCAGCTTGAGGGTGACCGGCCAGGCGGCGGCGAGGATGTCGCTGATCTGCCGCCCGGTCAGCGACTGCCCGAGGTCACCCTGGACCAGGCCGCCGAGGTAGTTGAAGTAGCGGTAGAAGAAGCCGCCGACCCCTGTCGCGTCCAGGTGGTACTTCTCGGTCAGGTAGGCCCGCTGCGCGGGGGTCACCGGCCGCTCCCCGGCGAGGGCCTGGATCGGGTCGCCCTGCCCGGCGAACATCAGCGCGTAGACGATCAGAGTGGTCCCGAAGAAGGCGAGGACCATCTGCAGGAGTCGCCGCAGGATGAAGCGGAGCATGCTGGCAAGTCTGCCGAAAGCAGCGCAAATGCGGGCCAATGCCAAGGCCGGGCCACCCGGTGGGGGTGGCCCGGCCCGTCAGCAGGGTGTCAGGCGAGTTCGATCTTCAGCAGGTCCACCCGGTCGAAGAGGTCCACGTGGACGTTCTTGACCTTGGTCGAGTGGCCGAAGTTGTTCTGCCCGTACCGCAGCGGGATCACCGGCATGTCCTGCGCAAGCAGGTCCTCCGCCGCCTGGTACTTCTTGATCGCCTCGTCCTCGGTCGCCGCGCGGGCGCCCTCGGCGAGCAGCTTGTCGAACTCCGGGTTGCTGTAGCCGTAGTAGTTCGACGAGCCGGTGCTGCTGTACAGCGGGCCGAGGTAGTTCTCCATGGACGGGTAGTCCATGACCCAGCCCATCCGGAACAGGCCGACCGGCTGCTTCTTCTTGACCTTGGTCAGCAGGTCCGCGAACTTCGGCTCGGCGGTGCCGACGCAGTCCACGCCCAGGTTGGCCTTGAGCTGGTTGCAGGTGGCGTCGATCCAGTCCTTGTGGCCGCCGTCGCCGTTGTAGGACAGCTCGATCTTCTTCGGGCCGCCCGCGGCCTCGTACATGGCCTTGGCCTTGACCGGGTCGAACGCGCCCGCGGTGCCGATGGTGTTCTCCCGGTAGCCGGCGACCACCGGCGAGACGAACGAGCGGGCCGGCCGCTGCGAGTCCTTGAAGATCGACTTGGTGATCTCGTCCCGGTCGATCGCCATCGAGATGGCCTTGCGCACCTCGGGCTTGCTGAACTCCTCCTGGAACGTCGGGAAGGCCAGCACCTGCAGCGACGAGGCCGGGCTCTCCTGGTAGCGGTCGCCCAGGTCGGTCGCGGCGGTGGACAGGTTCTCGGTCGGGATCGTCTTGATCACGTCGAGGTTGTCCGACAGCACGTCCGCGTACGCGGCGGTCGGCTGCTGGTAGATGCGGAACTCGACACCGGCGACCTTGGGCTGCTGGCCCGGGAAGGCGTCGTAGCGCTCCACCTCGACCTTGGCGTCGTGCTGCCAGCTGCCCTTCATCTTGAACGGGCCCTGACCGATCGGGGCCTGCTCGTAGCCCTCGGCCAGCACGCCCGGCGCGGAAAAGGCCGCCTTGGGCAGCGGGTAGAAGGCGGTGTAGCCGAGCATCGACTTGAAGTCCACGTACGGCTCGTTGAGCGTCACGGTGAAGGTCAGGTCGTCGACCTTCTGCAGGCCGCTGAGCGTCTTCGCCTTCGGCGTCTCGCCCTGGAGGTCGTCGTAGCCGGCCACCTTCTCGAAGAAGTAGCTGGAGTTCTGGCCGTTCGGGGCGTACGCGCCGTAGTTCCAGGCGTCGATGTAGTTGTCGGCSGTGACCTTCTCGCCGTTGTGGAACGTGTAGCCGGGCTTCAGCTTGATCGTCCAGACCTTGTTGTCCGACGTCGTCACCGAGTCCGCCGCCACCTCGTGCGGCTTGTTCGCCTCGTCGTAGTCGACGAGCGGGCTGAACAGGGCCGACAGGACCTGGGAGCCGCTCGTCTCGTTGGTGTTTGTGGGCACCAGGTGCTGCGGCTCGGCGATCTCGATCCGCACGGCCGCGTCGGGGTTGCCGGCACCGCCGCTGCCGCCGCCCGAGCCGCAGGCCGTCAGGCCGAGCGTCACCGCGAGCGGGAGCGCGGCCCAGGCCGCGAGCCTACGAACACGCATGGGGTCTCCTCATCTCCTCACGCTGCGCGGTCGTCCCGACGTTGGGTGACTCTGCGCAACGAGCGGTAACGGTAGGTCGCGGTTCGGCCCATCGACAACTGGCGCGTGGTTGATCGATGACGGATCGTGTTCGCCCTGTCTTGTCGTTGCCGCTCGCGCGTGCTAAACCTCGCCCCTGCCTAGTTCTTTCCTGGTTGCCTCTGTTCCGGTCCGCGCGTGGCCGGGCGGTCTGCGACGGCTGTTCCCGCTGTCCGGTCCCTGCCCGTCCGGGTGTGACCGGGCTGCGGCGTCACCGTGATTGGTGACTCTCCGTGACTTAGCGCACGTTGCGCAGCGTGATCGTCGGCCGTCGTCGTCCGGGCCCGCCAGCGGGCGTGAGACGATCACGATGTGACGGCGACGATCCTGGACGGCAAGGCCACTGCGGCGGAGATCAAGGACGAGCTACGGGCCCGGGTCAAGGCGCTCGCGGAACGCGGCATCACCCCCGGCCTCGGCACGGTGCTGGTCGGGGAGGACCCCGGCTCCCAGGCGTACGTCAACGGCAAGCACCGCGACTGCGCCGAGGTCGGCATCGCCTCGCTGCGGGTCACGTTGCCGGCCGGCGCCACCCAGGAGCAGCTCGACGCGGCTCTGGCCGAGCTGAACGCCGACCCGGCCTGCCACGGCTACATCGTCCAGCTCCCGCTCCCCGGGCACCTCGACACCCAGCGCGCGCTGGAGTCGATCGACCCGGACAAGGACGCCGACGGGCTGCACCCGGTCAACCTGGGCCGGCTCGTCCTCGGGTACGACGCTCCGCTGCCCTGCACCCCGCGCGGCATCGTGGAGCTGCTGCGCCGCCACGACGTGCCGCTGCGCGGCGCGAACGTGGCCGTCGTCGGCCGGGGCAACACGGTCGGCCGTCCGCTGGGCCTGCTGCTGACCCGGCGCAGCGAGAACGCCACGGTGACGCTCTGCCACACCGGCACGCTCGACCTCGCCGCGCACACCCGCGCCGCCGACGTCGTCATCGTCGCCGCCGGCGTACCGGGCCTGCTCACCGCCGACATGGTCAACCCGGGCGCGACAGTGGTCGACGTCGGCATCACGCGCGTGATCGGCGACGACGGCAAGGGCCGCTACACCGGCGACGTCGACCCGGAGGTCGCCGAGGTCGCCGGCAAGCTCGTGCCGATGCCCGGCGGCGTCGGTCCGATGACCCGGGCGATGCTGCTCACCAACGTGGTCGAACGGGCCGAGCGGGCGGGCTGACACCCACCCAGGTCATAACCGTCCGCCCCTGGCCCGATCGGTGCCAGGATGGCTGATACGGTCCGGAAAACCGACTGGGATCAGGGAGTGGGACGACCATGGGTAAGAAGGTCACTGTCGTCGGCGCCGGCTTCTACGGCTCGACCACCGCACAGCGCCTGGCCGAGTACGACGTCTTCGACACCGTCGTGATCACCGACATCGTGGAGGGCAAGCCGGCGGGTCTCGCGCTCGACCTCAACCAGTCCCGCGCGGTCGAGGGCTTCGAGACCAAGGTTGTCGGCGTCACCACCGGCCCGAACGGCGAGGGCTACGACGCCATCGAGGGCTCGGACGTGGTCGTCATCACCGCCGGCCTGCCGCGCAAGCCCGGCATGAGCCGGATGGACCTGTTGGAGACCAACGCCAAGATCGTCCGGCAGGTCTCCGAGAACGTCGCCAAGTACGCGCCGAACGCCGTCGTCATCGTGGTGTCCAACCCGCTCGACGAGATGACCGCGCTGGCCCAGCTCGCCACCCAGTTCCCGCGCAACCGGGTGCTCGGCCAGGCCGGCATGCTGGACACCGCCCGCTTCACCAACTTCGTCGCCGAGGCGCTGAGCGTACCGGTGAAGTCGGTACGGACCCTGACGCTCGGCTCGCACGGCGACACGATGGTCCCGGTGCCGTCCAAGAGCACCGTGAACGGCAAGCCGCTGCGTGACGTCATGCCGGCCGAGCAGATCGAGGAGCTGGTCGTCAAGACCCGCAACGGTGGCGCCGAGGTCGTCGCGCTGCTCAAGACCGGTTCGGCGTACTACGCCCCGTCCGCCGCCGCGGCCCGGATGGCGAAGGCAGTGGCCGAGGACTCCGGCGAGGTCATGCCGGTCTGCGCCTGGGTCGACGGCGAGTACGGCATCTCCGGCGTCTACCTGGGCGTCGAGGCCGAGATCGGCGCCGAGGGCGTGAAGCGGGTCGTCGAGACCGACCTGGACGCCGACGAGCTGGCCGCGCTGAAGGAGGCCGCCGAGGCCGTCCGCGCCAAGCAGGGCGACGTCGCCAGCATGTGAGCCCGACCAACTGCGCAGAAGGCCCGCCGGCTTCCGCCGGCGGGCCTTCCGCTGTCCCGCCCGCGTCTCTCCCCGCCCTCCCAGTTCTCCCCGCTCTCCCCGTCGATCATGAAGTTGACGGCGTACTCGATCTCCAATTCCGCCGCCAACCTCATGATCGACCCGGTCGGGGGTGGGGGGTGAAGGGGGCGGTCAGGTGGGGAGTGGCCAGGGTGGCGGGGGAGAGGGTTGCCAGCAGGGTCGTGCGGGCGTGGCGGGCTTCGTCCGGGTCCACCTCGTGGGCGTACGCCAGCTCCGGGGCGACCAACTGGATCGCGTGCACGAGCAGGTCGCCGGTGATCAGGAGGCGCTCGTCGTCCGCCTCGATGAGCACCGACTGGTGACCCGGCGTGTGGCCTGGGGTGTGCAGCAGCCGTACCCCCGGGGCGAGGGGCGTCTCGCCGTCGACCACCCGCAGGCGGCCGGCGGCGCGCAACGGCCCCAGCAGCCGGGCCGGCAGTTCCGGGTGGAACAGCTCCAGCGCGTCCAGCTCGGCGCGCTGTACCAGGTGGTCCGCGTTCGGGAACAGCGCGCCGGCCCAGCCCACGTGGTCGGTGTGCAGGTGGGTGAGGACCACGGTGCGGACGTCGGCCGGATCGATCCCGGCGGCGGCCAGCTCGGCCGGCAGCCGGCCGGGGACCGGCGCCCAGCTCGCGGCGAGCGAGTCGGCCGGGCCGATGCCGGCGTCGACGAGCGTGACCGGACCGTCGCCGGCCCGCACCGCGAACGCGCGGAACCGCAGCCACCAGCGGCCGTCGGCGGTGACGGCGCTCGGGTCGAGCCGGTCGGCAGCCGCCCAGTGCGCCTGGATGGCGCCGGGAAACGCCTCGCCGCGGGGCTGGAAGAAGGGCCCCTCGCCGTCGGACAGCGCGGTGACCGTGATAGACCCGAGGGTGCGGCTGCGCGGCATCGCACGATGATGCCAGCGGGTCGCGGTACGGCGCAGCCCGCTTTTCCGGCGGCCCACCCGGGCCGCCTGGGGACTGCCGGCCAGTTTCCAGTACGCTCGTACTGCTTGAGCACGTGTCCCCCGAGAGGAGCGCCGGCCGATGGCGAAGATCAAGGTAAACAACCCGGTCGTGGAGATCGACGGCGACGAGATGACCCGGATCATCTGGAAGCAGATCCGGGAGCAGCTGATCCTGCCCTACCTCGACGTCGACCTGCACTACTACGACCTGTCGATCCAGCACCGTGACGCCACCGACGACCAGGTCACCGTCGACGCCGCCAACGCCATCAAGGAGCACGGCGTCGGCGTCAAGTGCGCCACCATCACCCCGGACGAGGCCCGGGTGGAGGAGTTCGGCCTGAAGAAGATGTGGCGGTCGCCGAACGGCACCATCCGCAACATCCTCGGCGGCGTGGTCTTCCGCGAGCCGATCATCATGTCGAACGTGCCGCGGCTCGTCCCGGGCTGGACCAAGCCGATCATCATCGGCCGGCACGCGCACGGCGACCAGTACAAGGCCACCGACTTCGTCGTCCCCGGCCCGGGCACGGTGACCATCACCTACACCCCGGCCGACGGCGGCACCCCGATGGAGATGGAGGTCGCCAACTTCCCCGGCGGCGGCATCGCCATGGGCATGTACAACTACGACGAGTCGATCCGGGACTTCGCCCGCGCCTCGTTCCGGTACGGCCTGGACCGCAACTACCCGGTCTACATGTCCACCAAGAACACCATCCTCAAGGCGTACGACGGCCGGTTCAAGGACATCTTCGCCGAGGTGTTCGAGAACGAGTTCAAGGCCGAGTTCGAGGCCGCCGGCCTCACCTACGAGCACCGGCTGATCGACGACATGGTCGCCGCCGCGCTCAAGTGGGAGGGCGGGTACGTCTGGGCCTGCAAGAACTACGACGGTGACGTGCAGTCCGACACCGTCGCGCAGGGCTTCGGCTCGCTCGGCCTGATGACCTCGGTGCTGCTCTCCCCGGACGGCCGCACCGTCGAGGCCGAGGCCGCCCACGGCACCGTCACCCGGCACTACCGGCAGTACCAGAAGGGCGAGAAGACCTCGACCAACCCGATCGCCTCGATCTACGCCTGGACCCGGGGCCTGGCCCACCGGGGCAAGCTGGACGGCACCCCGGCGGTCACCGAGTTCGCGAACACGCTGGAGAAGGTCATCGTGGACACCGTCGAGGGCGGCCAGATGACCAAGGACCTCGCGCTGCTCATCTCGCGGGACGCCCCGTGGCTGACCACCGACGAGTTCATGAACGCGCTCGACGAGAACCTGGCGCGCCGGCTCGCCGCCTGACGTGTAAGGAAGGGCCCCTTCTTAACGCCTCGCGTTGTAGAAGGGGCCCTTTTTAACACCTCAGGGCTGTCGGGGCGGCGTGACCTCGCTCGGTGCGTTCTCGTTGACAGGGTGGACGAGATGCCAGTCGCGTCCGTGAAGGTGGGCCGTCGCCGCGCGCCGGCCGGCCGACCTTCGAGGCTGCTGAGCGCAGCCAGCCGTCCCTTCCCTGCGGGGGGTCCTGTCCCGGGCCCCCCGCGCCCCCGTGCCCGGGCTGCGGTTGTTAAGAAGGGGCCCTTTCTCTACCGCAGGCGTTAACAAGGGGCCCTTCCTTTCATGCGGCGCGCAGCAGCTCGGCGGCTCGCTCGGGGGCGATGTCGTTGATGAACACCCCCATGCCGGACTCCGACCCGGCCAGGTACTTCAGCTTGTCCTTGGCCCGCCGGATGCTGAACAGCTGCAGGTGCAGGTGGCCCAGCTCCCTGTCGATCCGTACCGGCGCCTGGTGCCAGGCCGCGATGTACGGCATCGGCAGGTCGAACAGCCCGTCGAAGCGACGCAGCAGGTCCAGGTATAGCGGCCCGAACGCGTCCCGCTCGGCGTCGTCGAGCGCCGGGATGTCCGGCACCGGCCGGTGCGGCGCCACGTGCACCTCGAACGGCCAGCGCGCCGCCGCCGGGACGTACGCGGTCCAGTGCTCGTTGCTCGTCACCACCCGTTCCCCGGAGGCGCGTTCGGCGGCCAGCACGTCGGCGTACAGGTTGCCGCCGGTGCGCTCGGCGTGCCGCCGGGCGGCGGCCAGCATGTCGCGGGTGCGCGGCGTGACGAACGGGTACGCGTAGATCTGCCCGTGCGGGTGGTGAAGCGTCACCCCGATCTCCACGCCCCGGTTCTCGAACGGGAAGACCTGCTCCACGCCGGGCAGCGCGCTCAGCGCTTCGGTGCGGTCGGCGAGCGCGTCCAGCACGGTCCGCACCCGATGCGGGGGGAGCCGGGCGAACGAGGCGTTGTGGTCGTCGGTGAAGCAGACCACCTCGCACCTGCCGAGGCCGGGCCGTACCGGGGTGAACGGCGTGATCTCGGCCGGTTCGTCGGCGACCCGCTGGCTCAGTGACGGGAACCGGTTCTCGAACACGACGACGTCGTAGTCGGGCGCCGGGATCTCGCTGTGCCGGTCGCCCCGGGACGGGCACAGCGGGCACTGGTCGGCCGGGGGCAGGAACGTGCGGGTCTGCCGGTGCACCGCCACCGCCACCCACTCGTCGGTCAGCGGGTCGTACCGCAGCTGCGAGGCGGGCGGGGGAGGGGGCAGGTCCCGCCGGTCCGGCTGGTCCCGGACCGCGTCGTCCCGCTCGTCGAAGTAGATCAGCTCGCGGCCGTCGGCCAGCGCGATCTGCGTACGCTTCACTGCGCCCCCCTCTGCGCGGGCACCGTCACCAGCTCGCCCACCCTGTCGTCGAGTACCCGTCGTGCCTCGGGCGTCAACCGGTCGTCGGTGACCAGCACGTCCGCCGCGTCCAGCGGCACTATCGACGAGATGCCGACGGTGCCCCACTTGGTGTGGTCGGCCAGCACCACGAGCCGGTCCGCGGCGGCCACGAGCGCCCGGTTCGTGTCCGCCTCCATCAGATTGGGCGTGGTGAACCCGGCCCGTTCGCTGATGCCGTGCACGCCGAGAAAGAGCACGTCCAGGTGGAGCGCGGCGATCGCGGCCACGGCGAGCGGCCCGACGAGCGCGTCCGACGGCGTGCGTACCCCGCCGGTGAGCACCACTGTCTGGTCGGGCCGGCCGCCGATGTGCAGCGCCTCCGCCACCGGCAGCGAGTTGGTGACCACCGTGAGGCCGGGCACGTCGACAAGTCGCCGGGCCAGCTCGGCGGTGGTGGTGCCGGCGGAGAGCGCGATGGCGGCGCCGGGCCGGACCAGCCCTGCGGCGTGGTCGGCGATCGCCGCCTTCTCGGCGGACTGGCGGTCGGCCTTGGCGCGGAAGCCGGGCTCGTCGGTCGAGCCGGGACCGGCGGGCGTCGCGCCGCCGTGCACCTTGGCGAGCAGGCCCTGCTCGTGCAGCGTGTCCAGGTCGCGGCGGATGGTCATGTCGGACACGCCGAACTCGGCGGCCAGTTCGGTGACCCGGACGCCGCCGGCGAGACGCAGTCGTTCCAGGATCGCCGTCTGCCGCTGCCGTGCCAGCATTCCGGCCCACCTCCGAGCGTCACCGACCGCGATGCTCACGCGGTCGAACGTGTTCCAACAAAGGCGAACACTACCGCGCAGCGAGGGGCGATGCGAAACCGCCGTCGTCCGTAAGGCCGGACGACGGCGGTCGAGGCGCTCGCAGGCCGGACGCGTCCGGCGGCCGAAAGGTCAGGCGGGCTGGAGGCGGGGCTCCACCCAGCCGGTCTCGGTGAGGTGTTCCATCACCTTCCCGATGGCCTCCTCGACGCTGATGTCCGAGGTGTCCACCACGAGATCGGCGTCGGTGGGCTCCTCGTACGGGTCGTCGATGCCGGTCATCCCGGTGAGCAGGCCGGCCCGGGCGCGGGCGTACAGGCCCTTGCGGTCGCGCTGCTCACAGACCTCAAGCGGCGTCGCCACGTGGACCAGCAGGAAGCCCGCGCCGGCCGCCTCGGCCATCTCCCGCGCGGTGGCGCGGGCCGCCGCGTACGGCGCGATCGGGCAGCAGATGCCGACCCCGCGGTGCCGGGCGATCTCGGCGGCCACCCAGCCGATCCGGCGCACGTTGAGATCCCGGTCGGACTTGCTGAACCCGAGCCCGGCGGACAGCTCCCGCCGCACCACGTCGCCGTCGAGCAGCGTGATCGTGCGGTCGCCCTGCTCACGGAGCACGTCGGCCAGGCCCCGGGCGATCGTCGACTTGCCCGAGCCGGACAGCCCGGTCAGGAAGATCACCAGTCCCCGGTACCGCCGCGGCGGGCGGGCCCGGACCAGTTCCTTCGCCACCGCCGGCGGGGTGTGCCACTCGGGCAGCGGGAAGCCCCGGTCCAGCAGGTCGTCGATCTCCTCCACGCTCAGCGCCAGCCGGCGGTTGCGCGGCGGGATGTCCTCCCGCCAGCGCCACTGCCCGTCCCGGTTGTCGTAGGCCAGCTCGCGGGGCACCAGCACACGCAGGCCGGCGCCGGAGAGCATGCCCTCGGTGGAGAGCAGGTGGGTCACGCCGTACGCGGCGGCGACCCGGGCCCGCAGCAGCGCGTCGCTGATCTCGTCACGCCGGCGGGCCAGCGGCACCGCGACCAGCGTCGCCGGGGGCATCCGGTCGCGGGCGGCGAACACGGTACGCACCAGCGCCTCGGACGGCAGGCCACCGGTCGACCCCTCGCCCACCGGGATCAGCACCAGCAGGTGCGCGCCGAGCGTGCGGGCCGCGTGCGCGATCTGCGCCAGTTGCGGGCGGTGCAGCGGACGGTCGGCGAAGACCCCGAGCACCCGGCCCGGCGGCAGCAGGCCGCGTACCTCGTCGGGGCCGCGCCGCAGGCGCTGGAACGGTCCGTGGCCGCCGTCGCCCAGGCGGCGCACCGTGCCACCGACGCCCACCAGGCCCTCGCGGCCCGGCCAGACGTCCGTCACGTCCATCGCCGCGACCGGCGCGCCCTCGCCGTCGGTGAGCACCACCGCCCGGCGGGCCGGGTCCGCCGGGTCGAGCCCGTCGGCCAGCGCGGCCGGCACCTGGAGCGTCACCGGCACCGGCCACGGGGTGCCGTCGGCCAGCCGGCCGCGCCGGCTCAGCGAGGTCAGGTCGGCCCGGCTCATGAAACCGGTGAGCGGCGCGTACGCCCCGCTCAGCAACAACTGGAGATCGGCCAGCTCAGCGGGTCTGGGCGCGTACGACGGCGCATCCCGCAGAACGTCCTCGGGCAGCAGCCACCCGTTGCTCATCGAACCCCCAACTCACCGGCCGGCACACAGTTTCGCAGCCCACCGGCGATCGGTCGAGAGCGCCACCCGGCCTCCCGGTAATCGCGCGTTCCGGCGATCGTGCCGAGGACGAACCGGGGTCTTCGAATCCTTACCGCCGGGCCGCCGCCGGTCGATCGTGCGAACGGCTGCCGGCGCGCGCCGTCCGGCCGAGCGCGCGATCCCGGATCCGCCGGACCGCCCGCCGGATCCGGGCGCGGAGCCGGCGCGGATCCTCCACCCGGGGCGGCCCGCCGTCGGCCGCGCAGCGCACCACGAGCGGCAGGTTCGCGTCCAGCGCCCACCCGGCCTGAATCACCCGGGCCCGGACCTCCCAGGTGCCCCGGGTCCGGCCGCCGTCGAGCGCCGCGAAGTCGACGGTGGCGGTGCTGCGGTGACAGACCCGGCCGTCGGCGGCCGGCTCGGTGGTGGCGTCGACCGGCAGGAAGAACTCCTCCCGGGTCTCCCGGCGGCGGATCACCACGTCGGTCCTCGCCCCGCCGGCCCGCATCACGACACCGTCCGGCGCGGCCCCGGCCACCGGGAGCACCGGCAGCCCTCGGTCGTCGAAGCGCAGCGGCTCGTCCCCGGCGCGCAGGTGGGCGGAGACGGCGACGGTCAGCGTCCGTCCCTCCACCTGCCACCGGTCGACGGCGGCGTGCGCCCGGACACTCACGTCCCACTCCGCCAGCCGGCGCAGGTCGGCCATCCGCCCCTGCGCGGCGAGATGCGCGATCACCTGGTACATCGGCGGCACCCCGGCGATCGCCTCGGGTGCGACACGCTCCTTCACGAGCTGCCCCACCTCGTCCGCCACCTGCCCGGCCCAGGGCTCCGGCGCGCTCAGCAGCGCCTGCCCGCGCAGCCGGTTCAGCATCTCCTTGCGCAGCCAGCGCCGGTGCAGCCGCAGGCGGGCCGCGGCCGGTGGGCGGTGGGCGTCCACGATGTCCATCGCGGCCCGCAGCGCCGCGTAGTACTCCGCCGGGTCCATCCGGGTGGCGGTGACGTTGCCCGCGTCCTCGCGGCGGGCGTGGTGGTAGCAGGGGTGGTCGGCCAGCACGCAGATCCGTTCGGCGAGCAGATAGGCCGCCGCCATCAGCCGGTGGTCCTCCAGGCGTCGCGGGTGGCCCTCCGGGAAGCGCAGCCCGTGCCGGTCGAGGAAGGACCGCCGGAACAGCTTGTGACAGGTCATGCTGTCGGCCAGCGGCGCGTTCGCCAGGGTGGCGTCGAACCGGTTCTCCCGGAACAGCTCCCGCGGTACGCCCCGCCGGTGCCCGATCATCCGTCCGACGACGATGTCCGCGTCGTGTGCCCGGGCGCAGGAGTGCAGGCGGGCCAGCGCCTCGTCGCCGAACCAGTCGTCGTCGTCGGCGAAGAAGACGTACTCGCCGCGTGCCTGCTCCAGCCCCTGGTTGCGCGGGCGCGACGGCCAGCCCGAGTGCGGCAGGCGCAGCACCCGCACGTGCGGGTCGGCAGCGGCCAGCTCGTCCAGGCGCTGCGGCGTCCCGTCGGTCGACCCGTCGTCGGCGAAGATCACCTCGTATCCGCCGGGCGGCAGCCCCTGCCGCGACAGCGACGCGACGAGCGGATCGAGGTGGGCCCCGCAGTTGTACGTGGGCACCACCACGCTCACCGCCGGCCGGTCCGTACCGTCGCTCATGACGCCCCCCGTCGAGTCGCCTCACACGGTGGCAGCTTCCCCGCGACGCCGCTACCCCGTCGGTCACCTAGGGGGCCCGGAGCCGAGGGATCAGGGGATCGCCCGGGTCAGGACGGGCTCCGGCGCGGCCCCGGAGTTCTACGCTGAACGGCGTGACACTGCTCGCGACCGAGTCGCTGACCAAGACGTACGGAGGCCGGGTCACCGCGTTGACCGACCTCACCGTATCGGTCGAGCCGGGGATCATCGGGCTGGTGGGCGCGAACGGCGCCGGCAAGTCCACTCTGATCAAGATCCTGCTGGGTCTGCTCCCGCCGACCAGCGGCCGGGTACAGGTGCTCGGCCTCGACCCGACCACCGACCCGGCCGCGGTCCGCGCCCGGGTCGGATACATGCCCGAGCACGACGCCCTCCCGCCCGACCTGTCCGCCGCCGAGCTGGTCACCCACCTGGGCCGGATCAGCGGACTGCCGCGCACCGTCGCCCGGGAACGGGCCTCCGAGGCGCTGCGCCACGTCGGCCTGCACGAGGAGCGGCACCGGGCCGTCGGTGGCTACTCCACCGGCATGAAGCAGCGGGTCAAGCTCGCCCAGGCGCTCGTACACGATCCCGATCTGCTGCTGCTCGACGAGCCGACGAACGGCCTCGACCCGGCCGGCCGGGACGCCATGCTCGCGCTGATCCACCGGATCGGCACCGAGTTCGGCATCTCGGTGGTGGTCTGCTCGCACCTGCTCGGCGAGGTGGAGCGGATCTGCGACACGCTCGTCGCCATCGACGGCGGCCGGCTGCTGCGCGCCGACCGGGTGTCCGCCATGACCACCGCCACCGACGTGCTCGCCGTCGAGGTGAGCGAGGGCACCGACGACCTGGCCGCCCGGCTCGCCGCGCTCGACCTGCCGGTGACCCGCGACGGGCGGCTGCTGCTCGTCCCGCTCGCCGACGACGCCACCTACGACCAGATCCTCGGCGCGGTCGCCGAGCTGGACCTGCCGCTGCACCGGCTGGACCAGCGGCGGCACCGGGTGGCCGAACTCTTCGCCGCGAGGGAGCCCAGCCATGTCTGACGCGACCGGGGTCATCCACGACATCGGCTACCAGCGCTACACCGGCCCGCGGCTCGGCCGCCGGCAGGTCTTCGGCGCGCTCTACCTGCACGGCGTGCGTACCGTCTTCGGGCTGGGCCGCAGTGCCAAGGCGAAGATCTTCCCGTGGCTGGTCGTCTCCGTGGTGACCGTGGTGGCCGCCGGGGTCACCGCGGTGCGCAGCCAGATCGGCGAGGTGGTGATGACGTACGCCCAGTTCGCCGACGCGATGAGCTGGCTGGTCATCTTCTTCGCCGCGGTGGCCGCGCCCGAGCTGGTCTCCCGCGACCTGCGCAGCGGCGTGCTGCCGCTGTACTTCTCCCGGCCGCTGCCGCGCGGCGACTACGCGCTGTCCAAGCTGCTGGCGCTTGTCACCGCGCTGTGGCTGCTGCTCGGCGGCCCGCAGCTGGTGATGTTCCTCGGCGCCGCGTTCACCACGAACCGGGGCGTACGCGGGGTGTGGGACGAACTGCTCGACCTGCTGCCCGGGCTGCTCTACGCCGGGCTCTGGGCGGTGGTGTTCGCCTCGATCGCGCTGCTCGTCGCCTCGCTGACCGGCAAGCGCGCGTTCGCGGCCGGCGGCATCGTGGCGGTCTTCCTGATGACCACGCCGGTCGTCGGCGTGCTGTCCATCCTGCCCTCGCGGACGATCAACGAGCTGGCCTTCGTCGCCTCCCCGCCGACGCTCGTCGGCGGCGTGGGCAACTGGGCGCTCGGCGACCGGCTGACCCAGGGACGGGGTGGCATGCCGATCGGCGACTTCGGGCCGGTCTACGCCGTGGTCGCCGTGCTGCTGGTCGCCGCCTGCGTCAGCCTGCTGCTCCTGCGATACCGGAAGGTGGCCGCCCGATGACGGCGATCAGCACCCAGTCGACGGCCGGCGCGCCCGCCACCGCGACGAGCACGCTCGACCTGGCCGGTGTCTCCCGCTGGTACGGCAACGTGGTGGCGGTCAACGACGTCACCATGCGGCTCGGCCCCGGCGTGACCGGCCTGCTCGGCCCCAACGGCGCCGGCAAGACCACGCTGCTGCACATGATGGCGGGCTTCCTGTCGCCGTCGCGCGGCACCGTGACGCTGGACGGGGAGCCGACCTGGCGCAACCCCGGCGTCTACCGGCGGCTCGGCCTGGTCAGCGAGCGCGAGGCGGTGCACACGTTCCTCAGCGCGTACGAGTTCGTGCTGGCCAGCGCGAAGCTGCACCGGCTGCCCGACCCGGAGGCCGCCACGAAGCGGGCGATCGAGCTGGTCGAGATGGAGGACGCGCAGACCCGCCGGATCGGCACCTACTCCAAGGGCATGCGGCAGCGCACCCGGGTCGCCGCCGCGCTGGTGCACGACCCGCAGGTGCTGCTGCTCGACGAGCCGTTCAACGGGATGGACCCGCGCCAGCGGCTGCACATGATGGCGCTGCTGCACCGGCTCGGCGACGCGGGACGGACCATCCTGTTCAGCTCGCACATCCTGGAGGAGGTCGAGCAGGTCTCCGGCACCGTCCAGGTGATGGTCGCCGGCCGGCTGGCCGCCTCCGGCGACTACCGGACCATCCGCCGCCTGATGACCAACCGGCCGCACGTGTTCGCGGTCCGCTCCACCGACGACCGCGCCCTGGCGGTGGCGCTGATGGCCGAGGCGTCGGTCTCCGGCGTCGAGCTGGGCCGCACCGGCCTGACCGTCAAGGCCGGCGACTACGGCGCGTTCACCCGGGCCCTGCCCCGGATCGCGCTCCGGCACGGCATCCGGGTCCGGCAGCTCCTGCCGGAGGACGAGTCGCTGGAGAGCGTCTTCTCGTATCTGGTGGAGGCATGATGTCGACAGTCACCTGGATCACCGCGCGCGGCCTGTTCGGCCGGAGCCGGTTCCTCATGCTGCTGCCGTTGCCGCTGATCCTGATCGGCCTGGCGGTGCTCTGCCGGTCGCTCGGCGTCGACCCCGGCCAGTGGGGCCCGCCGGTGCTCGTCGGTCTCGGCCTGGCGGTGGTGCTGCCGGTGGTGGCGCTGATCGTGGGCACGGGCGTGCTCGGCGCGGAGATCGACGACGGCACCGTCGTGCACATCCTCACCAAGCCGCTGCCGCGCTGGCAGATCGTGCTGCCGAAGCTGGCGGTCGCGGCCGGCGTCACGGCGGTCACCGTCGGTGTCCCGATCTACGTCGCGGGCGTGCTCGCCGATTCGGTACGCCTCGGACTCGCTCTGGTCGTCGCCTCTGCGGCGGGCGCGCTGGCGTACTCGGCGCTGTTCCTGGCGCTGAGCCTGGTGACCCGGCGGCCGGTGCTGCTCGGCCTGGTCTACGTGCTGATCTGGGAAGGCCTGCTGGGCCGGTTCGTCAGCGGCACCCGGGTGCTGTCGATCCAGCAGTGGGTGATCGCCCTGGCCGACCGGATGGCGCCGACGCCGCTGCTCGGCACCAGTGTCTCGGTGCCGGTCGCGGCGGTGCTCACCGCGCTGGTGGCGGTCGGGTTCACCGTGCTGGCGATCGACCGCCTGCGCTCGTTCAGCGTGGCCGGCGAGACGAGCTGAGCCCGCAGGGCGGGACCCGTTTTCCGGCGTTCGCGACGGAAAACGGGTTCCGCCCTGCCGTGTCCGGTCTGCTAGTTTGCGGCGGCTACGAACACCGACACGGGGAGAACACTGTGCGTTCAGCTCGCTTCGCCCTGCTGGCTCCGGCCGCGGTGGCGATGATCGTCATGTCCGGCTGCGGCGACGACGAGGACACCCCCTCGGCCGGGTCGGCGGCGCCCTCCGCCCCGGCCGCCACGTCCGTGCCGCCGGTGACGCCGGCCCCGGTGGGCCTCGACGAGGCCACCCGGAAGACCTGCACGACGGCGGAGAAGGACATCACGGCCGCCCTGAAGGAGGTGGCCGAGGCGGAGAAGATCGGCCCGCCGGCCGGTCACTCGGCGGTCAGCGCGCAGTACTCGGCGGGCGCGGCCACGCTCTACACGCACGCCTTCACCAACAGCGACGAGGTGAACAGCGCGGTGAAGGGCGTCGCGACCGAGATGAGCGACCTCGCCGACGCCTGGGCCAAGGCGCCGGGCAAGGCGCCGAGCAGGGCGGATCTCACCGCCGCCCGGGACAAGCTCAAGGCGGCCTGCGCGGCCGACTGAGGAATGCACCGCCGCGGGCCGGTCCGGCCGGCCCTTCGGGTGTTAAGAAGGGCCCCTTCTACAACGCCAGGCGTTAAGAAGGGGCCCTTCCTTACATCGCCGGCGGCGCTCAGAACGCGCAGGCGATGACCAGTTCGGTGGTGCGATCCGGCAGCAGGTCCAGCTTCGCGATCCGGCCCGCCGCGCGCAGGTCGTCGGCGACCGTGCCGAGCTGGTCCAGCACCGCCGCCGGTCCGAGCGCCTCGGCCAGCGGCACGTCCGCCTTCATCGACAGCTTCCGTTCCGACTTGGCGCGGCGCACCTGACCCAGCGCGTCAGCGGCCAGTCGCAGCAGTTCCGGGTCACCCGGCGCCTGCGTCGCGCGGCCCACCTCGTACGTGGTCGGCCACGGCGAGCGGTGCACCGAGCCGTACCGCCACCACGACCAGACCTCCTCGGTGACGAACGGCAGCACCGGCGCGAACAGGCGCAACTGCACCGACAACGCGGTCGCCAGCGCCGCCCGGGCCGAGTCGGCCGCCGGCCCGGTGCCGTAGGCGCGCTCCTTCACCAACTCGATGTAGTCGTCGCAGAACCGCCAGAAGAACGCCTCGGTGGCCATCAGGGCGGCCGTGTGGTCGTACCCGTCGAAGGCGGTGGTCGCGGTCGCGACCACGCCGGACAGTTCGGCGAGCATCGCGGTGTCCAGCGGTTGGGTCGCCGCGGCCCGCAGCGCGTCGGCGGCGCCCAGCCCGAGCGCGAACCGCGACGCGTTGAGCAGCTTGGTGGCCAGCCGCCGGCCCACCTTGACCTGGGCCGGGTCGAAGGCGAGGTCCATGCCCGGCTTGCCGTTGGCGGCCCAGTAGCGGACCGCGTCGGAGCCGTTCTGTTCCAGCAGCGCCATCGGCGTGACCACGTTGCCCTTGGACTTCGACATCTTCTTGCGGTCCGGGTCGAGGATCCAGCCGGAGAGCACCGCCGTGTGCCAGGGCAGCGCGCCGTGCTCCAGGTGGGACCGGGCGACGGTGGCGAACAGCCAGGTCCGGATGATGTCGTGCCCCTGCGGGCGCAGGTCCATCGGGAAGACCCGGGCGAACAGGTCCGGGTCGGTGTCCCAGCCGCCGACGATCTGCGGGGTCAGCGACGAGGTGGCCCAGGTGTCCAGCACGTCCGGGTCGCCTGTGAAACCGCCCGGCACGCCGCGCTGCGACTCCTCGTATCCGGGCGGCGGTTCGCTGCTCGGGTCGATCGGGAGCGTCGCCTCGTCCGGTGTGAGAGGGTGGGTCCAGTCCGGCTCGCCAGTGTCGTCGAGCCGGTACCACACCGGCACCGGCACGCCGAAGAACCGCTGCCGGCTGACCAGCCAGTCACCGGTGAGGCCGCCCACCCAGTGCTCGTAGCGGTGCCGCATGTGCTCCGGCACCCAGCGCAGCTCCCGACCCCGGGCCAGCAGCTCCTCGCGCAGGCCGGCGTCCCGGCCGCCGTTGCGCAGATACCACTGCCGGGTCGAGACGATCTCCAGCGGCCGGTCGCCGCGCTCGTAGAACTTCACCGGGTGCGTGATCGGGCGCGGCTCGCCGACCAGATCACCCGCGTCGGCCAGCAGCTCCACCAGCGTCCGCCGGGCGCCGTTCACCGTCTGCCCGGCCAGCGCCGCGTAGGGCGCCGCCGGCACGCCGGCCGGCGGCTCCGGCAGCAGCCGCCCGTCCCGGCCGATCACCACGCGGGTGTCCAGCCGCAGCTCACGCCACCAGGTCACGTCGGTCAGGTCACCGAACGTGCAGACCATCGCGATGCCCGTGCCCTTGGCCGGGTCCGCCAGCGGATGCGCGCGCACCGGCACCTCGACCCCGAACACCGGGGTACGCGCGGACGCGCCGACCAGGTCCGCGTACCGCTCGTCGTCGGGGTGGCAGACCAGCGCCACGCACGCCGGCAGCAGCTCCGGCCGGGTGGTGTCGATCAGCACCTCGCGGCCGTCCGGGCCGGTGAACCGCAGCCGGTGGTACGCGCCGGGCCGCTCCCGGTCCTCCAGCTCCGCCTGCGCCACGGCGGTGCCGTACCCAACGTCCCACAGCGTCGGCGCCTCCGCCTGGTACGCCTCACCCCGAGCCAGGTTCCGCAGGAACGCACGCTGGCTCGCGGCGCGGGCCGCCGACCCGATCGTGGTGTACGTCAGCGACCAGTCCACGGACAGCCCGAGCCGCCGCCACAGCGCCTCGAACGCCTTCTCGTCCTCCACGGTGAGCAGTTCGCACAGCTCGATGAAGTTACGCCGGGAGATCGCCGTCGGGTTCTTCCGGGCCGCGTCGTCCACCGGCGCGGACGGCGGCCGCCAGTTGCTGTCGTACGGCAGCGCCGGGTCGGGACGCACGCCGTACACGTTCTGCACCCGGCGTTCGGTGGGCAGCCCGTTGTCGTCCCAGCCCATCGGGTAGAAGACCGTGCGCCCGCGCATCCGCTGGAACCGGGCCACCGTGTCGGTGTGCGTGTACGAGAACACGTGCCCCATGTGCAGTTCGCCCGACACGGTCGGCGGGGGAGTGTCGATCGCGTATACGTCCGACCGCTCCTTCGTACGGTCGAACGCGTACGTGCCGTCGGACTGCCAGCGGCGGGCCCAGGTCTCCTCGAGGCCGTCCAGGCTCGGACGCTCGGGGACGCCGCCGCGGGCGCTGATCGTCGTGTCGGTCATCGTCCGATGGTAGGCAGCCCGGTTGCCGCACTCCACGACTTTCCCCACCCCGCGCGTCCTCGCCGATCTTGCGCTTGCCGCCCCGGCACAAGCCGCTTTTCGGGCATCCCTCGGGCCGCAAGTGCAAGATCAACGAGGGTCGGAGGAGCGAGCTAGAGGAGCGAGTCGCGCCACTGGCGGTGCAGGGCGGCGTAGCGGCCGTCGGCGGCGATCAGCTCGGCCGGTGGGCCGTCCTCCACGATCCGGCCGTCGTCGAGCACCAGCACCCGGTCCGCCGTCTCCACGGTGGAGAGACGATGGGCGATCACCAAGGCGGTGCGGTCGCGCAGCACGTTGTGCAGGGCCCGCTGCACCAACCGCTCGGTCGGCACGTCCAGCGACGAGGTCGCCTCGTCCAGGATCAGCACCCGCGGGTCGGCGAGGAACGCCCGGGCGAACGCGACGAGCTGCCGCTGCCCGGCGGACAGCCGCCCGCCGCGCCGGTGCACGTCCGTGGCGTACCCGTCGGGCAGCGCGGCGATGAAGTCGTGCGCGCCGATCGCCCGCGCCGCCGCGACCACCGCCTCGTCGTCCGCGTCCGGCCGCCCGAACCTGATGTTGTCGGCCACGGATCCGCTGAACAGGTGGGTCTCCTGGGTCACCAGCACCACCGCCCGGCGCAGTTCGGCGTCGGCCAGGTCACGCAGGTTCACCCCGTCCAGGTCGACAGCGCCCGCGTCCGGGTCGTGGAACCGGGCCAGCAGCTTCGCGACTGTGGACTTCCCGGCGCCGGTCGGCCCGATCAGCGCCACCGTCTGCCCGGGCGGCACGACCAGGTCCAGGCCGGACAGGATCGGCGTCTGCCGCCGGTAGCCGAAGTCGACGGCGCGGAACGTCACCGCCCCGCGCGGCGCCCCGGCCGGCAGCGGCACCGGATCCGCCGGTTCGGCCACCGCCGGACGCTCGTCCAGCACCCCGGCCAGCTTCTCCAACGCGGCGGTCGCCGACTGGAGCGCGTTGTAGAACTGGCTCAGCTCCTCCATCGGCTCGAAGAACCGGCGCAGGTAGAGCAGGAACGCGGCGAGCACGCCCACCTCCACGCCGCCGCCCAGCACCCGCCAGCCGCCGTACCCGAGCACCACCGCCGTGGTCAGGTTGCCGATCAGCCGGATGCCCGGCGAGTAGATCGCGATCAGCCGAAACGCGCGCAGGCTGGAGCGCCGGTAGTCGTCGTTCACGGCGGCGAAGATGCGCTCGTTGCGGGGCTCCCGCCGGTACGCCTGCACGGCCCGGATCCCGCGCAGCGACTCCACGAAGTGCACGATGACCAGCGCCACCGCCTCCCGGGTACGCCGGTACGCGCCCGCCGACGCGCGCGCGAACCAGCGTGACAGCAGGAACAGGAACGGGAACGCGAGCAGCGTCACCGCCGCCAGCGGCAGGTCCAGCCAGAGCAGGATGCCCGCCACCGACAGCACTGACAGCCCGGCCATCACCAGCTTGTCGATGCCCCCGTCGACCAGTTCGGCGATCGACTCCAGGTCGCTCGTCAGCCGGGACACCATCCGCCCGGAGGTGTAGCGCTCGTGGAAACCGACGTCGAGGCGGAGGAAGTGCCCGTACACCCGTCGGCGCAGGTCAAGCAGGACGGCCTGACCGATCCGGGCGGCGAGGGTGAGGAACGCGCGCCGGGCCGCGTACTCGACGGTTGTCGCCACCACGAACGCGGCGGCGACAGCGATCAGCGGGCCGGGATCACCGGCCCGCAGTGGCCCGATGCCCCGGTCGATGCCGAGCATGACCAGGTACGGGCCGGACATCGCGGCGGCGTTCTGGGCCAGCAGAAGCGCCACCGCCAGCCCGAGCGCACGCCGGTGCGGGCGCAGCAGTTGCCGCAGCAGGAGCCGGCTGCGGGCGCGGAGCCGGGCCACCGCCGCCGGGGAGGAGTCCTCGGCGCGGCTGCGGTCGGCGTCCGGGTCGGTGGCCCGGCCGCGCCAGCGGGACAGGTCGTCGCGTCCGCCGGTGCGGTTCGCGTCGTCGTGGCGTGCGCCGGCTGCGCCGTGCGCCTGCCCGTGCCCGGCGGTGCGCGCGCCGGTGTCGCGCGGCGCGTCGCGGGGCCGGGGCACCCGCGGCGCGCCGCCGGTCACGAGCGCACCAGACCGACGCCGCCGGAACGGCGCTCCGGCTCGGCGGAGAGCACCGCCCGGTACGCCGGCACCCGGGCCAGCAGCTCCGAGTGGGTGCCGACGGCGACGATCCGGCCGCCGTCCAGCAGCGCCACCCGGTCCGCCAGCGCCACTGTCGAGGGGCGGTGCGCCACCAGCAGGGCCGTGGTGCGGCTCTCCCGCAGCACCCGGCGCAGCGCCGCCTCCACGAGCGCCTCGGTGTGCACGTCGAGCGCGGAGAGCGGATCGTCGAGCACCAGCAGTGCGGGCCGCCCGAGCACCGCGCGGGCCAGCGCGAGGCGCTGCCGCTGCCCGCCGGACAGCGACAGCCCCTGTTCACCGACCCGGGTGGCCAGCCCCCAGGGCAGCTCGTACGCGAAGTCCGCCTGCGCCAGCGCCAGCGCCGCCCGGACCTCCTCCTCGCCCGCGTCCGGCCGCCCCAGCGTCAGGTTCTCCCAGACCGACATGGAGAACAGGGTCGGCTCCTCGAACGCCACCCCGACCAGCCGTCGAAGCGAGCCGAGCCGCAGGTCACGCACGTCGCGCCCGTCGACGGTGATCCGGCCGCCGGTCACCTCGTGCAGCCGGGGGACGAGCGACAGCAGCGTGCTCTTGCCGCAGCCGGTGACGCCGACGAGCGCCATCGTCTCGCCCGGCTCGACGGTCAGGTCCAGGTCGTGCAGCACCGGCGCCGAGGTGCCCGGGTAGCGAAAGGTGACCCCCTCGAAGCGGAGCCGGCCGCGTACGTCGGCGCGCTCCAGCGACCGGGCGTGCGGCGCGTCCACGATCGTCGGGCGGGTGTCGAGGACCTCCTGGATCCGGTCGGCGGCGGTGGCGGCCTCCTGGCCGTTGGCGATGATCCAGCCGAGCGACTGCACCGGCCAGATCAGCATGAGCTGGAGGCTGACGAACGCGACCAGCTCCCCGATGGACAGCGCGCCCTCGGCGACGGCCGCCGCGCCGGTCACCAGGACCGCGCCGAGGGTCAGGTTGGGCACCAGGTCGAACAGCGCCGAGGTGCGGGCCAGCAGCCGCGCCTTGCCGATCCCGGTGTCGTGCAACCGGCGCGCGCCGACGGCGAACCGTGCGGCCAGTTCCGGCCCCCGCCCGTACGCCCGCATGGTGCGCAGCCCCTGCGCGGTCTCCTCGACGAGCGTGGCCACGTCGCCCTGCTGGTCCTGCATCCGGCGCGACGCCGCGTGGTAGTGCCGGGCGAAGCGGCGGCTGATCAGGAACAGCGGTACGGCGCTGGCCGCGACCAGCGACCCCAGCCAGGGGTGCAGCCGGATCAGCAGCACCACCACGGCGACGTAGGTGATCAGGTTGAGGACCAGGAACAGCAGCCCGAAGGAGAGGAACCGCCGGATCACCGAGAGGTCGCTGGTGATCCGGGACAGCAACTGGCCGGACTGCCAGCGGTCGTGGAAGCCGGCCGGGAGCCGTTGCAGGTGGGCGTAGATGTCGGCGCGGATGGCCGCCTCCATGCCCACCGAGGACGACGACTGGGTCCAGCGGCGGATGAAGATGAGAACCGCCTCGGCCAGCCCGAGCAGCAGCGCCAGGGCGCCGAGCCGCAGCAGCCCGGCCTCGTCGTGCCGGGCCACCGGCCCGTCGACCACCCGCTGCACCACCAGCGGAACGGCCAGGCTCGCCGCGGTGGCCGCGAGCGCCGCCACCAGCAGCCAGGCGAACTCCGTCGCGTACGGGCGCAGGTAGGGCCGCAGCCGCCAGAGGTTGCGCAGCGGCTTGGACCGGGCGTCGTCTTGCGCCGCGGGGTTGCCGTCGCTGGGCGCGGGCACTACCCGACGGTAGCCGCCGGGGGTGACGTTTTCGCTGTCAGCTAGCCGTCACCCGTCCCTCATGCCCGAGAAGCCACTTCTTCACGGGCAGGCCCCAGCGGTAGCCGCCGAGCGTGCCGTCGGTGCGCAGCACCCGGTGACAGGGCACGAAGAGCGCTGCCGCGTTGCGCGCGCATGCCGCCGCGGCGGCGCGGACCGCGGCGGGCCGTCCGGCCAGCGCGGCGAACCCGGTGTAGGTGACCGGGTCGCCGGGCTTGACGTCGCGCAGCACCTGCCAGGCGTGCGTCAGGAAGAGCCCGCCGCTGTGCTGCTCCACCGGGATCGCGTCGATCGCGGCGAGGTCTCCGTCCAGGTAGGCCCGGACGGCGGCGGTGACCGGACCGAGGTCGGCCCGTTCCCGCAGGTCACCACGCAGGCTCGGGTGGGTCAACGGCGCCAGGGCCGCCGGGTCGGGCGTGAAGCCGGCCGCGCGTACCGCGCCGTCGGGGCCGGCGAGCACGCTCAACGGGCCGACCGGTGTGTCGATGACGGTGCTGTCCACAGTGCTCATGCTGCTCTCCAGAGTCGGATCGTCGCGTAGGACCGCCAGGGGCGCCAGCGTTCGGCGTACGCGAGCAGGGTCTTGGGGGTGTCGGGCAGGCCGAGCGCGGTTGCGCCGCGGCGTACGCCCAGGTCGGTGGTGAGGGCGACATCGGGGTCGCCGAGTGCGCGCATGGCCAGGTAGCCGTTGGTCCACGGGCCGACGCCGGGCACCGCGGCCAGGAGCCGGACCGTCTCCTCCCGGTCGCCCCCGGGTTCCAGGTCCAGCGTCCCGTCGGTGACGGCGCGGGCCAGCGCCCGGATCGTCTCCCGGCGGGCGGCCGGCATCCGGAACGCCGGGTCCGGCGCCGCGAGCACGTCGGCGGGACCCGGGAACGCCACCAGGCCGTCGGCCGGGTCGTCGGTGCCCGAACCGCTCGCCGACCGGACGGCGGAGAGCAGGCGGGTGAGCGTGGTCCGCGCCGAGGTCAGCGAGACCTGCTGGGTCACGACGGCGCGGACGGCCAGCTCGAAGCCGTCGACCGCGTGCGGAAGCCGGACGCCCGGCTCGGCGACGACCGCCGGGGCCAGCGCCGGGTCGGCGGCCAGGGTGGCGTCCACCGCGACCGGGTCGGCGTCCAGGTCGAGCAGGCGGCGGCAGCGGGCCACCGCGGGAGCCAGGTCACGCATGTCGGCCAGCCGCAACGTGGCGTCGATGTGGCCGTCGGACGGGGTCAGCGCCACCGTGCCGGGACCGTGCGGCAGGCGCAGCCCCCGGTGGTAGGTGCCGTCGCGGACCACCTCGACGCCGGGCAGCGCGCGCAGCGCGAGGAAGTCCAGCAGCGCGCCCGCGTGCAGCGGTGGCCGGTATGCCAGCCGCAGCGAGAGCGTGCCCGCGCCGGTGGCCGAGGCCGGACCGCGTCGCCCGGCGCGCAGCTCGGACGGGGTGCCGCCGTAGACCTCACGGACCGTCTCGTTGAACTGCCGGACGCTGCCGAACCCGGCGGCGAAGGCCACCTCGGCCAGGCCGAGGCCGGTGGTCTCGATCAGGATCCGGGCGGTCTGCGCGCGCTGTGCCCGGGCCAGCGCCAGCGGGCCGGCGCCCAGCTCGGCCTGGAGCATCCGGTGCAGGTGCCGCTCGGTGTAGCCCAGCCGGCCGGCCAGCCCGGGCACCCCGTCGCGGTCGACCACGCCGTCGGCGATCAGCCGCATGGCGCGGCCGACCAGGTCGGCCCGGACGTCCCACTGCGGGGAGCCCGGCGCCGCGTCCGGCCGGCACCGGCGGCACGCCCGCAGCCCGGCCCCCTGCGCGGCGGCGGCCGACGGGAAGAAGCGGACATTCTGCCGCTTGGGCGTCATCGCCGGACAGGACGGCCGGCAGTAGATCCCGGTCGACGTCACGCCGGTGTAGAACCAGCCGTCGAACCGCGGATCGCGGCTGTCGACGGCCCGGTAACACCGCTCAAAGTCCAGCTCCATGCCCCCGATCCTGCCTCGCCGTCCCCGGCCGTGGCTGGCGGTATTCGGACATGACGTGTGGCAGTCGCGCCAGCTCGGGGAGGTGGCGGTATCGCCGGTTCCCGGATGCCGCCACCTCGGCGGAATGGTGTGGATCATGCCCGGCGGACCCGAGAAAGTGTCGTAAGTGGTCGGTACGGTCCCGCCACCAACTCAAGAAAAGGTGCGGGGCATGGCGAGCGTGGCCGGGCGGGGTGTCCGCTGATGCGATCGGGGCGGGCACCGTTGGACGCCGCGGTGGTGCAGGGCTTCTACGAGCGGATGAGGTTGGTGGCGCCGGCCGCCTACGGCGCGATCGAGCGCGACCGGGCCGGTGACCCCGGGCGCCCCTTCCCCGACACCGCCTGCGGCCGGCTGGCCGGCTCGCTCGACCCGGACGGGCTGCGCGCGCTCGGCATGTGGGCGCACCACTGGTGCATGCGCTTCTACGACGACGACACCCGGGTCGGCCTGCGGCTGGTCCGGGAGATCGCCGCCCGGTCCGGCCTGGGCTGGACCGCCGACGAGGTGCGGTGGCTGCTCGACCGGTCGTACGAGGCCGGGCCCGCCGCCGCGCACCGGTTCACGCTGCCGCTGGCCGCCGCGGCGCAACTGCCGGCCGGTGCGCTGCCCGAGGGTGTCGCCGCCGAGGCGTGGCCGGACGACTGGCGCCGGCTGCGGGCCGGCTGACGGCGCCGCCACCAGCCCACCGCTCCGCCGCCCGCCCGAACGCCGACCAGCGCCATCGCCGGGTGGTCCGCGTCGCCACCCAGCCGCGGGCGAGGAGGCCGGTCCGGCATCTGGGCGAGCACCATCGCCGCCACGGCCACCGCGAAACCGGCGAGCTGGACCGGGTCCAGCGCCTCACCGAGCACCGCCCAGCCGAGCGTCGCCGCAGTCAGCGGGCTCAACGCGCCGAGCACCGACACGCGGGACACCGGCAGTCGCGCCGCGCCCCGGAACCACAGCACGTACGCCAGCGCGGTGCCGGCCAGCCCGAGCCACGCGTACCCGAGCACTGCCGGTCCGTCGGGCACGGGCGGCGCGCCCTCGACGGCGGCGGCGACCGGCACGATCATCAGGCCACCGGCGACGAGCTGCCAGCTCGTCGCGGCCAGGATGCCCACTCCGGGTGGCCGGCCCCAGCGGCGGGTGAGCACCAGCCCGGCGGCCATCGCCACGGCCCCGGCGAGCCCGGCGGTGACGCCGAGCGGGTCGAGGCCGGCGCCGGGGCGCAGCACTACGAGGGCGACGCCGAGCGGGGCGGCCACGGCGGCGACCAGCGCCGGCCGGGTGGGGCGGTCGCGGAGCAGCGCGACCGTCAGCACCGCCACCAGCAGCGGCTGGGCGGCGCCGAGCACGGCGGCGGTGCCGCCGGGCAGCCGGTACGCGGCGAGGAAGAGCAGCGGGAAGAACACCCCGATGTTGAGCGCGCCGAGCACGGCGGCCCGCCCCCACCAGAGGCCGTGTGGTCGCCGTCGGGTCAGCGCGAGCAGCAGCAGACCGGCCGGGAGGGCGCGGATCGCGCCGGCCCAGAGCGGCCGGTCCGGGGGCAGGAGTTCGGCGGTGACCAGGTAGGTGGTGCCCCAGGTGACGGGGGCGGCGGCGGTGAGCGCGACGTCGGTCCAGCGAGAGTTCACAGCAGCTTCCTCAGCTCTAAGTATCTTAGGGCTAAGCTACTCAGGCCCGAGCGAAAAGGGAAGTGGGACGTGGGGCACAATCGGCAGCCGTGACAGGCGACGAGGTGGACGCGATCGTCGAGCAGTGGCGGCGGGAACGACCCGGCATGCGGCCCGAGCCGATGGCCGTGTTCGGCCGCATCTACCGGCTCGCCCGGCTGGTCGGCAACGGCCAGGAGAAGGTGTACGCGGCCTGGGGCATCGGCCGAGGTGAGTTCGACGTGCTCGCCGCGCTGCGCCGCTCCGGTGAGCCGTACACGCTGGCGCCGAAGGCGCTCGCCGCCTCGCTGATGCTCACCTCGGGCGGCATGACCGGGCGGCTCGACCGCCTCGAACGGGCCGGCCTGGTACGGCGCTCGCCGGACCCGGCTGACCGGCGGGCGCTGCGGGTCACACTCACCGACACCGGTCGCCGGGTGGTCGAGGAGTCCGCCGAGGCCGGGCTCGCGGTGCAGCGGCGGATCCTCGACGCGCTGCCCCCGGCCGACCAGGAGCGGCTGGCCGACCTGCTGCGTACGCTGCTCGCCGCGGCCGATACCTCCGGTCCGGCACAATGATCGTCACTGTCATCGGCCGGAAGGACGCCCGTGCCCGCCACTGAACCGACGATCGTCGCCACCAGCATGGGTTTCGCCAGCCGTCGTCGTGGCCCCTGGGACGCCCGGCCCAGCGCCCTGTTCGACCTGATGGCCGACCTGGCCGGGGCCGGTGACGCGCCGCGCGTCTGCTACCTCGGCCAGGCCACCGGGGACCAGCCGACCGGGTTCACCGTCTTCTACGGCGCCTTCGCCGGCACCCGGTTCCGCGCCTCCCACCTGGCGCTCTACCCGATGCCGAACGTCGAGGACATCCGCGCCCACCTGCTCGCGCAGGACGTCATCTGGGTCGGCGGCGGCAGCGTGGCCAACCTCTGCGCGGTCTGGCGGGTGCACGGTCTGCCGGAGATCCTGCACGAGTGCTGGCAGGCAGGCGTGGTGCTCGGCGGTGTCTCCGCCGGCTCGATCTGCTGGCACACCGGCGGCGCCACCGACAGCTACGGCCCGACGCTGCGGCCCTTCACCGAAGGGCTGGGCTGGCTCCCGTACGGCAACGGCGTGCACTACGACAGCGAGGAACAGCGGCGACCGCTGATGCACCAGCTGGTCGCCGACGGCACGCTCCCGGCCAGCCACTGCACCGACGACGGCGTCGGGCTGATCTACCGGGGCACCCGGCTGGCCGAGGCGGTGGCCGACCGGCCGGGCGTGGCCGCGTACCAGCTGGTCCGCGCCGAGGACGGCACCGCCCGGGAGACCCGGATCGAGCCGCGCCTGCTGTCGGAGTGACAGGCTTCGCGGACCTGCCTGCCCGGCGCGGGCGGCGAACCGCGTAAGCTGGTTCGTCGTGAGTCTCACCATCGGCATCGTCGGCCTGCCCAACGTGGGCAAGAGCACCCTGTTCAACGCGCTGACCAAGAACGACGTGCTCGCCGCGAACTACCCGTTCGCCACCATCGAGCCGAACGTCGGCGTGGTCGGGCTGCCCGACGAGCGGCTGGCCAAGCTGGCCGAGATCTTCTCCTCGCAGAAGGTGCTGCCGGCGCCCGTCTCCTTCGTCGACATCGCCGGCCTGGTCCGCGGCGCGTCCAAGGGGCAGGGCCGGGGCAACGCGTTCCTTGCCAACATCCGCGACGCCTCGGCGATCTGCCAGGTGGTGCGCGCCTTCTCCGACCCGAACGTGGTGCACGTCGACGGCAAGGTCTCCCCGGCCGACGACATCGAGACGATCAACACCGAGCTGATCCTGGCCGACATCCAGACGCTGGAGAAGGCGCTGCCCCGGCTGGAGAAGGAGGCCAAGCTCCGCAAGGACCGGGCCGCCGCCGTCGAGGCCGCCAAGAAGGCGGTCGAGGTCCTCGACAACGGTGTGACCCTGTACGCGGGCGCCGCAGCCGCGAAGGTCGAGCTGGAACACCTGCGTGAGCTGCACCTGCTCACCACCAAGCCGTTCCTCTACGTCTTCAACGTCGACGAGGCCGAGCTGGGCAACGCCGAGTTCCTCGACGAGCTGCGCGGTCTGGTCGCCCCCGCCGAGGCGATCTTCATGGACGCCAAGATCGAGTCCGAGCTGGTGGACCTGCCCGAGGACGAGGCCCGCGAGCTGCTGGAGTCGATCGGGCAGTCCGAGCCCGGCCTGAACCAGCTCGTCCGGGTCGGCTTCCGCACGCTCGGGCTCCAGACGTACCTGACGGCCGGCCCCAAGGAGGCGCGGGCCTGGACCGTCCCGGTCGGCGCGACCGCGCCGGAGGCCGCCGGGGTGATCCACAGCGACTTCCAGCGCGGCTTCATCAAGGCCGAGGTGGTCTCCTACGACGACCTGGTCGAGGCCGGATCGATGGCGGCGGCGAAGGCCGCCGGCAAGGTCCGGATCGAAGGCAAGGAGTACGTCATGCAGGACGGCGACGTGGTGGAGTTCCGCTTCAACGTCTGAGGCGGTGACGTCATCACTTCCGCTTCTCAGGCCGCCCGGCCGCCCACATCGCTGCGACGATGCACAGCAGCAGCAGACAACTGAACCCGCCGCAGAGCAGTGCCCCGACGGCGAAGAGACCTTCCATGCGCATGATCGTAGAGTCGGCACAGCGCCACAGCGGCGATGGAGCTCAGGAAGATCAGCTTGGCGTTTCTGGGCCGTTCGGGCCGCCGAGGGCCGACCGGAGATGACCGACGACGACCAGCATTGCCCAGAAAAAGAGCAGGTCAACCGCCACGTAGAGGCGGCTGACCTGGTGGGCGACGGACGAGTCGGCCTGTACGCACCGCTAGCAGTTGGCTGGCGAGGGAGAGACGCACCGGACGATCAGCCACCGCGGCCCTAGTGACGGATGACCAGAACGTGCCTGACATGCGCTAATCTGCCCCGTGATCAACAACCCCACCGATGCCAGCCGTCGTCGCCGGCGTGCCGCCATCCCCATCACTGTGGGCGTCGCACTGTGCCTGGTCGGGCTCGGTGTCTGGCTCACCTTCGCCGTGCGCGGCGAGGATGGGCGTGGCGAGGACGCTCGTGAAATCGAGCTGGAAGTCACCTCAGGGGCCGGCCAGGTGAAGGGCATTGTCTGGCGGTACCCGGATGACGGGAACAAGATCCATGACGTGAGCGACTCTTCTGGCATGATCAAGACGCCCTGGTCGCGGCGGATCGACGTCAAGTCTCTGAAGGGGCCGATCATTCTCAACGTCATCCATGACCCGGACTCCACCGGGGCGACCTGCCGGATCCTGGTCAACGGCAAGGTGACGGAGGAGCAGAGCGGCGTCTTTCCGCACTGCATGACCACGGTCYAGCGGGCGTTCCCGGCGTCGTGACTTGTCAGCCTGCTTGGTCAGGCATGGCCGGGTCGCGCCCGTTGACCCCGGGGGCGAAGGCCGCACGGGTGAAGCTGGACATACTCGCCCGAGGTGAGACGGGGAGCTTGCAAGCGAGGGATCAGCGCGGGCCGGGGCGCACCGGCTGCGGCGGGTCGACGAGGACCAGCTCCAGGCCGTCGCCAGGCCGCCGGATGTCGATCCAGAGTGACCAACGGCGACCACTGGTGACGACGTCTGCCCGGGTGACAAGGCGTGATGGGCCCGCTAAGCAGGGTTGGCCGGGGCCTCCTTGCCTGTAGTTGGTGCACTGGTGGGGCGCGTTGAAGGTGTGCGGGCCAGCGCTCAAGGCGAGACAGGGGTGCAGATCCGGCACCAGTCCCAGCTCACAGCGCGGTTGGCTCGTAGGTCAATGCCTCTTCGATGAAACATGTAGTCGGCGACGTGCGGGCATTGAGGATGGTTCGAGTTCTTTGACCTTGTTGCCTATCTCCTCGTCGGGCGTGTGCAATAGCTCAGCCATGAGCGCCAAGGCGCGCTGTCGAGCCTGCGGGCGAAAGTTCTCACGCCAGCTTCCGCCTCCGTCAATAGTTGGCAAGCAGCCGGCAGTACTGCGAGGTACCAACACCTCTTGACCTGGACCGCAGGCATGTCGGTGCAGGTCATCGGCGAGCCGGTCCAGGTTCCGCTTCGACGTCTGAATCCGGCCCGCTTTCTCAGGAACCAGGCTGCCGAACGAGCCGCAGGTGACGTCCGACTATGACGTGCCCGACGCGGCGAACCTCTTCACGTCCTGGAGCAGGCAGTCGAGGAAGGTGGCCAGGTCCGGGGCGGCCACGTCGAAGCGCGGGTCCTCCGAGGTGTAGACGCCGTCGAGGACGAGGTCGGGAGGGAGTCGGTAGACGGGCCACCCGTCCGGCGTCGCCAGCGCGTACTGCGTGCCGCCGCCGTCGCTGGCGAACACGACCACATCGGCGTCGTGGCGGCCGCGTACGCGCCAGAGGTGCCGTGCCTCGTGAACGTGGACCACGTGGGAGGCGCTGTGCAGGAAGAACCCGTTGTCGATGTCGGCCAGGTCGACGGCGTCAACCACCGCGTACAGGTCGGCAAGTGCAGCGGGGATGGCGGGACGGGCAGCGGCGATCAGCGCGGCAGAGGTCGTCGAGGGCTCACTGACGGCGTTCTCACCGGGCGGGTATCCGTAGCGGTCCTCGAAGTCGAGCACCGCGGAAGCGACAGCATTCCGCAGATCCTCTCGCCAGGTCACCAGGTCTCGTTGCATCACGGCAGGACACTGCCACCGTGGACCAGAACTGACCAGGAGCGCTGGGAGCGGGACGACCGTCCGACCTGTCAGACGTCCGTACGCCGGATTTCGGGTCTTTGATCTCTGGGCCGGCACTGCGACGATGCAGGCCGTCGGAGGCGGCCGTGTGCGGACGTCTCGTGTCTCACCGACCGAGGAGCCGATGTGCGTCTGCCCCGTGAGCCCCACCCGGTTGACCGGCCGGGCCTGCTCATCTTCATGATCGTCTGTGGTGGCCTCGGGACTCTTGCGGCGAGCGGATGGAACGGCGACGCAGGGCGGTTCCAGCCGATCGCGGCGGTGCTCGCCGTGGTGCTGTTCGCGTGCTTCCTGATCTTGTTCGCGGTGTTCTGGGTCGGCTGGCTGATGCGTGGGCACGAGTTGTGGCGCGAGGCGCGACGTGAGCGCTGACCAGGACCGTCACCGGCATGACCGCCCGGTGGCTCGAACATGCGGTGCACGAGCTTCCGGCCGGGGTGCTGTGGGGCGCCGACGGCGCGACACCCACTACCTGAGCCGCCGCCGTCATTTCGCGGACCACGCGACGTACATCAGCGACCGTCGCGGGCCGATGCGGGTCTCGTCGCCGCCGACGCCGGACTGGCTACGACGTCGCTGACCACCGCCGGGCCCGTGCAACGATGTGGGCGTGTCGGGCACGGCGGTGGACAGGCTGGCGGCGCTGGTCGGCTGGAACGGCAGGTCCTCCCACCGCCCGGACTGGTCGTCGTTGCACGCGGCGTTCGGCCACCGGTTTCCCACGGACTTCCAGCAGTACGTGGAGCGGTTCCCTCCGGGCACCGTCGACTTCGTCCAGGTGTTCCACCCGTACGAACGGGACTTCCAGGGGGATCCGGCTGTCTATGTCGAGCAGCTTCTGGCGCGCACCGATCCGGCCAACGACATCGAGGACTGGTACCGGTTCGGCAATGCGCCGGGGGAGCTGTTCTCCTGGGGCACGGTGAACGGCGAGTTCGAGCTCTGCTGGGAGCTGACCAACGGGCCGCCCGACACCTGGACGTGCGTGGTGGCCGACATCCGCTGTCAGACCGGGGAACGCCATCCCGGCGGCATGGTGGACCTGCTGCTGGACGTCCTGGGCGGCACCGGAAGGGTCAGCTCCCTGGACTATCTCCGTGAGATCCTGCCGACCGCCTTCGAGCCGTACCTGTAGTCGCGTGCCCACCCAGGCGACGACGCTTTTTCAACGTCTGGTCCCAGCCTCGTGCCGAGAGACGTGTCCGTCGTGGTCAGGCGCGACGCTCGGCAAGGACCCTGCGGAACAGGGCGGGGTAGCCGGCATGAGCCAGCGGTAGCGCTCCGAGCGCGTCCTCGGTGAACCAGCCGATGGCGTCGTGTTCCTCCGGCGCCAGGTTGGCCGGAGACCCGCTCCACGCTTCGATCAGCCAAATCCGCATGTCGAACGTGTCGGCGTGAACCTCGTGCACTGGTGGACCCGCCGGCACCGCCACGTCGACGCCCAGTTCCTCTCGGAGCTCACGAGCAAGTGCGACACGGGGCGGTTCCCCGGGTTCGACGTGCCCGCCGGGCAGGTCCCAGACGTCGGGCAGCACACGACGCAGGGGAGAGCGGTGGCACAGGAGTATCCGGTTGCCGTCGCACAGCAACCCGGTGACGATGCGCGCCTTGGGAGATCCGTCCGCCGAGGCCTCCGATGCGGGGCCGGTCCACGTGGACACCGGACGCTACGCCTGCGCGTCCAGGTCGCGCACTGCGAAGCGGAGGTGTTCCCACTCCTCGTCGAAGATGACGTGGAGGCAGTGCAGGACCGGCTTCTCGTGTTCGGGTGACCACGCTGACGGCCGAGGCTCGGTGAGCAGCTCCGGAGTGACGCCCGTGAGGAAGTCCCGCACCATGGCCTGCCGCTCGGCGCGCAGATCGAGCACCTGGGCGAGACTCGGCCGCGCCGCGGGGAAGATCGACATGTCGAGTCCGTCCGTCTCGTACTCGGCATGCGGCTGCCCGAGCGGATGGAAGGGCTGCGGCAGGCGCAGGATCGCCTTGCCGAGCCAGGCGTCGGTGGCGAACGCGAGGTGGCGCAGGGTCTGCGCGAACGACCACTCGCCGTCGATCGAGATGTCGGCGGCGCCGTCGGGCATGGACACGACCCGGTCGACCGCGGCCGCCCAGGCTCGTTCGAGCGCCGCCCACGCCGCGCGCAGGCCGTCGGGATCCTCGGCACGCCTCAGCTCGCGCCCGGGGAACCGCCTGTTGAGTTCGGCCTCGACGAGCGGCACGACGTCGACACCGTTGACCAGCAGCGCGCCGTCGGTGAGCCACGGCGCGTCGATGTCGAGCCCGCGCACGTCGACGCCGCGCATCACCGCGCCGGCAAGCGTCGACCTGGTGAAGCGCGCGCCTTGCAGGTCCCGGTCCACGAACGTCGTAAGGTCGCTCTGGTCCACGGCGCACCCCTCTCGTCGGCGATCGCGGCAATGCTAGCGAGCAGGTCCGACAACAGCTGTCGATGCGACCGAACCGGGGAGCTGCGGGTGGCGGCCGACGACCCGCATCGCGCGGATCGTCGGCCGACCATCCGTGCCCGCCGTCAGGCGTTGGCCCGGCGGATGGCCGCCATACCCCCGAGGGCGGCCACCGCGGCGATCAGGGCGGGCCACCCCACCAGCAGGCTGACCTGGTGCTGGCTGCTCAGCCACTGCCAGATGTCACCGAACCATCCCTGCCAGGTGATCAAGGCGACGAGCAGGCCGGTCACCAGGATCAGGGCCGCGCCGGCCCCGAACAGGCCGTTCATGCCGAACCGGACGTACCAGACGGCGACGAAGACGGAGACGAAGTTCAGGAACAGGAACGGCACCGCGTAGACGGCGATCTGCAACAGCCCGTTGTCGACGTCGACGTACGGGATTCGGAAGAACCGCAGCTGGATCCCGAAGCCGCCGGTGGCGCCCTCGATCAGGTTGAGCAGGTAGAGCAGGACGCCGTAGACGACCGCCTGCACCACGTTGACGAGCACCGTGGCGAGGTAGAAGGTGCGCCGGGTGACGCCCATGCCGAGCGCGAACGGGAACACCTGGCTGATCGAGGTGGCGGCGACGATCGAGCAGACGATGTAGATACTGACCAGACCGCCCGTGGTGTTCTTGCCCGGCGCGGCCTCGTCGATCGAGGCGAAGATCAGCAGGTTGACGCCGAGCGAGATGGCCATGATGCCCCATGGCCAGGCCAACTGGCTGACCCAGGCGATGGTGTGCATCCGGGCGACGTCGAGGATACGAGTCATCGCGCGTTCGTCCTTTCCGTCGTCAGGCGCACCACGGCCTGTTGGAGCGACACCGGTGCCAGGTCGATGCCGAGCTTCTTGGCGCGCGTCCGTTCGGCGTCGTCGAACGACCCGCGCAGCGACGCGCGGACCGCGCCGCCGAGTTGCTCACGATGCAGCGCCTGGTGCGCGGCGGCGAACTCGTCCACCGCAGCGGCCGGGCCGGACGCCTCCACCACCTCGCCGCGCAGCTCGTCGCTGGGCGCGTCGAGCAGCAGCTTTCCGCGGTCGAGCAGCAGTACGTGCTCGATCAGGTCGGCCACCTCGTCGATGAGGTGTGTGGAGAGCACGACGGTGCGCGGATTCTCGGCGTAGTCGGCGAGCAGCCGATCGTAGAAGAGTTGCCGGGCGACCGCGTCGAGACCGAGGTACGGCTCGTCGAAGAAGGTCAGCGGCGCGCGTGCGGCCAGGCCGATCGTCACGCCCAGCGCGGACAGCATGCCGCGGGACAGTTTGCGTACCTTGCGCTTGCGCGGCAGGTCGAAGTCGTCCACCAGGGACTGCGCGAAGTCCTCGTCCCAGTTGGGGAACAGCCGCTTGGCCAGGCTCAGCACGTGCCGGACCTGGTACGCGGTCGGGTACGTCTGACTCTCCTTGATGAAGACCACCCGCGACAGCACCCGCTCGTTCTCGTACGGCCGCTCACCGAAGAGCATGAGGTCGCCGCTGGTGCCGCTGTTCTGGCCGGTGATCAGCTGCATCAGCGTCGTCTTGCCGGCGCCGTTGCGGCCGAGAAGCCCATAGATCTTGTCGCCCGTCAACGTGAAGGTGACGTCATCGAGAGCGGTCACCTCGCCGAACCGCTTCGTGAGCCCGGCTGCCGCCACGACGCTCATCGCTGTTCCTCCCCTGTGTCGATGAGCTTCTTCAGCTCCTCGGTGCCGATGCCCAATTTGCGTGCCTCCTCGATGAGGGGCCGCACGTACTGGTCGGAGAACTCGCGCCGGCGGCGTTCCCGGAGTGTTTCGACGGCGCCCGTTGCCACGAACATTCCGATCCCCCTGCGCTTGTAGAGAAGCCCGTCATCGACCAGGCGGTTGATCCCCTTGGCGGCGGTCGCCGGGTTGATCCGGTGGAACGCCGCAAGCTCGTTCGTCGACGGCACCTGGGTCTCCTCCGCGTACGTCCCGTCGATGATCGAGTTTTCGATCATCTCCGCGATCTGGACGAAGATCGGCCGGCCGTCATCCATCCTGGTTCTTTGGTTCATTACTCATGTAACTAACCTTGGCGCTCGCGGGCCGGGGCGTCAAGTCTTCTTCGGTACGCGTGGCCGATCACGGCTCGATCGAGTTCGCGCCGTGACACTGACGATCGACGAGAGCACCCGCCAGGTACGGCAGTCCGTCTGCGGCTGTTGCGACACCGCCGCGGAGCGGACCTGGGCCGACATGCATGCTGACGACGCGTCACCTTCGGCTGCCGGGTCGGGCCGGTGGCCGGCTCGCCGGGGCCGGCCGCGACGCTCGTCAACGGCGGTGAGGTCGCGGGGGACAGCCCGATCTTCGGCCGCAAGCTCCCCGAGTTCCGGCAGATGGTTGACCTGATCCTGGAGCGTGTCCTGCCGCGACCTCACCCGGTGATCAAGGGGTTTACGTCTCCCGGACCGCGCCGACCGGACACAAACTCCTTGATCACCAGGCGGACCGGGGCGGGCCCGGGCCGGGGCGGGCGGGGCGGGCGGGGCGGGGAGCGTCAGGTGACGTGCGGGCTGCGGCGTTCGATCAGGGTCACGTCGCGCCAGGTGCCGTAGTGGCGGCCCACCCGCTCGCGGGTGCCGACGACGCGGAAGCCGCACGTCGCGTGCAGCGCGAGACTCGCCGTGTTCTCCGGGAACACACCGGACTGGATGGTCCAGATCCCGGCCACCTCGGTCGAGGCGATCAGCGCCTCCAGCAGCGCCCGGCCGACCCCGCGCCCGCGCCCCCGCGGGTGCACGTAGACGGAGTGCTCGACCACACCGGCGTAGACGCAGCGGTCGGAGACAGCGGAGCAGGCCACCCAGCCGAGCACGTCGCCTGCCTGGTCGAGCGCCACCCAGCGGTGGCCGGGCAGCCGGGTGGCGGTGAACCGCGCCCAGTCCGGCGGCTCGGTCTCGAACGTGGCGTTGCCCTCGGCGATGCCCAGACGGTAGATCTCCAGTACGGCGTCGGCGTGCGAGTCGTCCATCGCGACGACGGTGACAGTCATCGGTTCCCCCTGTCCGGACCGGCGGTCGTCAGCGTAGTCGCGCGTCGAGGGGCCGGGACGACGCCCGGCCCCTCGACGTGAGCGCTACCGCCGCCGGTAGACGGAGATGTGCGAGCGGCTGTCCGCGTCGTACGGCGACCGGTCCCAGTCGGCGTACCGCTCGGTGAGCCGCAGCCCGGCCCGCTCCGCCAGCTCGTCGACCTGCTCCGGCCAGGCGTAGCGCATGGCGAACGGCTTCAGGTGCACGCCGGAGGCGTCGAACGTGACGGTCTGCCGCACGAACGTCTGCGCCGCGCGGTCGTACCGGTGCACGCGGATGGTGGCCGAGTCCTCGGTCACCTCCCGCACCTGGACCTGCTCGTCCCGGTCGAAGTCCGCCGGGTCGGGCACGAACGTCTCGATGACGAACGCCCCGCCGGGCGCGAGCACCCGGGCGACGTTGCGGAAGCACGCCGCCTGGCGTTCCTCGGAGACCAGGTTGAACAGCGTGTTGAACACCAGGAAGACCAGACGGTACGGCCCGGCGACCGGGACGTCCGCCATGTCGCCGATGGTCACGGGCAGGTCCGCGCCGCCCGGCTTGGCGCGCAGGTGCGCGACCATCTCCGGGGACGCCTCGACGCCCTCCACGGTCAGACCGCGGGCGGCCAGCGGCAGGGCCACCCGGCCGGTGCCGACCGCCAGTTCGAGCACCGGGCCGCCCTCGGCCAGCGGTGCGAGGAAGTCGACGGCCGGGGCCGGGTCGGGATTGCCGGGGCCGTCGTAGGTGTCGGCCCAGAGCCGGCCGAACAAGCCGGGATCGTCGAAGACGGACATCACACGCCCTCCCGCCGGGCGGAAGGGACAGGACGCGGCGCGAGGTCAGCGACCTCCGCCGGAATGGGGTACGGAAACACGAAGCCTCGTTTCGGCAAGGGTGACGACGGGTCGGTTGGGCTTCGCAGCGTGTGGCATGGCGGTGCTCCCTCCGGTCGGCTTCGAGGGGTCCAGCAGACCAGCAGCCGACCGGGGCGACAACCGGATTACGCCCGCAGCGCGTCGTCCACAGCGGTCTCCCGGCGGCCGAGGTGCACCGGGTCGCGCCCGCTGAGCACGTCCACGGCGGCCTTGACGCAGGCGGCGTGCTCCCGGGTGGAGCTGATCCGCCACTGGCCGGCGTACCGGCGGGCGGTGTCGTCGCCGACGCCGACGGTGTCGATGCCGGCGTCCCGGCAGAGCGCCACCGCGCGCGGCAGGTGGAACGACTGGGTGACCACAGTGGCCCGCCGGACCCCGAAGACGTGGTGCGCGCGCACGCACGAGTCGTACGTGTCGAAGCCGGCGTGGTCCAGCACCGTCTTCTCCGCCGGGACGCCCCGCTCGACGAGCCAGCGCCGCATCGCGTCCGGCTCGTCGTAGTCCCAGTCCATGTGGTCGCCGGAGAGCAGGAGCACCTTGACCTTGCCGGCGGCGTACAACTGGCGGGCGATCTCCAGCCGGCCGGCGAGGAACGGCGCCGGGGTGCCGTCCGGGTCCACCCTGGTGCCCAGCACCAGCGCGACCGGCGTCTCGGGCACGTCCGCGGCGCCGAACAGGCGACCCTCGGCGGCGCCGCGGACCCAGGTCACGCTGGCGATCGTGGCGGCGCCCAGCAGCACCACGGCGGCCGTGGCGAGCACCAGGAGCCGGCGGACCAGGCGTACGGCCCGGCGGTGGTCGCCCCGCCAGGCCCGCCAGCGCGCCGTCAGCCCTCGCATGGCGGCGATTGTGCCAGTGCGGGTCAGGAGATGTGGTGCAGGATCACGTTGTGCACGTGGTGGCTCTTCTCCGCGCCCCGGAACTCGACCTCGTAGGTGTGCGTGCCGACGTGCACGGCGATCGACCCGGTGGAGAAGAACGAACCGCCCCAGGACTTGTTGCTCACCACGCTCACGCTGGTGATCTTCGAGTACGGGATGCTGGTGATGGCGTACCGCTTGCCGACGAAGGAGCGGTCCTGGATGATCACCCGCCGGTCGGTCAGGCCGATGAAGCCGGTGCCGGTGCCCACCGCGTCGTAGACGGCGATGATCTGCTCACCGGGCAGCAGCCCGCTCTGGATCTGCTGGAACTGTTCCTTGCGGTCGTACGTGGGGCCAGACATGCATCTGAGGGTAGGCGGGGCGCGCCAGCGCTCAGGGCTCGGTGACCGCGCGGACCGCGTCCTCGATGCGCGCCGCGAGCAGCACCTCACCCTCGGTGAGTGGCTCGCCGTCGCCGTGGCCCAGGCGGATCTGGGTACGATCGGCCCGGCGGCTGATCTCCGGCCGCAGCCGCAGCGCGTCGGCGACCACCGCCACCCGTTCGGTGAGCGCGGCGTGCTGGGTGTCGTCGAGGACGATCGTGCGGCGGATCTGTTCGCCCTCGCGCGTCCATCCCGACAGCAGGGCCAGTGCGTCGCTGAGGTAGTCGTGCTTCGCACGGCCGCTGAACAGCACGCGCATCACCGCACCTCCCAGGCGTCGTTGCCGGCTTGTGGCCAAATCGTCGCCATCCCGTGTCCCAGTCGACGCTCTCTAGTCTCTCGCCACTCAGATGGTGTGTCCACGCCCACACTTCCGTGTTCTGCTGACCTGACGGCCGACGCAGCTACCCAAACCGCCGATTGATCTGGCACGCTGGTGGCCCGTGCGGACCGAACGGATTAGCGGGGACGGACACGCCGACCGGCGGGAGCCGAGGGTGGTCGTCGGGGCCGCGATCATCGAGGGCGGCCGGGTGCTGGCGTGCGAGCGCTCCGCGCCCCCCGAGGTGGCGGGCCGGTGGGAGTTCCCCGGCGGGAAGGTCGAGCCGGGTGAGGCCGAGACCGACGCGCTGGCCCGCGAGTGCGCCGAGGAGCTGGGCGTACGGGTGGCTGTCGGCGCCCGCGTCGGCCGTGACGTACGGATGGCGCACGGCCGGTCCGTGCTGCGCGTCTACGCCGCCCGCCTGCTGCACGGCGACCAGCCGAAGGCCCTGGAGCACGCGGAGCTGCGCTGGCTCTCCGCCGCCGAGCTGGACAGCGTCGACTGGCTGCCGGCCGACGTGCCGATCGTGGCCGCGCTGCGCCCGCTGCTCGCCACGTCCGACTGAGGCTCCGGACCGGACAGGCGGGCCGAAACGGGACGGGGGCCGGCGGCGCGTGCCGCTGGCCCCCGTCGTCGTGCTGTCGTTCAGTGCTTCGGCTCGTCCTGCTGCGGGTGGGCGAAGTTGAGGTGCTCCGGGGGCAGCGGGAACGTCACGTCGTCGCCGAACGGCGACGGCGCGGCGGCCCGGTTGAACGTCAGTTCGGTCAGCGGCAGCTTGCCGTTGGCGTCCACCGCCGGGGCGGTCGGGTGCGGCACCTCGCGGTGCCAGTTGACGCCCTGCTGGGCCTGACGCTCGGCGGCGCTGTCGTGCGAGCCGCCCGCGTGCGAGTGCACCCCGCCGTGCGAGTGCGTTCCGCCGGAGTGCGCGTGCGCCCCGCCGTGCGCCCCTCCGGACGTGACGGCACCGCTGGAATGCCCGCTGGTCGCGCTGGTCTGAGGCACCTGACCCCTCCGGAAGATCTTGTTACCGAGCCACACAAGGGGATCGTACCTGCGGTCGACGACCCGTTCCTTCATGGGGATGATCCCGTTGTCGGTGATCTTGATGTGCTCGGGGCAGACCTCGGTGCAGCACTTGGTGATGTTGCAGAAGCCGAGTCCCATGTCGGACTGCGCGTACTCCCGGCGGTCGGTACGCGCGTCCAGCGGGTGCATGTCCAGCTCGGCCGCCCGGATGAAGAACCGGGGGCCGGAGAACGCCGGCTTGTTCTCCTCGTGGTCCCGGATCACGTGGCAGACGTTCTGGCACAGGAAGCACTCGATGCACTTGCGGAACTCCTGCGAGCGCTCCACGTCGACCTGCTGCATCCGGTAGTCGCCGGGCGCCACGTCGGCCGGCGGCGCGAACGCCGGGGTCTCCCGGGCCTTCTCGTAGTTGAACGAGACGTCGGTGACCAGGTCCCGGATCACCGGGAACGTGCGCAGCGGGGTGACCGTGACGGTCTCCGACTCCTCGAACGTCGACATCCGGGTCATGCAGCCCAGCCGCGGCTTGCCGTTGATCTCCATGGAGCAGGAGCCGCACTTGCCGGCCTTGCAGTTCCACCGGCACGCCAGGTCCGGCGCCTCGGTGGCCTGCAGCCGGTGGATCACGTCGAGGACCACCTCGCCCTCGTTCACCTCGACCGTGTAGTCCTTCAGGTCGCCGCCGGTCTCGTCGCCCCGCCAGATGCGGAACTGGCGCTTACTTCCCATCAGTGTTCGCCTCCTCGGTGAGGGCGTCGAACTCGGCGAGTTCCTCGTCGGTCAGGTACTTGGCCAGCTCGGCCCGGTCGAACAGCCCGATCAGCTCCGGCCGCATCTTCGGCAGCGGCTTGTGGGTCAGCCGGACCGCGTCCCCGTCCAGCGAGCAGACCAGGTTGACCCGCCGCCACTTCGGGTCCATCGCCGGGTAGTCCTCCCGGGTGTGCCCGCCGCGCGACTCCTGCCGCTCCAGCGCCGCCATCGCGGTGCACTCCGAGACCACGAGCATGTTGCGCAGGTCCAGCGCCAGGTGCCAGCCCGGGTTGTAGCGCCGGCCGCCGACCGCGCTCACCTTCGCCACCCGCTCCCGCAGCTCGGCCAGCCGGCGCATGGCGTCCGCGAGCTCGCCCTCGCGCCGGATGATGCCGACCAGGTCGCCCATCACCGCCTGGAGGTCCTGCTGGAGCTGGTACGGGCTCTCGCCGGTGTCGCGCTGCAACGGCGCCAGCGCCGTCTCCACGGCGGCCTCCACCGCCGCCACCGACACCGCCGGGCGGCTGGTGAGCTGATCGGTGTACGTGGCCGCGTGCCCGCCCGCGCGCTTGCCGAAGACCAGCAGGTCGGACAGGGAGTTGCCGCCGAGCCGGTTGGAGCCGTGCATGCCGCCGGACACCTCACCGGCGGCGTAGAGCCCGCGCACCGTGCCGTACGCCGCGCCGGAGTCCGGGTCGACCTCGACGCCGCCCATCACGTAGTGACAGGTCGGGCCGACCTCCATCGGCTCCTTGGTGATGTCGACGTCGGCCAGCTCCTTGAACTGGTGGTACATCGACGGGAGGCGGCGGCGGATCTCCTCGGCCGACTTGCGGGAGGCGATGTCCAGGTAGACGCCGCCGGCCGGCGTACCCCGGCCCTCCTTGACCTCGCTGTTGATCGCGCGGGCGACCTCGTCACGGGGCAGCAGCTCCGGCGGACGCCGGTTGTTGTCCGGGTCGGTGTACCAGCGGTCCGCCTCCTCCTCGGTCTCCGCGTACTGCTTGCGGAACACGTCCGGGACGTAGTCGAACATGAACCGCTTGCCCTCGGAGTTCTTCAGCACCCCGCCGTCGCCGCGCACCGACTCGGTGACCAGGATGCCCTTCACCGAGGGCGGCCAGACCATGCCGGTCGGGTGGAACTGGAGGAACTCCATGTTGATCAGCGTCGCCCCGGCGCGCAGCGCCAGCGCGTGGCCGTCCCCGGTGTACTCCCAGGAGTTCGAGGTGACCTTGTAGGACCGTCCGACGCCGCCGGTGGCGAGCACCACGGCGGGCGCCTCGAAGAGGATGAACTCGCCGGACTCGCGGTAGTAGCCGAACGCGCCGGCGACGCGGTCGCCGTCGAGCAGCAACTCGGTGATCGTGGTCTCGGAGAAGACCCGGATCCGCGCGTCGTAGCTGCCGAACTCCTGCTTGTCCTCCTGCTGGAGCGAGACGATCTTCTGCTGGAGCGTACGGATCAGCTCCAGGCCGGTCCGGTCGCCGACGTGCGCCAGGCGCGGGTACTCGTGGCCGCCGAAGTTGCGCTGCGAGATCTTCCCGTCCTTGGTGCGGTCGAACAGCGCGCCGTACGTCTCCAGCTCCCAGATCCGCTGCGGCGCCTCCTTGGCGTGCAGCTCGGCCATCCGGAAGTTGTTCAGGAACTTGCCGCCGCGCATGGTGTCCCGGAAGTGCACCTGCCAGTTGTCCCGCGAGTTCACGTTGCCCATCGCGGCGGCGGCGCCACCCTCGGCCATCACCGTGTGCGCCTTGCCGAACAGCGACTTCGAGATGATCGCGGTCTTCTTGCCGGCCAGCCGGGCCTCGATCGCCGCGCGCAGGCCGGCGCCGCCGGCCCCGATCACGACGACGTCGTAGTGGTGTCGTTCGATTCGCGTCTCAGTCATGTCCAGGCTCTCAGTTGATGAACCGCAGGTCGTTGATCCAGCCGGCGGCGACCGCCATCACGTAGAAGTCGGTGAGCGCCAGGGTGCCCAGGGTGATCCAGGCGAGCTGCATGTGCCGGACGTTCAACCAGGACACCCCGGTCCACGCCTTGTAGCGCATCGGGTGCTTGGAGAAGTGCTTGAGCCGCCCGCCGATGATGTGGCGGCAGGAGTGGCAGGAGATCGTGTACGCCCACAGCATCACCACGTTGCCGACCAGGATGATGTTGCCCAGGCCGAAGCCGAAGCCGTCGGGGGAGTGGAAGGCCAGGATCGCGTCCCAGGTGTTGATCAGCGAGATGATCGCGGCGGCGTAGAAGAAGTAGCGGTGCAGGTTCTGCCCGAGCAGCGGGAACCGCGTCTCACCGCTGTACGACTGGTGACCGTCCGGCACCGCGCAGGCCGGCGGCGACAGCCAGAACGACCGGTAGTACGCCTTGCGGTAGTAGTAGCAGGTCAGGCGGAACAGCAGCAGGAACGGCAGGGTGAGCGCCGCGTCCGGGATGATCCACCAGCCGGGCAGGAACTGGCCGAAGTGCGAGGAGCCCTCGACACAGCGGTCGGTGACGCAGGGGGAGTAGAACGGTGTCAGGTAGTGGTACTGCTCCACCCAGTACCACTTGTGCATGAAGACCCGGACCGTCGCGTAGATGACCCACGCGCTGAGCCCGACCACGGTGATCAGCGGAGCGAACCACCACCGGTCGGTCCGCAACGTCTTCGCCGCGATGGCGGCGCGCGCCCGCCCTCCCCGCGGCTGCGATCTCGGCGTCTTGGCCGACGTAGTTGTCATTCGAGTCATCTCCCTGACGTCACTGTCACGTCTTGCGCACGCACGAGGCCACACCGGCGAACCGGTGCGGCTAAGTGACACACGTTACGCCGATCTTCACGGCCCGGCCGCGCAACGCAGTGTCCCGTGTGTCCCGCAGCTTGGAAAGAGTCAGTTCATGATCAATGTGGCGGGTCGGTCGAACGGTGCGCCGACCGGCGCCGCGGGTGCGCCCGGCGACGCGCCGGATCACCCGGACGCGCCACCGGTGAAGTGCCAGGAGGACAGCCGCAGCGTCGGCGCCTCGTACCAGGACCCGTCGACCCGGCCCGGCTGCCGGACCGGTGCCCGGCCCAGGCCCAGCACCCGCCCCGGCCCCAGCGCCCGCGGGTACGACTCGGTGAACCGGAAGTCGCGCACCGCCCGGGTCGGCACGCCGTCCTCGACCAGCCACACCCCGTTGCGCGTCAGCCCGGTGACCACCAGCTGCTTCGGGTCCAGCACCCGCGTGTACCAGAAGTCGCTCACCAGCAGCCCGCGCCGCATCCCGGCCACCAGCGCGGCGGTGTCCGGGTCGCCCACCGCTCCGGTGACGCCAGCGCTCACCGGCCCGGCCGCGACTGTCGTGCCCGCATCGGCGACGCCCGGATCCGCCAGCAGGCGGATGTTGTGCGGGATCGGCCCGAACGTCGCGCTACCCGGCATGCCGTGGCCGGTCGACCCGCTGCCCGCCTCCGCGCCGCCGCGCCTGTCGTACGCCACCGCCCCGGTGATGCCGCCCTCGACCAGCGGCAACGCCCGCCGCGGCGTGCCCTCCAGGTCGAACGGCACAGTACCGGCGTGCAGCGGGTCGTCCACCAGCGTCACCAGCGGGTCGAACTGGGCGGTGCCCGGCTCGGCGAACGACTGCCGTTCGGCGTACCGCTTGCCGTTGAAGCCGAACCAGGCGAGGTTCTGCAGCAGGTCGGCGACGGCAGCCGGTTCGAGCACCACCTCGTAGTGCCCGGGCGGCAGCTCGACCGGGTCGGCCGCGGCCCGTGCCTTCGCCGCCGCGTGCGCGCCGAGCGCCGCGCCGTCGAGGTCGGCGAGCCGGTCGGCGCAGAGCCGCGCCACCCCGTCCGCGGCGCCGGCGCGGGCGATGCCGTCCATGGCCGCCTCGGCCGCGCTTCCGGCCGCCGTGTGCCCGGCCGAGTTGGCGAACGCCCCCGACCGGTACGCGGTGCGGCAGTAGCCGGCCGCCTCCAGCCCGTCGACCGCGTCCACGAACGCGCGTACCCGCTCGGCCCGCTCGCCGGGCGAGGCGAACGCGGTGGCCTCGTCGGTGGCCGGGCCGGACGGCACGGGCGTCGGCGCGGTCAGTCCCGGCCAGGCCGGGTCGGGCGGCGCGAGCCGGGCCGCGGCCCGGGTCCGCTCGACCAGGGCGGCCAGCCCGTCGGCGTCGACCCGGCTGCCGCTGCCGGTCGCGGTCCGCCCGTCCACGTGCAACCGCAGGTGTACGGAGACACCGGTCTCGGACACGTTCTGATGGATGAAGGAGTTGGCGAACCGGGTCAGGGCCAGGTCGGTGCGGGTCACCAGTACCTCGGCCTCGGCGCCCGGACCGGCCGTACGCCGGACCAGGTCCACCACCCCGGCGGCGATCCCCAGTTCGGCGCTCATGCCGGCACTCCGCTTCGCTCCGTGCCGTCATGAGGCACTGTCGCCCTGAGCCTGCTGATTCGCTCGCTGCGCTCGCTCATGCCCGCACCCCCACCCGGACGCCGCGGAACCGGGCCGGCGCGGCCGGATGGCCGGTGTGTCCGACCTGGCCGGGCTGCCCCTTCCCGCAGTTGGGCGTGCCCCAGGCGACCGTCTCCGAGGAGAGCATGTCCATCGAGCGCCAGAAGACCGGCCCGATGCCGGTGTACGTCGGGTTGCGCAGCATCCGCCCCCGGCGGCCGTTCTTGACCTCCCAGCCGACCTCGCAGCCGAACTGGAAGTTGAGCCGCTTGTCGTCGATCGACCAGGACCTGTTGATGTCCATCAGCACCCCGTCGTCGGTGGCCGCGATGATCTCGTCCAGCGTGTGCGGGCCGGGCTCCAGGCCCACGTTCGTCATCCGCACCATCGGCAGCCGGGCCCAGCCGTCGGCCCGTACGCTGCCGCCGTAGTCCAGACCGGCGACGGCGGCCGAGTCCCGGCCGGCGAGCACCCCGACCCACCGCCCCTCGCGGACCGCGTCCCGGGCCACGGCGGGGGAACCCTCGTCGTCGTAGCCGAAGCTGCCCAGCGCCCCAGGGATGGTCGGGTCGATGGTCACGTTCATCAGCTCCGAGCCGTAGCGCAGCGAGCCGAGGCGGGCCAGGTCGAGCCAGGACGTGCCGGCGAACGCCGCCTCCCAGCCGAGGATGCGGTCCAGCTCGATGGCGTGCCCGACCGACTCGTGGATCTGCAGCGCGAGCTGCTCGCCGCCGAGGATCAGATCGGTCTCGCCGGCGGGGCAGAGCGGTGCGGTCAGCAGCTCGCGGGACTCCTCGGCGATCCGGGCGGCGTGCGCGGCCAGGTCCAGCGAGGTGACCAGCTCCCAGCCGGTCGTGCCGTACTGCCCGCGGTAGCTCGGGTAGGACCGGCGCTGCGTCTCGCCGTCGCCGATCGACGTGGCCGAGATGCCGCCGCCGCACTCCCGGATGTGCTGGTCGATCCGGTGGCCCTCGCTGGAGACGAACCATTTCGTGGTGTCCCAGATCTGGTAGAGCCCTTCGGCCAGGTCGGCGCCGTGCTCGCGCATCGTCGCGGTGGCGCGGACCAGCAGGTCGCCTTTGTCCGACAGCGGCACCCCGAGCGGGTCGACGGCGCACTCCGAGGCCCAGCTCGCCACCGCCGCCTCGGAAGGCACCAGGTCGATCGGCGGGCCGGGAACCCGCGCGCTCGCGGTGGCGATCGCCGCGGCGCGCCGGCCGGCGTCGCGGGCCGCCGCGTCGGACAGATCGGGTACGGCGTGGAAGCCCCACCCCGAACCGACGAGCGCGCGTACGCCCAGCCCGATGCTCTCGTCCTGGCTCAGCTCCTCGATGTCGCCGTTGCGCGCAGACATCGACTCGTAGCGGCGGTGCATGACCCGGGCGTCGGCGTAGCGGGCGCCCGCGTCCAGGGCGGCTTGGACGGCAGCGGTCGCCGCGTCGAACTCGCTCATGCTGGCACTCCGTTGCCCTGCTGACGCTCGCTCATGCCGGCACTCCGCTGCGCTGCGTGCCGGCATGAGGCACCTTTGCGCTGCCCCGATGATTCGCTCGCTGACGCTCGCTCATGCGCCGACCCTAGGCGAGCCCACCGACATCCGTCAGGGGACGAGATCCTCCGGCCGGATCGTGGCGCGGACGGGCTCGGTCAGCTCCAGCAGGGAACCGGGCTTTGTCACCGACACCTCCCGGTAGTGCCGACCCTGCCGCCGGTGGAGGTGCAGCGTGCCTGTCTCCTGCTCCACCAGCAGGTACCACTCGATGCCCGCGGCGGCGTAGTAGTGCATCTTGAGCACCTTGTCGGTTGCCGCGTTACCAGGTGAGATGACCTCGCACACGAGCCGAACGTCCCGCGCCTCGATCATCGGCTGGTCGAAGTCGATCGGCTCGGTGACGACCAGGTCGGGAATCGGTATGCGGCCTGGCCGGAGCCGGACGTTCACCGTCTCCAGCAGTTCCAGGCCGACGTGCCGGGCCGCGGCCTCCAGCAGGTTGCCGAGGTTCCGCTGGATTCGCTGGTGCCGCGGAGTCGGTGCCGGTGTCACGTGCAGGCTCCCGTCGAAGAGTTCGACGCGTTGCCGCGTCTCGCCGAGGGCGAGGTACTCCTCTTCGGTCCACGGGCCGTCGTGGCCGAACACCGCCGCGGTCATGGTCGCCTCCACCTCGTGCCGACAGGAATGGTCCCTTCGTCACCGGGACCATGGTCGCACTCCGGGTGCGGCGATGAGGCCGCGACGGCCAGTCGCGAGTGTGGATGTCCCAGGTGACGGGCGTGCGAGACGGAAACCCAGTCGTTACGCTCAGGCCGCTGACAGACCGCTCGATGTAGCTTATTTTCGCCTCCTGGGTTTTCCTGTAGGTTCTCTTCATCACCGAAGGGGAGGCGGTCAATGGGCAGGTCGGAGGCGGTGCCGTCCGGGGAGCCGGACCGCCCGGAGGTGCCGGAGCAGCGCTCCGGCGACGGGCCCTATCTCCAGGTCCGGGATCTGCGGGTGCGGTTCGACACCGAGGACGGTGTGGTCCGGGCGGTGGACGGCGTGTCGTTCGCCGTCGAGCGGGGCCGCACGCTGGGGATCGTGGGCGAGTCCGGGTCCGGCAAGAGCGTCACGTCGCTGGCGATCCTCGGCTTGCACAACGTGAAGCGGACGACCATTTCCGGGGAGATCTCGGTCGGTGGTCGTCAGTTGGTGGGTCTGGGTGAGGAGGAGATTCGTCGGTTGCGGGGCCGGGACATGGCGATGATCTTTCAGGATCCGTTGTCGGCGTT
>NZ_LYXF01000022.1:0-72819 GCF_001709195.1 Micromonospora sp. II | reverse complement strand
TTCTGGAAGCCGGCGAAGATGAGCTGGCCGAGCCCGCCCCGGCCGACCACCACACCCACCGTGACCAGCGCGACAGTCGACACCGTCGCCAGCCGTACGCCGGTGAGGACGCCGGGCAGCGCCAGCGGCAGCTCGATCCGGAACAGCCGTCCCCACCGGCCGTACCCCATGCCCTCGGCGGCCTCCCGCACCTCCGGCGGCACCTGGTTCAGCCCGGCCAGCGCGTTGCGCACGATGACCAGCAGCGCGTACAGCGCCACCACGGTGAGCACGGTGATCGCGCCGATGCCCAGGTAGGGCGCGAGGAAGGCGAACAGCGCCAGCGACGGGACGGTGTAGAGCACCCCGGTCAGCGCAAGGATGGAGGCCGACAACGACCGGAACCAGTACGCGAGCACCGCGAGCGGCAGCGCCACCAGCGCGGCGATCACCACGGCCCGGGCGGTCAGCCAGGTGTGCTCACGCAGCGCGGCCAGGATCGTGTCAGAGTTGTCCCGCACGTACTGCCAGGAGAACCACGGATTACCCGGGTCGGCCCGGTAGCTCAGGTGGAGGGACACAGGTGGACGGTACCCCGGGGGACGCTGCCGGACACGGCGCGGCGTCGATCACGCTGGAACGCATCCGCAAGCGCTACCCGGACGGCACCGAGGCGGTACGCGAGCTGAGCCTGCAGGTCGGCGCCGGTGAGCTGGTGGTCCTGATCGGCCCGTCCGGCTGCGGCAAGTCGACGGTGCTGCGGATGATCAACCGGCTGATCGAGCCGACCGGCGGGCGGATCCTGCTCGGCGACGACGACGTCACCCGGGTCGACCCGGTGGCGCTGCGCCGCCGCATCGGGTACGTCATCCAGAACGTCGGCCTCTTCCCGCACCAGACCGTCGCGGCGAACGTGGCGACAGTGCCGGGACTGCTGGGCTGGCCGAAGCAGCGCACCCGCGCCCGCGTCGGCGAGTTGCTGGAGCTGGTCGGCCTCGACCCGGCCCAGTTCGGCCGGCGGTACCCGCACGAGCTGTCCGGCGGGCAGCGGCAGCGGGTCGGGGTGGCCCGGGCGCTCGCCGCCGACCCGGTGGTGCTGCTGATGGACGAGCCGTTCTCCGCGGTGGACCCGATCGTCCGGACCCGCCTGCAGGAGGAGTTCCTGCGCCTGCAGGCCGAGGTACGCAAGACGATCGTGCTGGTCACGCACGATCTCGACGAGGCGGTCCGGCTCGGCGACCGGATCGCGGTGCTCTCCGAGGGCGGCCGGCTGGAGCAGTACGACACGCCCGCCGCGCTGCTCGGGTCACCCGCTTCGGACTTCGTCCGCGAGTTCGTCGGCGCCGACCGGGGCATCCGGCGCCTCGCGGTGACCCCGGTGACCCGCGCCGTCCTCGACCCGCTCCCGGCCGACGGGGGCGCCGGCCTGCCCAATGTGGCGCTCGGCGACTCGGCGTACGACGCGCTCGGCGCGCTGCTCACCTCCGGCGCGGAGCACGCCGTGGTGACCGAGGAGGGCCGGGCGGTGGGCCTGCTCGCCCGTACCCGGGTGCTGGCGCTCGGCGCTGTGGACTGAGCTCAGGCCCGGCCGCCCAGGCTGGCCAGCCCGACGATCCAGCCGGCGAAGAAGCCGTACGTGACGCCGGTGCTGGCGGACTGGAACGCGGCGAACAGCGAGCCGTGCGGGCCGAGGAGCGTGGCGAGCAGGGCGCTGAGCCCGGCGGCGAGCACGTACGCGCCCCAGCCGGAGAGGAACTGGCTGCCCGAGGACGCCACCCGGTCGACCTGCGGGCCGGGCAGCAGGTAGAGCAGCGCAGCGGCCAGCACGATCAGCAGGATCGCGCGCAGGTTGGTGGCGAACACGCCCTCGTCGGCGTGCCACCGCCAGGACGGCCAGGCCAGCAGCCRCAGGAACCAGCCCCCCGCCCCGGTCGGGTCGGTGGCGCGCTGCGCCCAGTCCACGTACATCGGACTGCCGCCGACGGCGACCAGCAGGAACGCGGCGAGGGTGCCGGTGCCGGCGGCCGTGCCGTACCGGGAGACGGCGCGGGGGCGGTTGCTCAGAGCCATGCGGCGGTCAGTTCCCGGCCGGTCGCGCCGGGCAAACCTGCGCAACCGTCCGGCCGTCGCCGGCCGGCGGGTCGTCATCGACGTCAGTGCTTCATCAGGTAGTCGATGAAGGCGGCGCGCAGCAACGGCGCGGACTCCTCGTAGCCGTGCCCGGTCAGCTCGCGCCAGAGCGCGTTCGCCTCGTCGATGGTCGGGCCGATCGAGTTCGGCGCGCCGTCCAGCGCGGCGGCCTCGTCGGCGTTTGGCAGGTGCCGCAGGACCGACCAGAAGAAGCCCACGTCGCGACGCTCGCGGGCCAGGTTGAACGCCTGCTCGCGCAACTCCTCGGTGGAGAGCTTGTCGAGCTCGTCGAAGGTGCGGCCGCCGGGGGCAGGAGTCTCGCTCATGCCGCCGAGCCTAACCGGCGAGATCAGCTCCGGCGCGCCGGACGCACGGCCGCGGTCGGGTCAGCGTTCGTCGGCGTCCCAGCGCCGGGGCTCGCTCTCCCAGCGCGGGGCCTCCCAGGCCTCCACCGGGGTGTCGTTCTGGCGTACCGGCAGCACCGACGGCCAGGTGTCGGCCGGCTCGGGCGCCGGGGTCATCCCCCAACCGCCGCTCGTCGCGCCGTCCCGCAGCGGGCGGACCGGAACCGGTCCCACAGTCGCCGGCGGCGCCGGGCGGGGCCGGCCGAACGTCTCCACCAGCCGGGTGACGAGCAGCCCCGCGCCGAGCGTGGCGCCGCCCAGCGCCCACCGGCCGACCGACCAGCCCTGCGGCACGGTCCAGGCCAGGAACACCACCACCAGGCATACCGCGAGCAGGGTGCCGAAGATGCCGCCGCGACGGCCGTACGCGCTGGTGCCGCCGAGCATCACCGTTCCGACCGCCAGCACGGTCCAGTCCAGGCCGGTGCCGGGCGCGACGGCGCCGTCCCCGTTCGCGGCGATCAGCACGCCGCCGAGCGCCGCCAGCACGGTGGACGCGACCAGCGCCAGCGCGGTCACCGTGGCGGCCACCGCGCCGCGCCGCCGGGCCGGGTCGGCGACCGGCCGGAACCGGCCGATCAGCCGGCGCACCGGCATCATCGCGGCGAACAGGCCACCGAGGACGGCCACCGCGGCGAAGCCCACGAAGAGGTACAGCGCGTTGCGGCGCGGGTCGTAGTCACTCTGCACCGCGACCGGCACGCTCCGGCGCTCCAGATAGACGATCACGCCGGCCGCCCCGGCCAGGCTCGCCGCCCAGCCGGGCACGTGCAGCACCACCACGGCCAGCGCGAGCGCCAGCCCGGCCGCCGCCGCCACCGCGAGCGCCGGCAGCAGCGCCTCCCGCATGCCGCGGTCGCCCTGCTCGGCGAAGTGCAGCGCGGCGGCCAGCGCGACCGGGCCGACCGCCAGGTTCACCGCGCCGGCCCGCAGGCTCAGGCCGGCGGCCAGGGTGAGCAGGCCGAGCGCGGCCACGTCGACGAGCAGCGTCTTCAGGGAGCCGCCGCGCAGCGCGTCCGCGTTCTCCCGCCAGAGCAGCCAGGTCACCGCGACCAGCGCGGCGAGCAGCACGAACTCCCAGAGCACGTGCACCGCGATGCGGTCCCGGCCGGGCTCGCCGTGCGCCGGGTCGTCGAAGACGTGCTCCAGTACGGCGGCGGGCACGCCGGACGATGTCTCCGGCGGCGCTGTCCGACCCGCGTCGTCGTACGCCATAGACCCGCGCCTCCCAGGTGGCCGCGTCCGGCCCACGGGCGGGCGGACCGTGGCGGCCGTCGCTCTCCGGTCGCCAGGGACGGTACCGCCGGGCCGGGGTGTGGGGAACCCCGGATCAGAGACGCCCGCGCGGCGTCTCGCGGTCGCCCGGCTCGCGGTCCTCGTCGTCCTCCTGCTCCGGCACCCGGCAGGAGCGTTCCAGCCAGAGCGCGGCAGCGACGAGCGCGAGCGACGCGATCAGACCGCCGAGCGCGGCGGGCCGATCGCCCTGGGCGGCATTGGTCCGTTCCACGAAGAGCCAGCCGGTCAGGCCGGCGTAGAAGCCGGCGAAGATGGCACCGGCCAGCGCGGACGCCTTGGCCAGCACCACGAACCGGGCGACCAGCAGTGGGTTCACCGGCTCGCGGCCGGGCCGCCGCTCGATCCGGCTGCGGGTGTTCACCGCCGCGTAGCCCTCCAGCACGGCCAGGCCGGCCAGCGTGATCACCGGCAGCCAGGGCAGGTCGGGCGCGAAGTCGTAGTAGAAGCCGCTGATCAGCAGCCAGGCCACCGCGGCGGCGGCCAGGCCGGCCACCACGAGCGTGGAGGCCCGGGTCGGCCCCATCCGGAAGCGGTCGGGCCCCTGCGGGGAGCGGTCGGTGCTCACCGCGCCTCCTCAGCTCGCCACTGCCGGGCCACGCTCCTGCGGGTCATGTGTCCGACTCTAGCGTCAGATCGGGTCGTGGGCTCAGTTCCAGGGCGTCACCGGCCAGCGGCTCGGCGTTGAGCAGATCGGTCAGCCAGCCGTGCCCGGGCAGCCGGCCGTGCGGCTCGACGTCGATCCACGGGCGCAGCACGAACGCGCGCAGGTGGGCCCGGGGATGCGGCACCGTCAGCTCGGGGTCGTCGCGGAGCACCGGCTGGCCGGCGTCGTCCCAGACCGCGATCACGTCCACGTCGAGCGTGCGCGGCCCGTACCGCCGCTCCGGGTCGCGGGCCCGCCCGGCCGCCGCCTCCGCGGCCCGGGCGCGGGCCAGCCAGTCCTCCGGCGTCGCCGCCGGGTCCGCGACCATCACCACCGCGTTCAGGTACGCGGGCTGGTCCGCGTCCCCCCACGGTGGAGTCTCGTAGACACCGGAGACCAGCAGGACCCGGTCGCCGAGCGCGGCCACCGCGCCGCGCAGGTGGCCGAGGCGGTCGCCCAGGTTGCTGCCGATCGACAGCACGGCCCGGGTCACCGGGTACGCCTCATCGTGACGGCGACGTCCCGGAAGGCGTGCGGGATCGGTGCCTCCGGCTTGTGCACGGTCACCGTCGCCGCGGCGACCAGCGGCTCGGCCAGGCAGACCGCGAGCAGCCGGTCGGCGAGTGTCTCGATGAGGTTCACCGGTTCGCCGGTGATCACCGCGACCAGCCGTTCGGCGAGTTCCCCGTAGTGCACGGTGTCGGTCACCTCGTCGGAGCGGGCGGCCGGGCCCAGGTCCAGTTCGAGCACCGCGTCGACCACGAACTCCTGCCCCTGGGCGCGCTCGAAGTCGTAGACGCCGTGCCGGCCGTGCGCGCGCAGGCCGGTCAGCTCGATCCGGTCGGTCACCTGTCGCCTCCACTCGCGCCGGTGGCCGCTTCCGCCTGGCGGCTGCGGGTGACCGCTTCGGTCGGCGGCGCGGTCGCGGGCCGCCTGCCGGTCGCGGTGACGAGCCGCGGGCTGCCGGTGGCCTGCCAGACGGCGAGCGCGTCGGCGGTGCCGCGGACGTCGTGCACGCGTACCCCCCAGGCGCCGGCCGCGACGGCGAGCACGCTCGTCGCGACGGTCGCGGCCTCCCGCCCGGCGGTGGGCCGCGGCTCGCCCGCCGCGTCGGCGAGCAACCGGCCCAGGTAGGACTTGCGGCTGGCCCCGAAGAGCACCGGAAAGCCCAGGTCGACCAGCTCGGGCAGGCGGGCACTGAGCGCCCAGTTGTGCGCGGCGGTCTTCGCGAAGCCCAGACCCGGGTCGACGACGATCCGGTCGGCGGCCACCCCGGCGGCGAGCGCGGCCTCGACCCGCCGGCTCAGCTCGTCCCGGACCTCGGTCACCACGTCGGTGTACGTGGCCAGCTCGCGCATCTCCCGCGAGTGCCCCCGCCAGTGCATGAGCACCCACGGACAGCCGGCGTCGCGGACCACCCGGGCCATGTCCGGGTCGGCGAGGCCGCCGGAGACGTCGTTCACCAGGTACGCGCCGGCGGCGAGGACCGCCTCGGCGACCCGGGCCCGGCTGGTGTCGATGCTGACGACGATGCCGGCGGCGCTCAGCTCACGGACCACCGGCAGCACCCGGGCGGTCTCCGTCTCCGCGTCGACCCGCTCGGCGCCGGGCCGGGTGGACTCGCCGCCCACGTCGATCAGGTCGGCGCCGTCGGCGCGAAGTCGCACCCCGTGTGCGACTGCCGCGTCCAGATCGGCGTATCTGCCGCCGTCGGAGAAGGAGTCGGGCGTGACGTTCAGGACGCCCATCACCACCGGGGTCTCCGCCCGTACCAGATCGGTCACGGAGCCGACAGTACCGCTCGTGGGCGGGGCTTCCGGCGACCGGGCGAGCCGCCGACGCAGCAGCCCTGACATGCGGATTGGAACAGGTGTACGATCGGTCTTCCGGGCGATTCACGGTCGACTCTTCGCGGCTTGTCGCAAAGGTGGCCGGGCCGTACGCTTTGGAATTGCCCAGCATCGAGATGGCGAAGCCTGGAGGGAGGGCCGAAGCGGGAAGAATCCGCCCAAAACTCACCACCCAGCGTGGTGGGTCACGGACACAGCGTTGACCACTTCCGTGTCCGCCGAGCACCATCCCGCCAGGCTTGCCTACTTGCACCAACGCGGCACCGCCGGCCGCGACCCTGGGGAGGTTTCCAGTGATCGCCATCGAGCTCATGGCAGCGGCGTCGAGCGCCGTCGACCACGCGCTCCACACCCTGGCGTCGACTCCACTCGCCGAGCCGGCTCCGAAGGGCATCGACACCGACAACGTCGTCACCTTCTTCGCCAGTAAGATCGCACCGATCCTGCTCGCCGTCCTCGGGGTGATCTTCATCGGCCGGGCCAGCCGGGGTGAGATCTCCAAGGTGCTGACCAGCTCGGCCATCGCCATCATCGGCCTGGCCTTCATCGCCGGCGCCGCCACACTCTTCTTCGTCGGCGACTACCTGATCAACCTGATCTTCGAGTAGGACGCTGGGCGACGATGCGGCTGCGCACCGACGACGACATCTACCGGGCACGCCTCGTCTACCTGGGGCCGCCCGGGTACACCCTTCCCGTTCACCTGCCGTACGCCCAGTACGGCCTGTTCATGCTGCTCGTACCCCTCTACATGTTCATCCACTGGCTGTTCACGCTCCAGGTCGAGCTCTTCCCCGCCTGGGAGATCTCGCTGGCGATCGTGACGACCTCGTTCATCTTCCGGTACGTCGACCCGGACCGGCCCGCGCGCATGGTGATCCGGACCGCGCTGACCGACTGGCGACGCACCCGGGAACCGGCCACCGAGCAGCGGGATCCGCGGCTCGTCGCGAGCCGGATCAGGATCCGGGAGGAACTGGCATGACCGGGCGTACGACAACCGTGCAGACGAACGACGCGGGTGAGGCGGTCGCATGAGTCGCTCTTCCACGCCGGGTTCCCCGGCCGGGCGTCCGGCCGGGCCGAATGGTAACCGTCAGCGATCGTTCGACTACCCACCGGACGAGGATCTGGACGAGGTCGTCCTGGACGGCGCGCTCGTCACCAGCCCGGGACACAGCCGGGTCGGTGTCTTCCAACCGCCGCGACCGATCACGCCCCGCGAGCCGGTACGCCCCGACGGCGACATCGACTCGCCCTTCCTCGACCTCTTCGGCGGCGCGCAGCCCCGGGTCCGGCGACCCGCCCCCACCCCGCCCCCGCCGGTCGAGCCGGTGGTGGCGCCGCCCCGCCGCGGCGTCGGCCGTGAGCCCCTGCCGATCCCGCACCAGCACGCCGCGCCGGTCGAGCCCGCGCCGCGGGCCGAGCCGGAACCCCCGGCCCGCGAGCAGACCCCTGGGGTACGCGCGGTCGGACGCCCCCGGCCCGAGCCCGCACGCGCCGCACCGCTGCCGGCCGAGCCGGCCCTGCCCGACCCGCCGGCCGCGCTCGCCTCGCCCCCGCCGTCCCGGAGCCGGGTGCCGCAGCAGGCCGGTGACCGGCTGCCCGCGCTCCGGCCCCCGGCCGAGCCGGAGCCGACACTCCCACCGCCCCCGCAGATCGCCGCGCCCGGACCCGCGCCCGCCGAGTACCGGGAACCGGATCTCGCGTCGGCGGAACCGCTCGCGACCGGCGCCGCGCCGTCGCGGGAGGTCGGCCGTCCGGCGCACCGCGAGGTCGCGCCGCCCCGGCAGCGCACGCCGGAACGCCGCAACCGGCCGACCAAGCCGGTCCGGGTCCGCGCCCCGAAGATCAAGTTCGGTGACCGGGACCCGTCGGTCGAGCTGGCCATCACCGAGATCGCCGGCCACCTCACCTTCACCCCCAACACCGTCACCGCCTGGTACTGGCTGCCCGAGGTGCGGTGGGCGTTCCGGCCCGACGCCGAACGCGAGGCACTGCTCTCGGCGATCTCCGAGCAGTACGCCGGACTCGCCGGGTTCCGGCTGCACCTGCGCCGCACCACCCGGCCCTTCCCGGCCGACGAGTGGGCCCGCACCATCGACGCGCACACCGCCGCCCCGCTGCCCGACGTACCGGGCACCACCGGCTGGGCCGACCACCTGGTCGCCGCCCAGCGGCACCTGATGGCGGTCAACCACGCCGAGGGCCAGACCTACCTCGGCGTCACGTTCGCCCGCCGGTCGCTCGGCGACTCGCTCACCGAACGTCTGCTCCGCACGTTCGGCCGGGGCACCGCCGACGGCGAGCGGCGCCGGCTGAGCCGTACCGTCGAGCAGTTCGACGAGGTCCTCGGCGCGTTCGGCATGCGCGGGCGGCGGGTCACCGCGCCCGAACTGGAATGGCTGCTCTACCGGTCGGTGGCGCTGTGCATGGCGCCGCCCGGCGTCCTGTCCCCGATCACCAACGGCCGGTGGGAACGCGGCGACCTGCTGGCCCTCACCGAGCAGGTGGAGCGCTACCGCACCCCGTACGGCTCGACGGTGAAGCTGGTCAACCGGATGACCGGCGAGGAACGCCACGTCGCGGTGCTCGCGGTCGGCCGGATGGAGCCGCTGGAGATCCCCGAGCGGCACGAGCCCTGGCTGCACTTCCACGAGCGGCTGCCCTGGCCGATGGAGCTGTCCACCCGGGTCGACATCCTCGGCCCCAACGACTCGTTCCGGAACCTCGAACACCGGCTGCGGATGATCCGCTCCCAGCAGCTCGACTACGCCGAGCACGGCATCGACGCGCCGCCCGAGCTGGAACGCCTGGCCAAGCGCGCGCTGGTGATCGGCGACGAGATGACCACCGGCCTGCCCGTCGACTCGGCCCGGGCACACGGCTGGCACCGCATCGCGGTCGGCGGCCGTACCCGGGAGGAGTGCCTGGAGCGGGCCCGGCGGCTCATCCAGCTCTACTCCCGTGAGCTGCGGATCTCGCTCCAGCACCCGAAGAACCAGGACTGGCTGGCCCGCGAGTTCATCCCCGGCGAGCCGATCGCCAACACCGGCTACGTCCGGCGGATGCCGGTCAACCTGCTCGCCGCCGCGCTGCCGCAGGCAGCGTCCACAGTCGGCGACCGGCGCGGCGACCTGATCGGGCGTACCGCCGGCACCTGCCGCCGTCCGGTCTTCCTCGACCTGCACTTCCCGATGGAGGTACGCGAACGCTCCGGCCTCGCCGTCTTCGTCGCCGAACCCGGTGGTGGCAAGTCGACGCTGCTCGGCGCGCTCGGCTACCTGGCAGCGCGCCGTGGCGCGCAGGTGACGCTGCTCGACCCGTCCGGCCCGCTGGCCCGGCTCTGCGCCATGCCCGAGCTCGCCCCGTACTCCCGGGTGCTCAACCTGACCGGCTCGGAGCAGGGCACGCTGGCGCCGTACGCGCTGATCCCGACGCCGCTGCGCACCGAGTTCGGCGCCGGGGCGGCCGGTGACCGCGAGTTCGAGATCGCCGTGTCGAACGCCCGCGCCGAGCGCCGGATGCTCGTGCAGGACATCTGCATGATGCTGGTGCCGCCGCAGGTGGCCCGGGAGGCGTCCACCGCCACGCTGTTCCGGCACGCCGTACGCCAGGTTCCCGCGGAGGAGACCTCCACGCTCGACGACGTGGTGACCTGCCTGCAAGGGCTCGACGACGACGCCGGGCGCGAGCTGGCCCACCTGCTGCTCGACACCGCCGAGATGCCGCTGGCCATGCTCTTCTTCGGCCGGCCACCGGAAGGGCTGCTCGGCGCCGACGCCGCGCTCACCGTCATCACCATGGCCGGCCTGCGGCTCCCCGACCTCAAGATCGAGCGCGAGTACTGGTCGGCCGAGGAGGCGCTCGCGCTGCCGATGCTGCACACCGCGCACCGGCTGGCCGTACGCCGCTGCTACGGCGGGTCGATGTCCTCCCGGAAACTGGTCGGCCTCGACGAGGCCCACTTTATGGAGGGCTGGCGCTCCGGCCGGTCGTTCCTGGTCCGGCTCGCCCGCGACTCCCGCAAGTGGAACCTCGCCGCGCTCGTCGCCTCGCAGAACCCGAAGGACATCCTCGGCCTCGACGTGCAGAACCTCGTCTCCACCGTCTTCGTCGGCCGGATCGCCGAGGACAGCGAGATCGCCTCCGAGGCGCTGCGCCTGCTGCGGGTGCCCGTCGACGACGGTTACGAGGCCACACTCGCCTCGCTCTCCCAGGCGGACAGCGGGTCGGCCAACCGGCTCGGCTTCCGCGAGTTCGTCATGCGCGACGTCGACGGTCGCGTGCAGAAGGTCCGGGTCGACGTGTCGTACGTCGACGGGCTGCTGGAGCACCTGGACACCACCCCCGCCGCGGTCGCCCAGGCCGCCGGGATACTGCCGACCGTCCTGGCTGACCTGGAGGCGTGACATGGCGAGGGCACGGATCGCGGCGCTCCTCCTCGCGCTCGGCGTACTCGCCGGGGCCACGATCTCCTGGCCGGTGATCGGTGCGGCCACACCCGCGTACGCCGCCGCGCCGGTCACCCAGGCGCGGGCCGAGTTGTGCAGCACCAAGGAGTGGCAGGCCGACTTCCGCGCCTGCGTCGGCCGCCTCAAGGCGGTCAGCGAGGACCAGGTCGAGTGCCGCAACGCGCCGGTGCCCGCCGCGCCGGACTCGGGCCTGGCCGGCTGGTTCGCGTCCCGGCCCGACTCGGCGAAGGAACTCGGGCCGAGTGGCCTCTACAGCCACTACGGGTACGCCGGGTACAGCTACAACACGTACGACGTGGACRGCGGCTGTGCCTCCTCGGTGCTGCATCCCGACTACCGCTTCACCACGATGGTCGCCAACGGCGAGTTCATGTTCGCCAACGCGGTGATCGGTGCCTCGAACGCGCTGCGGGAGCGCGCCTGGGATCCGCGCACCATGTGGAGCTGGGCCGACCCGCTGGTGGAGCAGGCCACGAAGGCCGTCTACCAGAAGGTGTTCAGCGTCTTCGGCATCATCACGGTCTGCGTGGTCGGCCTCTACCTGCTCTGGCGGTCCCGCCAGTCGGACATGAGCAACGCGATGACCACTGCGGGCTGGGCACTGCTGGTGATGGTGGCGGTGACCGCGCTGGCCGCCTGGCCGGTCAAGTCCGCGAACATGGCCGACAGCACGCTGATCAGCACGTTGGGCGTGGTACACGACGCGGTCGGCCCCTCCTCCAAAACCGTTCCGCCGGACAAGTGCGCGCTGCCGAACCCGAGCGCCTGCGTCGACAAGCGGCCACCCGCGGTGCGCGCCAGCGACACGGCCACCGAGACGATGCTCTACCGGAACTGGCTGCGCGGCGTGCTCGGCTCGGCGGACAGCGAGACCGCCAAGAAGTACGGCGAAGCGCTCTACGACGCGAAGTCCCTGACCTGGGAGGAGTCGGAGAAGCTCCGCCAGAATCCGGCAACCCGTGAGGGCACGATCAAGGCCAAGCAGCAGCAGTGGGCCCGTGTCGCCGAGCAGATCAAGACCGAGGACCCGGAGGCGTACGAGTACCTCAAGGGCACCAAGGACATGGACCGGATCGGTGCCGGGTTCATCGCGGTGCTGGCCTCGGTGCTGTTCGCCATGTTCGACCTCACCGCGTCTCTGCTGGTGCTGCTCGGCTTCCTGATCTTCCGCTGGGCGGTGATCGCCGCGCCGATCCTCGGCACGGTCGGCTTGATGCGCCCGGCCAGCGCCGGCCTCCGGCGGCTGGCGAACGCGGTGGTCGCCGCCRTCTTCAACATCGCCATCTTCGGCACCGGCGCGGCCATCTACCTCTTCGCCGTCGACCTGATCATGAACACCGCCACGCTGCCCGGCTGGCTCCAGGTGGTCCTGGTCTGGCTCTGCGGCGTGGTCGGCTGGCTGCTCCTGCGGCCGTACCGCCGCATCACCCAGCTCGGCGGCAAGGACAGCAGCGAGGCGGTCAGCTCGGCCGGCTCCTGGCACCGCCGGTTCTTCCGGGACATGCGGATCGCCGCCCGGCTGGACGTGGCCGAGCCCGGCGGCACCAACGAGCCGACCATCGGCAGACGCCGTACCGTCACCGCCGATCAGCGCAGCCTCCGGCCGGAGGCCCGCCACGAGGATCCGGCGCACAGCGCCACACCGGCCGAACGGGAGCGACCGGACGGACGGGAACGGCCGGAGGGGGCGCCCGCGAGCGGACGGCCGGGCGGGAGTCCGGCCGGTGCGCCCCGACCCCGGCGCGCGCCGTCGACCTGGACCGAGCCGGACGTGCCGGAGGAGGTCCCCTCCTACGCCGTCTACCGGCCGGACTCGGCGGGCCGCGGCACCGCCCCGGCCCGGCCGGCGCCGCGCATCCGCTCCGAGGCCCGGTGAGTCCGGTGCGGCGCGCGCTGGAGTTCCTCTTCACCCGGGTCCTCCGGTCGAGGCTCGGCATCGCCCTGGTGATCGCCGTGCTGGTCTTCGGTGTGATCGGCGCGGCCCGCCTGGTCGGCGGGCCCGGCGATTCGGGGCTCGGCCTGACCAGCCGGCCCAGCCAGCCGATCAGCACCGCGGACCCGGAGGCCGGTGACGACGGCGTGCTGGCCAGCCCGCCGACCGCTGTCGCCCCGAAGACCCGGCCGGGCGAAGCCACGCCGGAGCAGGTCGCCGGGCGGTTCACCACCGCGTGGCTGAGCGGCCCGGGCAGCACCGGCGACGCCTGGCAGGCCCGGCTTCGACCGCTCTCCACCCCCGCGCTGGCGGAGAAGATGACAGACGCCGACCCGGAGACAGTGCCGGCACGGAAGACGACAGGCGCGCCCGCCCTCCGGCCCCGGACCGAGTCCTTCGTGGAGGCGCTCGTCCCGCTGGACAACGGCACGCTCCGGCTCGAACTCGTCGCACCGGACGGCCCCTGGCTGGTGGACGCCGTCGACTGGGAGCGGTCGTGACCGCCGGCCCGGCCGTCGCCGGACAGGTCCGCCGGAAGTTGCGGGTCGGCGTGCTCGCCACCGCTGTCACGGCGGCACTCGCCCTGCTCTGCTGCGTCGGCGGCGCCGGCGCCTTCTTCCTCACCGAACTGGGCGGCGACGGGGACGACCCGAAGCTCGCCGCCCTGAGCTGCGACCCGGCCTACCAGGTGAACCTGACCGGGGACATGCCGCGCTTCGCCGAGTACGGCGAGCGTCAGCTGCGCAACGCAGCGGTCATCATCAAGGTCGGCCAGGACATGAAGGTCCCCGCCCGCGGCTGGGTGATCGCGCTGGCCACCGCCATGCAGGAATCAGCGCTGCGCAACCTGGCGAACAGCACGGTCCCGGCGTCGCTGGCGCTGCCGCACGAAGGGGTCGGCGCCGACCACGACTCGCTCGGCCTGTTCCAGCAGCGGCCCGGGTGGGGCAGCGTCGAGCAGCGGATGACGCCCTCGTACACGGCCCGGAAGTTCTACCAGAAGATGGTGAAGGTGCCGAACTGGCAGCAGCGCCCGCTCACCGTCGTGGCCCAGCAGGTCCAGGTGAGCGCCTACCCCGATGCCTACGCCAAACACGAGGAACTGGCCGGACGCATCGTCGACGCGCTGGCCGGCGGCGCCGCCCGGACCGTGGAGATCGCCGGCAAGGCCGTGTGCGACGCGGCGGCCGGAGACCGGATCGCCGCCTCCGGCTGGACCGCGCCGCTGCCCGGCGGCGTGGTCTCCGGCTTCCGGACCACCGCCCGTCCCAGCCACCACGGCGTGGACCTGGCTGCCTCGAAGGGCACGCCGATCCACGCCGCCTCGGCGGGCCGGGTGCTGGTGGCCCGCTGCGATCCCGACAGCGCCGGGCGGAAGGACTGCGACCGGGACGGCTGGCCGAACAAGGGCGGATGCGGATGGTTCGTGGACATCCTGCACGCCGGCGGGTTCATCACCCGCTACTGCCACATGGTCGAGCGTCCCCGGGTGGTGCCGGGTCAGTCGGTCGCGGCGGGCGAGGTCATCGGGCTCTCCGGCAGCAGCGGCAACTCGTCCGGCCCGCACCTGCACTTCGAGGTGCACAGGAACGGCGACCGGTCCAGCAACGGCGCGGACAACCCGGTGCCCTTCATGCGCAAGCGGGGCGCGCCCCTCGGCGAGACCGAGTGAGGCCGGGCGGATGAGCAACCCCCTGCCCGACCCGTTCGCCGACCGGCCGGACTGGGCACCGCTGCCGCCCCGGCCGGTCGAGACGGTGCCCGCCACGAGCGGAACCGAGCTGCGCGGCCGGCGGGTACTCGTCGGCCTTCCCGGCCTCGGCTGGCGCGGGGACCTGCGGGCTGACGAGCGCGTGGTGCAGGGCAGCCGCACCTACGTGCCGGTCATCCCCGAGCACGAGTGGTACCGGGCCGAATCCGAGCAGGTGGAGGTGTTCGCCCCGCTGGTGCCCGTGGAACGGGTCTGGGTGGAGACGATCGGCGAGCGACCCCCGCCGACCGCACCAGCCCCCTCGGGAATACGGCTGGTCTCGCTGGACGCCCCGAACCGCCGGCCGCCCACCCCGGTGTTCGAGGCCGACGCGGTGACCGGCCGGCGCGTGGTGCACGTGGACAACGGCGTGGAACGGCGTGACCTGCGCGCCGTCACCGAGACCTACTCCGGGGCGGACGGCGACATCTGCGTGCGGGTCACGCCGGAACTGGAGTGGTACCGGTGGGCCTGGCGCGGTCAGGCACCGACCACGTTGGAGGTGCCGGTGCACCTGCTATGGCTGGAATAGCCGGAAGTCAACCGGCGCGCTGCGTCGAGCAGACGCCCCAACCGTCCTCGCGTCTCGTCTCGAACCGCCATCTCTGTCGATCTCTCTGTGAGATGCCATCGACGGAGGCAGAGATGATGAGTTCGACCTCGACCACTGCGGACTCCCCGGACTGCTGGACGGCCAGCGGGCCCCAGCTCACAGAGATCGTCGTGTTGAAGCGCTGCTCACGGGCGACGAGGTCTTCGCGAAACGCACGCAATGCGTCAGCGTCCGCCCTCCCCGCGCAGTCGAATTCCTCAGCTCTCGTGTCGTTGCGGTCCACGAGGAAAGCTCGCAAATAGTTGTCGACCACGACGTCGGGGGCGCTTCGGTCCGGCGCTGTCGCGCGGTCGTACAGCACGAATCCGGCCACCGCTCCACCCGTGCACAGCAGCGCCAGCACCCCCGCGACGACGCCGACGACCGTCCGCAGCGACCGCTTGGGGCGTACCGGCGCGGGAGCGGGCGCGGGAGGCGCCAACTGCTCCGGCGGGGTCCGCTGCGCCGGTACTCGGGACACCTGGGAACCGGCGGGGGGCTGCACTGATTCCACCTCCTGAGGCTATCGGCTGCGCGTCGCGTACCCAATGCCTGGAACCGGCGGATCGTGGCGAACCGCCGGGCGGAGGCCGCCCGGCGGCGGGGTGAGGCTGCTCACCGCCGACCAGCTCACCGCGCCGACCGACATCCCGGTGGACGGCCCCCGGCTGGGTTACCGTCACACCTCGGGGAGGACATGTCGGCCTCGGGAAGAGAGGTGGACGCGGTGGCGACTCCGAAGGCGCGCGCCGGCCGGGCCGCCGCGCTGCACCGCCGGGCCGAGGCCGCCGCGACGGCGGCGGCGGGCATCCTCGACGAGATCCGGCCCGCGCCGGCCGACCATCACCGGCAGTACGAGCTGGCCGAGCGTCTGCGCGCGGCTGCTGAACTGGCCGCGCCGGGCTGGGCCGGCGGTCCGCTGGAGACGCTGACCGCGGCGACGCCACCCGGTGACGGCCCGCCGCCACTGGTCCGGATGGGCACCGCCGCGCCGCTCGACGACGCCCGGTTCCCCGCGCTCGCGCCTCTGTTCGGCAGTGGTCACGTGAGCCTCGACGCCGACGCCTCGGACCCTCGGGTGGCGGGGCTGCTCCGCGCGCTGCTGCTGCGCGTGTTCGCGGCGACGCCGGCGGGAGCGCTGCTGGCTCGCGCGGTGGACGGCGGTTCCGGTGACACCTTCGCCGGGTACGCGCCGCTCGCCGACGCCGGCCTGCTGCCCCCGCCCGCCACCGACCTCGCGGGGATGCGCGCGGTGCTGGCCGAGGCGGAGCAGTGGGTGGCCGCCGGCACGGCCCGGCAGCGGGCGCACGACCGGACGCTGCTGCTCGTGGTGGCCGCGCTGCCGGAGGGTACTACCACTGCCGACCTGGACCGGCTCGCCGGCCTGGCCGAGGGCGGGCCCCGGGCCGGGCTGCATCTGGTGGTCGCCGGCTGGCCGGACGGCGGTCCGCTGCCGCGCGCCACGGCGATCACGGTCCGCACCGCGTACGCGCTCGTCGGCGACCCGCCCGGCGCCGGGTTCAGCAGTCCCGGCGCGGAGCCGCCGGGCGGGCTGAACTCGCCGGTGTTCCTGGACGACGACCCGCCCGCCGAACTGGTCGCCGCTGTGTGCGCGCGGCTGGTCCGGCAGATCGAGGACGGCTCCCGCCTCTCGCTGGGTGACCTGCTCCCGGCGGACGGTTTCTGGACCGACGGCTCGGCGGACGGGTTGAGCACCACCGTGGGTGACGCCGCCGGGCGCCCGGTCAGCCTCGGCTTCACCGAGCTGACCCCGCACTGGCTGGTCAGTGGCCGGGGCCAGGCCGGCCGGTCGGCGTTCCTGACCGACGCGCTGTTCGGGCTCGCCGCCCGGTACGGCCCGGACGAGCTGGCGCTCTACCTGGCCGACCTGGCCGACGGCGAGTCCTTCGTGGAGTTCCTGCAGACCGAGCGGGACCGTTCCTGGGTGCCGCAGGTGCGCGCCGCCGCGATGGCGGCCGACCGGGAGTACGTGGCCGACCTGTTCGGCGAGCTGGAGGCGGAGTTGCGCCGCCGCGAAGAGGCGTCCCGGCGGGCCGGCGGGCAGCGCTACGCCGAGCTGCGGCAGCACCAGCCGTTGCCCCGGATCGTCTGCGTGATCGACAACTTCCCGCTGGTGCTGCGCGAGCGGGACCGGCTCGCCGCCGACCTGCTGGCCCGGCTGGACGCGCTGGCCCGCGCCGGCCGGTCGTACGGCATCCACCTGGTCCTCGCGGGCGAGGGTGACCTGGGCATCGGCGGCCCGCGGGATCCGCTGCTCGGCCAGTTCCCGGTGCGGGTGGCACTGCCCGGCGGCTCGGCGGTGCTGGAGCCGGCGAACGACTCGGCGGCCGGGCTGCCGGTGGGCAGCGCGGTGGTGAACACGGCGGGCGGTCTGGGCGGTCCGCGCGGCGCGACCCGCGGGCATGAGCGGATGATCCGCTTCCCGGACCCGTACGAGGATCCGGAGGTCCTGGCCGGCCTGCGGCGACGCCTCTGGGAGGCGCGGGGCGAGTCGGCGACGCCGCCGGTGGTGTTCGCCGGGTACGCCCGCCCGCTGCTCGCCAACGACCCGCGGCACCGGGCCGCGCTGGCCGGCCGGGCCCACGCTCCCGCCGCCCTGCTGGGCCGGGCGGTGGACGTGCGGCGCTCCACAGTGACGGTGCCGCTCGGGCCGGGCGCCGGGCGCAACCTGGCCGTCCTGGGCCGGGACGAGGAGGCCGAGCGGCTGCTGGTGACGGCGGTCCGCAGCGCGGCGGCGGCGCATCCGGGCGCGGCCCGGTTCGTGCTGGCGCCGCTGGCGAACGGGTCGGCCGAGCCGGCCGGGGTGCTGGCCGCCGAACTGGCCGGGCGGCATCGGGTGGAGACCGTCGACGCGGCCGGGCTGCGGACCGCGATGGCGTCGGACGAGCCCGGCTACCTGGTGGTGTTCGGGGTGGACGTGCCGGACGCCACCGAGTTGCCGCCGGAGTTGCTGCGGTCGCTGCTGCTGGAGGGCCCGCCGGCCGGGCGGCACCTGCTCGGCTGGTGGCGGACGCCGGCGCCGCTGGCCGGGCTGCTCGGCCCGGAGGGTGAGTTGGACAAGCTCACCGCCGTGGCGGTCACCGACGTGCCGGGCGGGCGGCTGGAGCAGCTCTTCGACCGTCCGGTCTGGTGGCGGCCCCGGCCGGGCCGCGCGATGCTCTGGGACGGCCCGGACGAGCAGGGCACCGTTTTCGTGCCGTTCGGCGCCGGGGAGGGTTCGGCATGAGCGAGACCGGCACGACCGTGCCCGGGCCCCGCAACGGCGGACCGACAACAGTGGCGGAACCCGCCGAGTCGGCCTGGACGGAGTACGTCGCGGCCGCACGGGCGCTCGACGGCGTACGCCGGGCGGCGGCCACCGCCGCCGGGGAGCAGGCGCGGTCGGTGGCGGCGGCCCGAGAGGAGCTGACAGCGGTACGCGAACGGCTGGCGCCGCAGCAGTCCCGGCTGCGTGAGCTGGGCGTACCGGCGTTGTTGCTGGTACCGACGCCGCCGGAGGTGACCGAGGCGGCCCGGTCGATGGCGGGTGGGCCGTCGGCGGTGCTGGCGGCGTTGCGCGCCGCCGGGGACTGGGCGGACGCGGCGGACGACACGCTCGCCGCGCGGGGCCTGACCCGGCTGGCGCGGTGGCCGTCCCGGCCGCGCAACCTGCTGGTGTACGGGCCGCTGGCGCTCGTGGTGCCGCTGCTCCAGCTCGTGCTGTACGCGGTGGCCGGGCCGGGGGCGGTGACGGTGCTGGCGCTGCTGGTGGGGCTGCCACTGCCGGCCGTCGCGTTCATGCTGGGCTGGCTCGCGGTGGGGCGGCTCTTCCGCCCGCGTCCGACCGACCGGGTGGACCGCACGCCCCGGTTCGGGGCCCTGGTCTGCCTGATCCCGGCCGTGCTCACCGCCGCCGGCCTGCTGCTGGCCATGCTGCCGAGCTGACGACGGCCGCGTCTCCCGGGCGGGAGTACGCGGCCGTCGGTGTCGGTCGAGGGTCAGCGCGCCATGATCAGTGCCATCGCCTCGGCCCGCGACTTCGCGTCGTTCTGCAGGCCGCCGCGCACCGCGGACGTGATCGTCTTCGCGCCGGACTTCTGGATGCCGCGCATCGCCATGCACATGTGCTCGCACTCCAGCACCACGATCACGCCGCGCGGGGCGAGGCTGGACATCAGCAGGTCGGCGATCTGCGAGGTGAGCCGCTCCTGCACCTGCGGCCGCCGGGCGAACACCTCGACCAGCCGGGCCAGCTTGGACAGGCCGGTGATGCGGCCGTCCGGGCCGGGGATGTAGCCGATGTGCGCGCTGCCCCGGAACGGCAGCAGGTGGTGTTCGCAGAGGCTCATCACGTCGATGTCCCGGACGAGCACCAGTTCCTCGTGGTTCGCCTCGAACGTGGTGCGCAGCACCTGCGCCGGGTCGACCCGCAGGCCGGCGAAGAGCTCGGCGTACGCGCGGGCGACCCGGGCCGGGGTCTGCTGGAGGCCGTCGCGGTCCGGGTCCTCGCCGACCGCGATGAGGATCTCGCGTACCGCCTTCTCGATCCGGGCGAGGTCGACGCTGTCCTCCACCGGGCCGCCTGTCAGCTTTCCGCTGATCAGGCGCGCGGCCACGTAGTCGAGCGCGTCGTCGCCGTCGGGCTCGGTCGCGGAGACGGCCGACTCCCTGTGCGGGGAGCCGGCCGTCGTCGGATCGCTGTTCAGTGCGTACCGTCCGAGTTGTTGCTGGAACCACCGATCGAGCTGGAACCACCGATCGAGGCGGCCGCGTCGGCGCGGGCCTGCGTCGCCAGCGCCTCCTTCTCGGCCGGGGTGAGCACCGGCGGCTCGGTGGAGGGCTGACGCTTGCCGAAGCCGTGGTACGGGGCCATCGGCGGGCGCTTGACCACCCGGGCGCAGATGCGGGCCATGTCGGCGGTGGAGAGGGTCTCCTTCTCCATCAGCTCCAGGACCATGTTGTCCAGGACGTCCCGGTATTCCACCAGGATCTCCCAGGCCTCGTCGTGCGCCAGCTCGATCAGCGCGCGCATCTCGCCGTCGATCTCGGCGGCCACCGCGTCGGAGTAGTCCCGCTCGTGGCCCATGTTGCGGCCGAGGAACGGCTCGTCGCCGCTGGTGCCGTACTTGATCGCACCGAGCTTGGAGCTCATGCCGTACTGCGTGATCATCGCGCGGGCCAGCTGGGTGGCCTTCTCGATGTCGTTGCCGGCGCCGGTGGTCGGCTCGTGGAAGACCAGCTCCTCCGCCGCCCGGCCACCGAGCGCGTACGCCAGGGTGTCGATCATCTCGGCCCGGGTCTGGGTGTACTTGTCCTCCGTCGGGAGGACGAGCGTGTGACCCAGCGAGCGACCCCGGGACAGGATGGTCACCTTGTGCACCGGCGCGGCGTGCGGCAGCGCCCAGGCGACCAGCGCGTGCCCACCCTCGTGGTACGCGGTGATCTTCTTCTCCTGGTCGCTCATCACCCGGGTCCGGCGCTGCGGGCCGGCGATCACCCGGTCGATCGACTCCTCCAGGGAGTCGTTGGTGATCGCCCGCTGCTCCTTACGGGCGGTGAGCAGCGCGGCCTCGTTGATCACGTTGGCCAGGTCGGCGCCGCTGAAGCCCGGGGTACGCCGGGCGACCGCGTCGAGGTCGACGTCGGGCGTGAACGGCTTGCCCTTGGCGTGCACCCGCAGGATGGCCTTGCGGCCCTCCATGTCGGGGGCGTCGACCGGGATCTGCCTGTCGAACCGGCCCGGGCGCAGCAGCGCCGGGTCGAGGATGTCCGGCCGGTTGGTGGCGGCGATCAGGATCACGCCGCCCTTGGTGTCGAAGCCGTCCATCTCGACCAGAAGCTGGTTGAGCGTCTGCTCCCGCTCGTCGTGGCCGCCCCCCATGCCGGCGCCACGGTGGCGGCCGACCGCGTCGATCTCGTCGACGAAGACGATCGCCGGGGCGTTCGACTTGGCCTGCTCGAACAGGTCGCGGACACGGCTGGCGCCGACGCCGACGAACATCTCGACGAAGTCGGAGCCGGAGATGGAGTAGAAGGGCACCCCGGCCTCGCCGGCGACCGCGCGGGCCAGCAGCGTCTTGCCGGTTCCGGGCGGGCCGAACAGCAGCACGCCCTTCGGGATCTTGGCGCCGAGGGCCTGGTACTTCGCCGGGTTCTGCAGGAAGTCCTTGATCTCGTGCAGTTCCTCGACGGCCTCCTCGGCCCCGGCCACGTCCGCGAAGGTGGTCTTCGGCGTGTCCTTGGTGATCATCTTCGCCTTGGACTTGCCGAAGTTGAGCACCCGCGAGCCGCCACCCTGCATCTGCGACATGAAGAACAGCAGCAGGAGCACGAGAAGCGCGATGGGAAGCAGGTTGACCAGCAGGCTGACCCAGATGCTGTCCGACGACACCTTGGTGTCGACCGGGCCGGTGATCCGGTCCGCCGCCTCGGCCTCGCGGACCTGGTTCCAGACCTGGCCGCCGACCTCGTACGGGAACTGCGCCTCGATCTTGTCGGTGGTGGTGTCGTCGCCGAACTTGGCCTTGTCCTTCAGGTCGAGCTGGAGCGTCTGCTCCTTGTCCTGGAAGACGACCTTCTCGATGCCGCCCTTGTTGAGCTGGTCGAGCGCGACAGACGTGTCCACCCGGTGGTAGCTGGGACCAGCGGTGAACAGTTGACTGAGCACAACGGCGCCGAGGATGACCAGGATGATCCAGACCACCGGTCGGCGGAAGAAACGCGTACGTTCCATGCTGTTGTCGGGTGCCGAGGCGCCCGCATCCTCCTGATCGACGTCCTGACCGTCTGAATGGTGTCGCCGCCTTGAGCGGCGGCCGGGGCCGCCGTGCGGGCCGGCCCGACCCCCGGGGCACGCAAACTGCCGCACCACGGTCATTCGACGGTACACCGTACGCGCGACGAGCGAGCTTGCGAGCCCGTCACTTACGCGCAGGGCGAACCCGGGTTTGGGCCGGCGTGGCGGGGAGCTCCGCACCCGGCCCACCCATACCGCACGGTCAGCGGTTCGAGGGGTCGGGCGTGGAGGGTGCCTCCACGTCACCGGCCCCTACCGTAGACCGGAAGGCTGAGAGCCCGCTGAATGTCCGCTGACGAAGGGCTCGGCGGAACTCACGCCCGCGCGTACACCTCGGGCTTGAGCACCCCGACGTAGGGCACCTCGCGGTAGCGCTCGCCGAAGTCGAGGCCGTAGCCCACGACGAACTCGGTGGGGATGTCGAATCCGACGTACTTGACCGGAACCTGCACCTTGACCGCGTCCGGCTTGCGGAACAGCGCGACCACCTCGACGCTGGCCGCGGAGCGCGACTCCAGGTAGCGCAGCAGCCAGGACAGGGTCAAACCGGAGTCGACGATGTCCTCGACCACCACCACGTGCCGGCCGGCGATGTCCCGGTCCAGGTCCTTGAGGATGCGGACCACGCCGGACGAGGTGGTGCCCTGGCCGTAGGAGGAGACGGCCATGAACTCCAGCTCGGCGGGCGGGCCCTGGCGGCCCAGCGCGCGGGCGAAGTCGGCCATGAACATGACCGCGCCCTTGAGCACGCAGACGAGCAGGAGGCCGTCCTCGACGTGCGCGTAGTCCGCCGAGACCTGCTTGGCCAGCTCCGCGGTCTTGTCGCGGATCTGGGCCTCCGAGATGATCACGTGGTCGATGTCGGCGTCGTACCAGGAGCCGTCAGCCATGCTCCTAGCCTGCCGTACGCCCCACGGCGGCCGTCGGCGGGGCCGCTCCTTTTGGCGCGGTCCCGCCGGGGATTTTCGGCGCGATCTGAACAAATCACCTCAGCAGGTACGGGAGCGCCAGCGCTGCCCGTCATCGCTCGGCTTCCAGTCGGCCGAGTCGCGGGTGTCGGCGGTGAGCCCGAAGGCGCTGGCCCCGACGAGGAGAAGCAGGAAGAGCAGGAACAACAGAACGGTCATGGCGGCGCTCGCTTTCGCATGGTTGAGACGGTTTTCGCCGCCGGTGCGCACCGGACACCATTGATTCTGCGAGCCACCGACCGATACGGACAGTGGCAGGAATGTCATTGGGCATCGATTTACTGCCACCGGTCGGGTTACCCTCGTCACATGCTCCGCTCGGTCGCCGTCATCGTCATGGACCAGGTCGCCGCGTTCGAGCTCGGCGTGCTCGCCGAGGTCTTCGGCACCGACCGCACCGCCGACGGCTTCCCCAGCTACCGGTTCGATGTCTGCACCGCCGACGGCGGCCCGGTCCGCAGCCGCTCCGGATTCCTGCTCGCCCCCACCGCCGACCTCACAGTGGTCGAGGAGGCCGACCTGGTGGCGGTGCCCGCGCACGCCGACGGCGCCCCGGTGCCCGAACCGGTGCTCGCCGCGCTGCGCCGCGCCGCCGACCGCGGAGCCTGGCTGCTCAGCGTCTGCGCCGGCGCGTTCGTCCTCGGCGAAGCCGGCGTGCTCGACGGGCGTGCCTGCACCACCCACTGGCGCTACACAGACGAACTCCAGCGACGCTTCCCGGCCGCCCAGGTGCAGTGCGACTCGCTCTACGTGCAGGACGGCCGGCTGCTCACCAGCGCCGGCACCGCCGCCGGCATCGACGCCTGCCTGCACCTGGTACGCCAGGAGCACGGCTCCGCCGTGGCGACCCGGCTGGCCCGCCGGATGGTCGTCCCACCGCACCGCGACGGCGGCCAGTCCCAGTACGTCGAGGCGCCCATCCCGAAGGCCCCCGAGGCGCCCACCCTGGAACCGGTGCTGGAGTGGCTGATGGGGCACCTCCGCCACCCGGTGACAGTGGACGAGCTGGCCGCGCGCGCCGGCATGGCCCCGCGCACGTTCGCCCGCCGGTTCCGCGCCGAGACCGGCACCACCCCGCACGACTGGCTGACCAACCAGCGGGTGCTGCTGGCCCGGCACCTGCTGGAGGACACCACGCTGAGCGTGGAAGGCGTCGCCGAGCAGGCCGGCTTCGGCGACGCGGCGGCGCTGCGGCACCACTTCACCCGCCGCGTCGGCACCACCCCGCTCGCCTACCGCACCACCTTCCGCGAACGCACCACCGCCTGACGCTCCCCCTCCACCCGGCCCACCCGGCCCGGCCCACCCCGGCGATCATGAAGTTGACCGTGGATTTCGTCCGTTTCCTCCCCGTCAACCTCATGATCACCGCCCCCCGGGTGGGCCCGCTTCCCGCGCCGCACCCGCGATCAAGGAGTTTGCGGGCTGCCGGAGGCGTGAAGTGGACACAAAGTCCTTGATCACTGCCAGGCGAGGCGAGGCGGGAGGGGCGAGACGCCGCGGGGCGCCAGGCCGCCGGAGTGGCGGCGCGAACCCGGCTGGATCACCGGTCAGGGCAGGAGGTGACCGGCCTGGCGGCGTACCTGGTGGCCGCCGGGCAGGTGCACCGGGCCCTGGCCGCGCCAATCAGTGACCAGGGCGTCCAGCGCTGCCACGTGACTGTGGGACAGCGCGGCCGGCGCGGCGCCCAGCTCGCGGGCCCAGGTGTGCAGCACCCGGGTACGGACGGCGGCCGGCAACCCGGCCAGCCCGTCGACGGAGAGCGCACGGCCGTCGGCCCGGACGTCGGCCAGCGCGGCGTCCGCGAGCGCGGCGAGCGCGGCGTTGTCCGCGGCGAGCAGGCGGGCGGTACGGGCCAGGTTCGCCACCACCCCCGGCCCGAGCGCGTCGACGAGTGCCGGCAGCGCGTCGGACCGGACCCGGGCCCGGGCGTACGCGGGGTCGGCGTTGTGCGGGTCCGCCCACGGGTCGAGCCCGAGCGCGGCGCAGGCGTCCCGGGTGTCGGCACGTGGGATGTCGAGCAGTGGGCGCAGCAGGGATACCCCGTCGAGATCACGACTTTCCGGCATCCCGGACAGCCCTCGTGGCCCGGCGCCCCGGGCCAGCGCGAGCAGGACCGTCTCGGCCTGGTCGTCCCGGGTGTGCCCGAGCAGCACCCCGGCCGCGTGGTGCCGGTGGGCCGCCGCGACCAACGCCTCGTACCGGGCCTCGCGGGCGGCCGCCTCGGGGCCGCCGGGCCGGCCGTCCACCCGTACCGGAAGCACCTCGACCGGGTCGAGCCCGGCCGAGCGGGCCCAGGCGGCGACCGCCTCGGCCCGCTCGGCGGAGCCGGGCTGCAGGCCGTGGTCGACTGTCACCAGGCCCGCCGGGCGGCCGAGGCGGGGAGCCACGAACGCGGTGGCGGCGGCGAGCGCGAGCGAGTCGGCGCCGCCGGAGCAGGCCACCAGCACCGGTCCGGCGCCGGGCAGGCCGGTCAGCGTCCGGCGTACGGCGAGCCGCACGGCGGCGACGGCGGGAGCGGGCGACGGAGAGCGGCGCGATCGCGCGCCGGAATCAGCCCGGCCGGGGCGATCCACCGAGCCAGCCGGATCCGCCGAGCCGGCGGGACCGCCCGGCACGACCGAGCCAGCCGAACTCAGCGCACCGACCGAACTGGGCGAACCACCCGGGCCGGGCGGGTCAGCCGAGGGGCGGGGTGGCACCGGCGGGCCCGTGTACGCGGTTCACCCAGGCGTCCGGGTCGCCCAGCTCGTCCAGGCGCGGCAGCGTCAGCGGCGACGAGAAGATCTTGTTGAAGCCCGGCATCCCCACCCGGTCGACCACGCCGTGCACGAACTTGCGACCCTCGGCGTACTGGCGCATCTTGACCTCGATGCCGAGCAGCCGCCGGATCGCCTTCTCCAGCGGGTTGCCGGACTCGCGGCGGCGGTTGAACGCCGCCCGGATCGACTCGACGCTGGGGATGACCTGCGGGCCGACGCCGTCCATCACGAACTCGGCGTGCCCCTCCAGCAGCGTCATCAGCGCGGTCAGCCGGTCCAGCACGGCGCGCTGGGCCGGGGTCTGCACGATGTCCAGCACGCTGGCCCGGCTCTCCGGGTCCTTGACCGCGTCGGAGAGCGTCGCCACGCCGCGGCGGAGCCGTTCCAGCAGGTGCTCGCCGCCCTGGGAGGCGTCCACGAACGCCTGCACCTCGCCGAGGAAGTACGCGCGCATCCACGGCACGGCGGTGAACTGGGTGCGGTGGGTGACCTCGTGCAGGCACACCCAGAGCCGGAAGTCGCGCGAGTTCGCGCCGAGCTTCCGCTCCACCTCGAGGATGTTCGGGGCCACCAGCAGCAGCTGGCCGGGGTCACCGGCGAACACCTCGTACTGGCCGAGCACGCGGCCGCTGAGGTACGCCAGCACGGTGCCGGCCTGCACACCCGTCACGCGGGAGCCGATCGCCTCGGTGAGCGCGCCCGGCCGCTTGTCGCCGGAGAGGCGCTCCACGAGCGGGGACACCACCTCACGCAGCCCGGCGATGTTCGCCGCGGCCCAGTCCCGGCGGTCGACCACGCGTACCGGCGGGTGGGCGACCTGCGGACGCAGGCCGGTGTAGTCGGCGACGTGCCCGGCCGCCTCCTCGGTCAGCCGGCGCAGGTCGCCGACCACGTCGGTGGCCTCGGCGTACGACACCCGGGGGCCCGACTTGCTCAGCGCCCCCGCTGTCGCGGCGGCCAGATCCCAGTCCACGAACTGCGCCATGAACCCACCGTACCCGCGCCGGAACACCCCCACCCGGGCTCGCGCCCGCCGATCGACGCCCGTCGGTCAGCGGCAGCCGCACCCGGCCAGCGCGGAGGTGATCCGGTCCAGGGCCGCCCGGGTCTCGTCCAGCGAGCCCTGCGTCCGGTCGGTGAGCACGGCGAACGTGAGCAGCCGGCCGTCGGCGGTGGTGACCGTGCCGGCGATGGCGTTGACCCCGCTGAGCGTGCCGGTCTTGGCGCGCACCACGCCCGCGCCGGCGCTCGTCGCCGCCGCCCGGTAGCGCTCGTCGAGCGTGCCGGACCAGCCGCCGACCGGCAGGCCGCCGAAGATCGCGGCGAGTTCGGGGTGGCTGCCGTTGCCGGCGAGCGTGATCAGGTCGGTGAGCAGCGAGGGGCTGATCCGGTTGGTGCGGGACAGCCCGCTGCCGTCGGCCAGGCTGATCTCGCCGGCCGGCAGACCCAGTTCGCCGAGCACCTGGCCGGTGGCCGCGGCGCCGCCGGCGAACGAGCCGGGTTTGCCCTTGGCGAGCGCCACCTGGCGGGCCATCGCCTCGGCGATCACGTTGTCGCTGTCGCTGATCATGATGTCGACCAGCCGGATCATCGGCAGGGACTCGACGGTGCCCAGTTCGGCGCCGGGGGCCGTACCGGTGGCGCCGGACGCGGCCGGCGCGGTGCCCCGGGTCACCTGGGCCGCGCCGCCGGTGAGCCCGAGCAGCTTGGCGAACTGCCGGCCGGCGGTCAGGTCCGGCTGGGGCACCCGTTCGGCGGCGTGGTTGGTCTGCTCGGCGGTGCGGCGCGCCTCCGCCGGGTTCTTCCGGGCGCCGTCGGTCATCAGCGCGGTGATCGCCGCGCCGAACCCGCCGGTGGGGATGTCGGAGTCCCAGCCGGGTTCGAAGACCGGGCCGGTGAACAGCGACGAGTCGACGATCACCTTGGTCGGCGCGGTGCCGCCGAGCGCGTTGCGCACCTGGGCGGCGAGGTCGTCCAGCCGGGCCGCGCCCGGGTAGAAGCCGTCCTTGTCCACGGCGAGCGTGGGGTCACCGCCGCCGACCAGGACCACCTCGCCCGGGTTCGGGCCGGCCACCGCCCTCGTCGGGATCCGGTAGGCCGGGCCGCGCGCCGCGAGCACCGCCACGCCGGTCGCCAGCTTGGTCACCGAGGCGGGCACCGTCGGGGTGTCCTGGCCGCTGCCGTAGAGCGCCTGGCCGGTGCTCACGTCGGCCACCGACAGGTGCACCCGGTCGCCGAGCGCGGCGGCGCGCACCAGCGGGTCCAGGGCGGCGCGGATTCCGGCCTCGGTGGGCAGCGGGGCGTTGCCGTCCGGCCCGGCCAGCACGGCCGGCGGGGTGGGCTCGGGCGGCGCGGCGACCGCCGTACCCGAAGAACTGTCGTCGCCCAGCCAGCCCGCGACCGGACCGGGCCGGAACACGGCCAGCCCGGCGACCGCCAGGGCCAGCACGAGTACGCACGCGAGCGCCGCGACCAGCCGGGAGCGGCGACGCGGCGCGGCCGGAGGCGGGGAGGGCGGGGGCGGCGCGGCGCCGGCCGGTGGGACCGGCGGGCTCACCGGGATCGGACCCGGAGCCGGACGGTGGGGGACGTTCGCACCCGGGACGGACACCCGGCCGGTGGCGCCACCGGAACCGGAACCCCCGGAAGCGGACCCGTCAACCCTCTCGGGGCGGTAGTGTGAATCTTCCCTCCCCACGGCCCCCTCCTCCCCGCTCGAAATCGCCTTGGGCGACACTACTTCGGTCCGAACACTATGCGGCGGCCGAGGCCGACGGGGGGCGTTCCCCCGCGCCGGGGGCGAACCGCTGGTTCCGTTAGCCAGCGTGGGCAAACGAGGGAGCGTGGGAGATGGATTTCGACGTCACGGTTGAGATCCCCAAGGGTCACCGCAACAAGTACGAGGTAGACCACGCGACCGGCCGCATCCGGCTGGACCGTACCCTCTTCACCTCCACGCAGTACCCGGCCGACTACGGCTTCATCGAGGGCACCCTCGGCGAGGACGGCGACCCGCTGGACGCGCTGGTGCTGGTGCCCGAGCCGACCTTCCCCGGCTGCCTGATCCGCTGCCGCACCATCGGCATGTTCCGGATGACGGACGAGAAGGGCGGCGACGACAAGGTCCTCTGCGTGCCCTACGAGGATCCGCGCCAGGAGCACCTGCGCGACATCCACCACCTGGGCGAGTTCGACCGGCTGGAGATCCAGCACTTCTTCGAGGTCTACAAGGACCTGGAGCCGGGCAAGTCGGTCGAGGGCGCGACCTGGGTCGGCCGGGTCGAGGCCGAGGCGGAGATCGCCGCCTCGTACCGGCGGGCCAAGGAGGCCGAGGAGCGCGGCGAGACGCTGCACTGACGCTCACGCTTTCGCCGGAGGCCCGGGTCGCGCTTCGCGACCCGGGCCTCCGCGTGTTCAGGCGAGCAGGTCGCGGGCCCGGTCGTAGAGGCCCAGCACCGCGCAGGCCACCGGCACGACCGCGACCACCAGCGCGGTGTCGGTCAGGTCGGCCAGCCGGCCGAGGTACGGGGAGACAGGTCGCCGGGCGTACGTGGCGCCCGCGGTGACCGCGACCAGGGCCAGCGCCAGCCCGCCCACGGCCAGCGCGAACCGGCCGGCCGGACCGGCGTGTTCGGCCAGCACCGCGCCAAGCAGGGCGTACCCGGCCAGCCCGGCGACGACGGCGGGCACCCGGTGGCGGACCGCCACGAACAGCCGGGAGCGCAGCAGCAGCACCCCGCAGGCGACGGCGGCGAGCAGCAGCCCGGCGGTCCGGCCGGTGGCGACGAGCACCGCGACCGCGCCGACCGCGAGCAGCGCGTGGCCGAGCAGCATCCCGGTCAGCACCTCCTCGGCGCGGGCCACCGCCGCGTGCACCCGGCCCCGGTCCGGCAGGTCCCGGGTGCCGGCCGGGCTGGGCAGGGTGAGCGGCGGCAACGGCAGCTTGCCGACCCGGATGGCCAGCAACGGCAGCCCGCCGAGCGCGAACACCAGCACGGCGAGCAGGACGGCTGCGGCGCCGGCCGGGTCGAGCAGCAGCCCGCCGAACGCGGACGCCACGCCGGCCACGCCTGCCGTCACCCCGGCCACGAAGACCCGGGACCGGCTGGCCACGCCGAGCAGCCCGAGCACCGCCACCAGCAGCAGCGCCACCGAGCCGACGAGCAGTTCCGGAGCGCCCACCCAGCGCAGGCCGGGAATCGGGCCGACCGGATCGCCGGAGGCGACGGCGAGCGCGCCGGCCGTCGCCGCCCAGGGCAGCGCGTACCCGCCGAGGGTGGCGCCGACGGCGCCGTCGCCGTACGCCCGGGAGGCCGCGGTGGCGGTGAGCACCAGGATCAGGGCGACCGCCGCGGCGACCGGCCAGCCGCGCTCGTCCGGTCCGGCCGCGACGACGGCGACCAGCCCGACGGCCAGTGGTACGGCGGCGCCGCCCAGCGCGGCGGCCCTTGTGGCGCGGGCCGACCAGGCGGCGCCCCGGCGCCGGGCCCCGTCGACTATCGCCTCGACCACATCGTCGTACTCCAGCTCGGGCCACTCGGCACGGGCCGGCACCAGGTGCAGCACCTCGCCGTCGCGGACGCCCTGCGGCAGGAGCGCCTGCGCGGTGGCGAGCACCCCGCCGTCGGTGCGGCGCAGCACCCACCCACCGTGCCGTTCCCCGTCGTCGGCCAGGCCTTCCCCGGCGTGCCGGAGCACCTCGGGCAGCAGCTCGGCCAGGGGGACCTGCTCCGGTAGGGCCACGTCGACCCGCCGCCGGGGCGCGCTGATGGTGACCCGGGCGAGCCCGCTTGTCATCGAGGCACCTCCATATCGAGCGGGAACAGTGGGCTGACGGACGAGAGGACTTTACCTACGATGAGCCAGGCTCGGGTTACCCAGAGCCACTTCCGGGGAGGGTGAGTGTCCACTGTCGTCATCAAGCGGCCGCCACGCCGCCCGGCGCCGGAGATTCCGGTCGGCGAGCTGCCGGTCGAGGCGCCGCCGGAGATCCCGGTGGCGACCGGCGGGCGCTGGCAGCAGGCGCTGATGGTGCTGCCGATGCTCGGCGGGACGGTGGCCATGGCGATGATGTTCGGCCGCGGCGGCGGCGCCTACTCGTACGTGGTGGGCGGCATGTTCGGCCTCTCCTCGCTGGCGATGCTGGTGACCACCTGGGGCAGCGCCGGGCCGAAGAAGTCCGAGCTGATGGCCGCCCGCCGGGAGTACCTGCGGCACCTGGCCACGCTGCGCCGCCGGGTGCGGGAGACCGCCGGCGCGCAGCGGGCCGGCCTGTCCTACCGCCATCCCGATCCGGGGCGACTCTGGTCCACCGTCGACAGCCACCGGGTCTGGGAACGGCGGCCCGACGACGCGGACTTCGCCGTGGTCCGGGTCGGTGTCGGGCCGCAGACGCTGGCCACCCCGCTGGTCCCGCCGGTCACCCGCCCGCTGGAGGAGCTGGAGCCGATGACGGCCGGGGCGCTGCGGCGCTTCCTGGACGCGTACTCGGTGGTGCCGGACCTGCCGGTGGCGCTGTCGCTGCGCAGCTTCGCCCGGGTCTTCGTGCGCGGGCCGGCCGGCCCGGTACGCGGCACCGGATCGCCCGCCGCGCAGGCGCTGGCCCGGGCGGTGCTCACCCAGCTCGCCGTCTTCCACGCGCCCGACGAGCTGCTGATCGCGGTCTGCTCCGGGCCGGAACGCCGGGCCGCCTGGGAGTGGGTCAAGTGGCTGCCGCACGCCCACCACCCGAGCCGTACCGACGCGCTCGGCCCGGTGCGGCTGGTCACCAGTTCCGCCGCCGACCTGGAACGGCTGCTGCACGACGTGCTCGGCGCCCGGTCGCGGTTCAGTCCGCACGGCGTGGCAACGGACGGGCCGCACGTCGTGGTGGTGCTCGACGGCGGCGACCTGACCGGGGCCACCGACCTGGCCGGCGACGGCGGCATCGACGCGGTCACCGTGCTCGACCTGGACACCCCGCCGCCCCGGCTGCTCGACCGGTACGCCCTCCTGCTCGACCTGGTCGACGGCCGGCTGCACTCGCACTCCGCCGAGGGGCACGCCGAGGTGGGCGCCGCCGACGCGCTGGCGACCGCCGACGCCGAGGCGGTGGCCCGGCGGCTCGCGCCGCTGCGGCTCGCCGGCACGGTACGCGGGCCGGACGCGCCGCCCGGCGCCGAACCCGGCCTGCCCGAGCTGCTCGGGCTCGGTGACCCGGACGGCTTCACCGCAGAGCAGGGCTGGGCGCCCCGGGCCGCGCGGGACCGGCTGCGGGTGCCGATCGGGGTGGGCGCGGACGGCGGCGCGATCGACCTCGACCTGAAGGAGTCGGCGCAGGACGGCATGGGCCCGCACGGCCTGCTGATCGGCGCGACCGGCTCCGGCAAGTCGGAGCTGCTGCGCACGCTCGTGCTCGGGCTGGCCGCCACGCACAGCTCGGAGCAGCTCAACTTCGTGCTCGTCGACTTCAAGGGCGGCGCCACGTTCGCGCCGTTCGAGCGGCTGCCGCACACCGCCGCCGTGATCACCAACCTGGCCGACGCGCTGCCACTGGTGGACCGGATGGTGGACGCGATAAACGGTGAGCTGATGCGCCGGCAGGAACTGCTGCGCCGGGCGGGCAACTTCGCGAGCGTGCGCGACTACGAGCGCGCCCGGGCGGCCGGCTCGCCGCTGGCGCCGCTGCCGTCACTGCTGCTGATCTGCGACGAGTTCTCCGAGCTGCTGTCCGCCAAGCCCGACTTCATCGACCTGTTCGTGCAGATCGGCCGCCTGGGCCGGTCGCTCGGGGTGCACCTGCTGCTGGCCAGCCAGCGGCTGGAGGAGGGGCGGTTGCGCGGGCTGGACACGCACCTGTCGTACCGGATCGGGTTGCGGACGTTCTCGGCGCTGGAGTCGCGGACGGTGCTGGGCGTGCCGGACGCGCACGAACTGCCGCGCAGCCCGGGGCACGGCTACCTGCGTTCCGGCACCGACCCGCTGGTGCGGTTCAAGGCCGCGTACGTCTCCGGCGCGGTCCACCGGCGCGGCGGGCCGGCGGGCGCGCCCGACGCCGGTGAGTCGCGGGTGCTCGCCTTCTCCACCCATCTGGTGCCGGTGCCCGAGCCGGCCACGCCCGCCGCCCTCCCCGCCGAGGACGACAGCGGCGAGACGCTGCTGGACCTGCTGGTGGACCGGCTGTCCGGGCAGGGCCCGCCGGCGCACCAGGTGTGGCTGCCGCCGCTGGACGCCTCGCCCGCCCTGGACGAGCTGCTCGGCCCGGTCGGCGCCGACCCGGTACGCGGGCTCACCGTCGCCAACCCGGAGCTGCACGGGGCGCTGCAGGTGCCGGTGGCGGTGGTGGACAAGCCGTTCGAGCAGCGGCGTGACCTGCTCTGGCTGGCGCTGGACGGCGCGGCCGGGCACGTCGCGGTGGTCGGCACCACCCGCAGCGGCCGGTCCAGCCTGCTGCGCACCCTGGTCTGCGCGCTGGCGCTCACCCACACCCCGGCCGAGGTGCAGGTCTACTGCCTCGACTTCGGCAGCGGCACGCTGGGCACGTTGCGCGACCTGCCACACGTGGGCGGTGTCACCGGGCGCTCCGACGGCACCGCGGTGCGCCGTACCGTCGGCGAGGTCGCCGGCCTGCTCGCGGAGCGGGAGCGGCGCTTCGCCGAGGCGGGCGTGGAGTCGATGGCCGCGTGGCGACAGCGCCGGGCGGCGGGCGCGACCGACGCCTTCGGCGACGTGTTCCTGGTGGTGGACGGCTGGAACACCCTGCGCGGCGAGTACGAGGACCTGGAACCGCTGGTCACCGAACTGGCCACCCGCGGCCTGGCGTACGGGGTGCACGTGGTGGCGACCGCGCTGCGCTGGTCGGACTTCCGCCCGGCGATCCGCGACCTGTTCGGCTCCCGGCTGGAGCTGCGCCTGGGCGACCCGGCCGACTCGGTGGTGGTCAAGCGGGCGCTGGCGGCGACGGTGCCGGAGGAGCGGCCGGGGCGGGGCATCACCGCCGGCGGGTTGCACTTCCTCACCGCCTTGCCCCGGGTCGACGCGCTCGGCGGCGAGACCGCCGACCTGGTGAAGGCGGTCGCCGGGGCGTGGACCGGTCCGCCCGCGCCCCGGGTGCGGCTGCTGCCGCCGGTGCTGCCCTACGCCGAGCTGGACCAGAGCGCGACAACCGGGCTGGCGTTCCCGATCGGCGTGGCGGAGGCGGACCTCGCCCCGGTGGTGCTGGACTTCGCCACCGAGCCGAACTTCATGGTCTTCGGCGACGCCGAGTGCGGCAAGTCGTCGTTCCTGCGCGCGCTCGCCACGTCGATCGTCAACCGRTTCACCCCGGAGCAGGCCCGGGTGATGCTCGTGGACTACCGGCGCAGCCTGATGGGCGTGATCGACACTCCACACCTGATCGGGTACGGCACGGCGGCGCCGCACACCGCCGAGCTGATCGAGTCGGCCGCCGGCTACCTCGCGGGGCGGCAGCCCGGACCGGAGGTGACCCCGGCTCAACTGCGCAGCCGGTCCTGGTGGCAGGGGCCGGAGCTGTTCGTGCTGGTGGACGACTACGACCTGGTGGCCGGCGGCCCGACGAACCCGCTGCGCGCGCTGGAGGAGCACCTGCCGCACGCCCGGGACGTCGGGCTGCATCTGGTGCTGGCGCGGCGGACCGGCGGGGCGGGACGGACCGCGTACGAGCCGATCGTGCAGCGACTGCGGGAGTTGTCCACGGCCGGGCTGGTGATGTCGGGCGGCCCGGAGGAGGGCGCGCTCGTCGGTCAGGTGAAGGCCGGGCCGCTGCCGCCGGGCCGGGCCCGTCTGGTCACCCGTCGTGAGGGGGTGCGCCTGGTGCAGTTGGCGCATCTTCCGCCCGGGTGATCCGAAGTGCCGAGTTGGCCCGTGACGGCCGGGACAACCGGTAATCTCCGAGCGGCATGTGTCTGACGCGACGGAACGGCTGGGGAATGTGACCAGGGATCGGCAGGGCCTGCCCGGTGGGCCGCCCCGGCGCGTCGCCCGGCGCGCGTTGCTGGCCGTCGCGTCGGCGCTGGTCGTCGTCGCCGGTCCGCTGACGCCGCCGGCACAGGCCGCGCCGTCCGTCCCGGTCGCCGCCTCTCAGCGGCAGTTGGCGGCTCCCGACCGGGTGCTCCGCGGCGACCACGTCCGCGACGAGCAGTGGCAGTTGGAGAAGCTGCGGGCGAAGACCGCCTGGCGCACCTCGACCGGGCGCGGCGTGGTGGTCGCGGTGATCGATTCCGGTGTGGACGGATCGCATCCCGACCTGGCCGGCCAGGTCCTGCCCGGCCTCGACCTGGTGACTCCGGACGGTTCGGACGGGCCTGATCCGGTGGGGCACGGCACCACCGTGGCCGGGCTGATCGCCGGGCGGGCCGACGACGACCGGGGCGTGGTGGGGCTGGCGCCGGACGCCAAGATCCTCCCGGTCCGGGTGCTCGACGCCGAGAACCGCTACGACGACGCGCTCATCATCGCCAAGGCGGTGCGCTGGGCGGTGGACAACGGCGCCGGAGTGGTCAACCTGTCGCTGGGCGGCAGCAGCGACAGCGCGGCCCTGGCCGCGGCGCTCGACTACGCCTTCGCCCGGGACGTGGTGGTGGTCGCCTGCACCGGCAACCTGGCCACCTCGACGACCACCAAGGTCTGGTACCCGGCCCGGGAGCCCGGCGTGCTGGCCGTCGCCGGGCTGGAACGCTCCGGCGAGAACCTCTGGTCCGGCTCGATCACCGGCCACGAGACGGTCCTCAGCGCACCCGCCACCGCGCTCTACGGCGCGCGGCCGGAGGGGGGCTACTGGCGGGTGCAGGGGACGAGCTTCGCCGCGCCGCTGGTGGCCGCGACCGCCGCGCTGGTCCGCTCGCGGTACCCGAAGATGTCCGCCGGGGACGTGGTCAACCGGCTGATCAGCACGGCCCGGGACCTCGGCCCGACCGGACGCGACGACCGGTTCGGCTACGGCCTGGTGGACCCGGTGGCGGCGCTGACCGCCGACGTGCCGTCGGTGGGTCACAACCCGCTGGACGACAACGACTCTCCCGGCGTGGTGGGCTTCGGGCCGGCCCCGGAGGACGGACGCGACACCCGGGCCGCGGCGGCGGGCCGCGGCGGCGACCCGCTGGGGCGCAGGCCGGAGGGCTGGTCGGCGCTGCCGGCGGGGCAGACCGTCGTGGGCGCCCCGGAGCGGCTCTGGAGCGGCCTGGCGCTGTTCGTGGCGTTGATCACCGGCAGCGCGCTGATGGTGCGCCGGTTCCGGCAGATCCGTCGCTGACCGACGCGGTGGTCTGACCGCGCCCGTTCCTGGGTAGGGAAGCCCCCATGGACACCACCGGGGCGACTGTCACGCGCCGCCGGTCGTGGCGGAGCCGCCGCCTCGACCGGGACCACTCACTGGGTCTGCGGCTCTCCCTGGCCACCGCCGCCGCGTTCCTGGTGCTGATCCCGTTCGCCCTGCTCGCGCTGCTGGTGCTCGGCGCCTGGTCGCCGCTGCTCCGGCTGGACGCCTCGATCGCCGACGCGTTCCACGGGTACGCGCAGGACCATCCCGCCTGGGTCGCGGTGATGACGGTCTGGACGCACGTCTTCGGGCCCGGCCCGCTGCGGGTGGCCGCGGCAGCGGTGGCGGTGTGGCTGTTCCGGCGCGGCGCGTCCCGGCTCGCGGCCTGGGTGGTCGTCACCATGATCGCCGGTGGGCTGCTCGGCGCGCTGCTCAAGCTCCTGGTCGGGCGGGACCGGCCGGACCTGCTCGAACCGGTGGCCCGGGCGGCCGGTTACTCGTTCCCGTCCGGTCACGCGCTCAACGCGGCGCTGGCGGCCGGGGTGCTGTTGCTGGTGTTCCTGCCGTTCGCCCGGGACAGCCGCGCCGGCCGGATCATGCTGTGGGCCGCCGCGCTGCTGGTGACTGTGGTGACCGGGCTCAGCCGGATCGCGCTGGGCGTGCACTGGACCAGCGACGTGGTGGGTGGCTGGGTGCTCGGGGCGGCGGTGGTGGCCGCGACCTCGGCCGCGTTCGCCACCTGGCGCAGCGGATCCGGGCGACCGTCCGCCCGTCCGCTCCGCGAGGGCGTCGAGCCGGAGCTGGCCGATCAGCGGCCGGAGGGCGGCCGGGCGTAGCCGGAGCCGCCACGGGGTACAGGCGAGCCCATGTCCGATGTCGTGATCCGAGTCACCCGGCGTGTCCTGCTGCCGCTGGCCCTGCTCTTCGCGCTGATGGTGGGTCTGGGCCTGCTGGTGACCCGGGTGCTGGCGCGTACCTGGCCGTTCACCGTGGAGGACACGGTCAACCGGGAGCTGGCCGGCGATCGCACGCCGGGCTGGAACGACGTCTCGCTGGTGTTCAGCACGCTCGCCAGCACCCAGATGATCGTCGTGGTCACGGTGCTGGCGGCGCTGGTGCTGCGGCTGGTGCTGCACCGCTGGCGGGAGCCGCTGTTCCTCTGCGCGGCGGTGACCGCGCAGGCACTGATCTTCCTGTTCACCACGATGGTGATCGACCGGAACCGTCCGGCCGTCGAGCACATGGACGCCTCCCCGCCGACTTCGAGCTTCCCGTCCGGGCACACGTCGGCGGCCACCGCGCTCTACGTGGGTCTCGCGGTGCTGCTGGCGCTGCGGGCGCGCAGCACCCCCGTGAAGGTGGGCTGGTGGGCGCTGCTGGTGCTGGTGCCGGTGGGCGTGGCGCTCACCCGGATGTACCGGGGCATGCATCACCCCAGCGACGTGGTCGCCTCGTTCCTCAACGGCGGCGCCTGCGTGGCGATCATGGCGCGGGCGGTGCTCGACCGCACGCTCACCTGGGGTCGCGCCCGGCTGCCGCTGTCCCGCTCCGGCGACGACGTGACACCGGCGGGAGCATCCGCGGGCGGCTGAGCGCCGCCGGCCGGCTCAGGTGCACTCGCCGGTGGCCACTCCCCGGGTACGCTCCGCGCCCGCCAGCGCCACCGGCCGCGCCTCGGCCGCTGTCACCGCGAAACCGGTGTTCGGGTCGTCCGCCGCCGCCGCGAAGATCACGCCGAGCACCAGACCGTTCGAGGAGACCAGCGGGCCACCGGAGTTGCCGCTGCGGACCAGCGCCCGGATCGTGTAGATCTCCCGGGTGACGTCCCCGGCCGAGTAGATGTCCGGACCGGTGATCCGGTCGACGTCCCGGATCCGGGCCGGGCGGGCGTCGTACGGGCCGTCGAGCGGGAAGCCGAGCACGATCGCGTCCGCGCCGGTGGCGGCCTGACCGGCGGCGAAGCGCAGCGACGGGCCGGGCAGCCCGGGAACGTAGAGCACGGCGAGGTCCCGGTCCGGGTCGTAGACGACGACCTCGCCGTCGTACCGCTCGCCGCGCAGCTCCACCGCAACCGAGCGGGTGCCGGCGACCACGTGCGCGTTCGTCATCACCCGGTCGTCGGCGTACACGAAGCCGGAGCCCTCGATGCGGCGCGAGCAGCTCGGCGCGGAGCCCAGCACCTTCACCACCGACCGCCTGCTGTTCTGCACCACCTGCGAGTTGGCCAGCGCCGGGTCGGGCGGGGCGACCTGCCGGGCCCGGGTCGGCGCGAGATCGCCGAACACGTCCGGGAAGCCGTTGGTGTCGACGGTGTCACGCAGCGCGGTGGACAGGTCCTGCGCCTTGTCCGGCAGCACCTGGTCGACGACGGTGAGCAGCGCGCTGTTACGGACCGAGGAGGCCAGCCACGGCACCGAGGAGGAGCCGAGCGGCACGGCGACCAGCCAGGCCACCAGCATGACCGCGATGACCGAGATGAACGCGCCGCCGACGTCGTCGACCTTCCGCCCGGCCGGCCCGGTGATGGCCGCCCGCAGGTTGGAGCCGAGCCAGCCGGCCAGCGCCTGCCCGAGCACCGCGAGCCCGAAGATCGCCACCAGGGAGACCAGCACGCGGGTGCCGCTCGCCGTGAACTGCTGGGCGATCAGCGGCCCGACCTGGAGACCGAGCAGCGCGCCCAGGAAGAAGCCGGAGAACGACAGGGCCCCGATGACGAAACCCTGACGGTATCCGCTGATCGCGAACACGAGCATGAGCAGGAGAAGGACGAGATCCACGGCGGACACGCCCCAAGGGTACGGGCACCGGGCCCGTGCTCGGCTCAGCGCTCGCGGAACGTGACCCGAGGATGCGTACCGGTGATCAACGCACGGGTGTCTCGTCGGCCGGTTCGGTGCCCGCCGACGGCGCGGGTGTGGCGTCGACCGGCGGCAGCTCCACCACCCGTGAGCGCGGCCAGGGCCGGGACCAGCCGCCCATCTCCAGCAACCGGTCGATCACGCCGGCGGTGAAGCCCCAGACCAGCATGCCGCGCACCGAGAACGCCGGGCCGGTCCAGCCGCTCGGATGACGGACCCGCATCCGGTTCTCCGGGTCGACCAGCTCGGTGACCGGCAGCCGGGCCACGTGCGCGACCTCGGCCGGCTCGCGCGGGTGCACCGGGTGCGGGTCGTGCCACCAGGCGAGCACCGGCGTGACCACGAAGTCGCTGACCGGGATCCAGAGCCGGGGAAGCTCGGCCAGCACGGTGACGCTGCCGGGGTCGAGCCCGACCTCCTCGTTCGCCTCGCGCAGCGCGGTGGCGCGGGCGTCGGCGTCCTCCGGGTCGGCGGCGCCGCCGGGAAACGCCGGCTGACCGGCGTGGTTGCGCAGCGTCGCGGCGCGCTGGAGGACCAGCACGTCCGGCCCGGCGCCGGGCTCCTCACCGAGCAGCACCAGCACGGCGCTCTCCCGGCCGCCGCGCTCCGGCGTGACGATGCGGGTGAAGTCTTCCGCGCGCGCGGTGCCGAGCCGGCCCAGCAGCGGGTCGAACCACCCCGGCGGCCGTCGGGTCATACCTTCACCCCGAGGTGGCGCTGGAGCAGCGCGGCGAGGCGGGCGTCGTCGAGCGCGCCGGTGGCGTCGGTGTGCCGGATCCGCCCGTCGGCGTCGACGAGCACCGTGAGCGGGAACGCGTTGCGTTCCAGCGCGCGCTGGAACGCGTCGCCCTGGTCGAGCAGCATCGGGAAGCCGACGCCGTAGTCCTCGCCGATGGACTGTGCGCCGCCGCGGCTGTCCCGGCTGTTCACGCCGATGACCTGGAACCGGCCGTCGGCCCGCTCGCTGAGCCGCTGGAACGCGGGCAGCTCCTTGCGGCACGGCGGGCACCAGGACGCCCACACGTTGATCACCGCCGGGCCCTTGACGTCGCGCAGGTTCACCGGCGCGCCGCCGGTGAAGCAGTTGAGCGTCAGGTCGGGGAGCTGGTCCCCGGCCTTACCGGCGGGCGTCGGAGCCGCAGCGGCGGGCACGACGGTCAGCGGAGCACAGTCGGCGAACGGCGAGGGGCGCTCGGCCCGGGTCGCCGGCGCCGGACGTTCCGGCTCGTCGGCCGTGGCGGTGCAGCCCGCCACCGCGAGCAGCAGCGGGACGAGAAGGTACGCGAGACGGCGCATCACGGCACGTCCGCCGCGGCGGCCTGCTGCGGCACCAGGTCGGGGTCGAGGCCGACGGCCACCGCCAGGTCACGGGCCCGGGGGCCCTTGAGCAGCTTGGCCGCGGCGGCCGGCTCGGTCGGCCCGGTGCCGTACGCGGGACACAGCTTCGCCAGCGTGCACGCGCCGCAGGCGGGCTTGCGGGCGTGGCAGACCCGGCGGCCGTGGAAGATCACCCGGTGCGACAGCATCGTCCAGTCGCGCTTCGGGTAGAGCGCGCCGATCGCGTGCTCGATCTTCACCGGGTCGGTCTCGGTGGTGAGCGCCCACCGCTGCACGAGCCGCTGGAAGTGCGTGTCGACGGTGATGCCGGGGACGCCGAAGGCGTTGCCGAGGATGACGTTGGCGGTCTTGCGGCCGATCCCCGGCAGCGTGACCAGGTCGTCGAGCCGCCCGGGCACCTCGCCGTCGTACCGCTCGCAGAGCGCCCGCCCGAGGTTGATCAGGGAGCTGGTCTTGTTGCGGTAGAACCCGGTGGGCCGGATCAGCTCCTCCAGCTCGGCGCGGTCCGCCCCGGCGTAGTCGGCGGCGGTGCGGTAGCGGGCGAACAGCTTCGGCGTGACCTCGTTGACCTTCTTGTCGGTGCACTGGGCGGACAGGATCGTCGCGACTGCCAGCTCCAGCGCGTTGGAGTGGTCGAGTTCACAGTGCGCGTCGGGGTGCGTCTCGGTCAGCACGCGGCCGATGCGCCGGGCGCGGCGCGTACGGCCGAGGTCGGTCTCGGGGGAGCGCGTGGTCACGTCGGCCAGCCTACGTCGCGGGGCCGACGCTCCGGCGGCTCGGCGCGGTGGTCGTGCGCTCAGCCACCCGCGGGCGCGGTGATCCTCCCGGTCGCGTCGAGCTTCGCGCCGGTGTCCGGGAAGTCGGCCCCGTTCAGCTCGCGGACCAGCCCGAGGCCACGGTTCTGCCGGTCGACCGACGGGCGTCCCACTCCGTTCATCACGGTGGAGGTGAACGTGCCGCCGACGAACTTCCCCTCGGCGGTGAGCGACACCTTGAGCACGCCGCCCCAGCCGAGTCGCCCGGAGCTGTTCAGCGACTTCCCGCCGCCGGCGAAGTTGCCCAGGCTGTACGCGATCAGCCGCCCCTYGTAGAACTCCATCCCGCGAAGCACGTGCGGACCGTGGCCGATGACCAGGTCGGCCCCGGCGTCGATGACGGTGCGGGAGAAGCGGATCGGGTCGCCACGGTTCTCGCCGAAGAACATCTCGGTGCCCGGCTTCACCCGGGTCTTGTCCGACCCCTCGGCGCCCATGTGCACCTGCACCACGACGATCTGGGCCGCCTCCTTGGCCATCTCGATCACCTGCTTGGCGGCGTTCAGGTCGACCAGGCTGTTGGACCAGGGGTACGACGAGAAGCCCACCACGGCGACCTTGACGCCCTTGACGTCCACCACGGTGATCTCACCGGGCGCGCCGGTGTGCTTGAGCCCGTGCGCCTCCAGCGCCGACTGGGTGTTCTCGTAGCCCTGCCGGCCGTAGTCGTAGCCGTGGTTGTTGGCCTGGTTGAGCAGCTGGAACCCGGCCGAGCGCAGGTGCGCGGCGTAGCCGGGCGGCGCCCGGAACTGGTAGCAGTTCTTCGGCTGCGGGCCGCACTTGCCGGCGCCGGTGTCGTCGGTGAGCGGCTCCTCCAGGTTGCCCATCACCAGGTCACCCTTGAGCGCCGACTTCACGTCGTCGAAGAAGCCCTTGCCACCGTTGGGCGGCAGCCGGTCCGGGGCGTTGCCCATGATCACGTCGCCGGTCGCGGTGAGCGAGATCGACGGCTCGTCGGGGGCGTTCGGCGCCGCGGGCTGGTCACCGGTGGCGGGTCCGGCCGCGCCGGTCGACCCGCCGCCCTGACCGGCCTGCCACCTCGCGTCGCCGCCCGATCCGCCGGCGTCACCGGCGCAGCCGGCGGCGAACAGGACGGCGGCGAGCGCGGCGAGCGCGGCCAGACGGGTCCGGACCGCTCCTCGACGAGGTCCGGGGAGGGCTGGGCGCGGCGCGGCGACGGCGGCGCGGCGGGCACGGGGCACAGAACGGGCGGGAGCGTACATCGTCGGCGACGCTACCGTCCCCGGAACGCCGCGACGAGGGCCGATCGGTCGGAAAACCCGGCGTGTCGCATGTGAGGGACGCACGTCAACCCGCCCGCCGGTCGGACCAGGGCACCACGGTCCCGGCGCCGCCCGAGCGGACGGCGGCGTGCACGGCCCGGGCCAGTGGCGCGCCCCAGGCCGACCGGGGCCCGCCGTACGGGGCCGGATCGCCGTCGGCCGGGCAGAGCACAGTCACCGCGTCGGTGGGGGTGCCGGTGGCGGGCAGTCCGAGTTCCCAGATCGCCTGCGCCTTCGCCTCGGTGGCGGTGGCCACCGCGTTGACGAGTGCCGCGTCGCCGAGCCGCTGCGGCACGTACGCGACGATGTTGACCGTGCCGACGCGCTGCGCGGGCTCGGGCACGGCGGGCCGCGCCGGCTCGGGCGCGGCGGCCCAGACCGGCGTGCCCAGGCCGACGGTCACCCAGACCCGGACGCCGCCGTCGGCGTGGCTGACCACCTCGGTCACGTCCACGCCGGTCAGCAGCCCGACGCCGGGTCCGCCCAGGCCGAGGCCGTGCGCCAGTTCGGCCAGGTGCGCGGCGGGGTCGTCCCGGTCGTACGACATCGGCACCGTCGCGTTCAGCACCCACCCGCGGACGCCGATCCCGCCGCCCAGCGGAGCGGAGCCGACCGCCAGCAGCGGCGTCTCGGCCCGCCAGACCAGCAGGGGGATGTCCCACCCGGCTTCGGACCTGGTGGTCAGGAACGGCTCACACAGCACGCCGGTCACCCTACGATCACAGGAGGGAACGGGTGGCGCCGGCCCGGACCGGAAGCGGGATCTTAGCTGCTCACCGGGTCGGGCGGGTTACGCCCAACGATCAAGATTCCAGGGGTGCACCTCTGATTCCTACTCATGTGCGCCTAGACTGGCGGCGCGCGAGGGATCAGCGGACGGCGGACCCGGCCGACGGACGGCACGCGCAGGCGGAGGTGCGCGATGGACGAGGTACTGGCCCGCAGCGGGATCTTCCAGGGTGTCGACCCGGAGGCTGCCGAGGCGCTCGCCAAGGAGATGGAGACGATCGAGGTCCGTAAGGGCGAAATCGTCTTCAACGAGGGCGAACCCGGCGACAGTCTCTACATCCTCCTGTCCGGCAAGATCAAGGTGGGTCGCCGCGCGGCGGACGGCCGGCAGAACCTGATCGCCGTGATGGGCCCGTCGGACATGGTCGGTGAGCTGTCGCTCTTCGACCCCGGTCCGCGTACGGCGACCGCCACCGCGGTCACCGACACCCGGCTCGTACGCCTGCGTAAGCAGGCCCTGCGGCCGTGGCTGAACAACCGGCCCGAGATCGCCGAGCAGCTGCTGCGGGTGCTGGCCCGCCGGCTGCGCCGGACCAACGACTCGCTCGCCGACCTGATCTTCACGGACGTGCCGGGCCGGGTCGCCAAGAACCTGCTCCAGATGGCCGGCCGCTTCGGCACCCGCGACGGCGGCGTGCTGCGCGTGACGCACGACCTCACCCAGGAGGAGATCGCCCAGCTCGTCGGCGCCTCCCGCGAGACCGTCAACAAGGCGCTCGCCGACTTCGCCTCGCGCGGCTGGCTGCGACTGGACGGCAAGAGCATCATCATCCTCGACCCGGAGCGCCTGGCCCGCCGCGCGCGGGTCTGACCTCCGTACCGGCTTCTCCGGCCCGGCCCGCCAACGCGCGGAGCCGGGCCGGTGCCGTCTTGAGCGCATCGGGCCGGTGCCGCGTCTGAGCGGGCCGGTGCCGTCTCTGCCCGCCGCAGAATCGCTTGGTCCTGCCGGGCCGGTGTCGCCAGGCTGGGGCGATGCCCGATCGTGTCGCCGTTCTCTCCGACATCCACGGTGTGCTGCCCGCGCTGGAAGCAGTGCTGGCCGAGCCGGACGTGGCCGCCGCCGACCTGATCGTCCTCACCGGTGACCTGGCGGCCGGCCCGCAACCGGTCGAGGTGCTGGACCGGCTGGCCGCGCTCGGCGACCGGGCCTGCTGGGTCGGCGGGAACGCCGACCGGGAGCTGGTGCAGGCGCGTGCCGGGGCGGCGTCCCCGATCGAGGTGTCGAACTGGGCCGCGGGGCAGCTCCGCGACGGCCAGGTGGCCCGGCTGGCCGCGCTGCCGCCGTCCGTCACGCTGCCGGTCACCGGTCTGGGCGACGTGCTGTTCTGCCACGCCACCCCGCGCGACGACGAGGAGGTCGTGCTCGTCGACTCGCGGCTGGACCGCTGGGCCGAGGTCTTCGCCGGCCTGCCGCCCGAGGTCGGCACCGTGGTCTGCGGGCACACGCACATGCCGTTCACCCGGCTGGCCGACCGCCGCCTGGTGGTGAACCCGGGCAGCGTCGGCATGCCGTACGGGGGCGCGGGCGCCTGGTGGGCGCTGCTCGGTCCGGGCGTGCAACTTCGCCGGGCGCGCTTCGACCTGGACGCCGCATGTGCCCGGATCGCCACCGAGTCCGCCTTTCCGGACGCGGCGGCCTGGGCCGACGAGTACGTCCGCTCCCTCCACTCCGACGCCGACGCGCTCACCGTCTTCGCTCCGCGCGACGGTCGCTGAGGCGTTAACAAGGGGCCCTTCCGCTACCGCAGGCGTTAACAAGGGCCCCCTCCTTTCAAAAAAGTCAGGCTTGACTGTTTGTTTTGGGGGCGGCAGGCTGATGGCGTGTCCACCGCAACGAGCCGAGTTCCGCAGCAGGAGCGCAGCCGCGCCACCCAGGCCCGGCTGCTGGAGGCGACAGTCGACTGCCTGGTGGAGCACGGCTGGTCCGGCACCACCACGACAGTGGTGGCGGCCCGCGCCGGGGTCTCCCGGGGCGCCCAGCTGCACCACTACCCCACCAAGGCCGCGCTGGTCACCGCCGCCGTCGCGCACCTGACCGAGCGCCGGGCGGCCGAGCTGCGCGCCGAGGCGGCGGCCCTGCCGGTCGGCCCGCAGCGGCTCGACGGCGTGGTCGACCTACTCGCCGCCTCCTTCACCGGCCCGCTGTTCGCGGCCGCGCTGGAGCTGTGGGTGGCCGCGCGTACCGACGCCGAGCTGCGCGCCGCGCTGGTGCCGCTGGAGGCGCGGATCGGCCGCGAGATGCACCGGCTCACCGTCGAGCTGCTCGGCGTGGACGAGCGCAAGCCGGGCGTACGCGAGTCGGTGCAGGCCACGCTCGACCTGCTCCGCGGCCTCGGCGTGGCCAACCTGCTCAGCGACGACTCGCCCCGCCGCGCCGCCCTGCTGCACACCTGGAAACGCCAGCTCGCCGCGCTGCTCACCCCCGAGAGCGAGCGGCACTGATCCCCTGACCCACCCCCGTCCGGAGGCACAATGGTCGACCTGACAGCCCTGCTCGCGGATCTGGCCGCCGAGTCCGAACAACTCGACGCGCTCGTCGCGGACCTGCCACCGGACGGATGGGAGCGGCCGACACCGGCCCCGGGCTGGACCGTCGCACACCAGATCGCACACCTGGCCTGGACCGACCACGTCGCCTACCTGGCGGCCACCGACGAGTCCGCGTTCTTCGCCTCGGTGATGGCCGCGCCGGACCCGTCGCGCCTGGTCGAGGACGGCGCGGAGTCCTTCCTCGCGCCCCCGCCTGCGCTGCTGGCCCGCTGGCGTTCCGGCCGGTCGGCGCTCGCCGGCGCGCTCACCGCCGTCCCGGCCGGGCAGAAGATCCCCTGGTACGGCACCAGCATGTCGCCCACCTCGATGGTGACGGCCCGGCTGATGGAGACGTGGGCGCACGGCGAGGACGTGGCAGACGCGCTGGGCGTCAGCCCTACCCCGACGCAGCGTCTGCGCCACATCGCGCACCTCGGCTTCCGTACCCTCGGGCACGGCTTCGCCGCCCACGGCCGTGCGGTGCCCACGGCGCCGGTGCGGGTGGAGCTGACCGCGCCCGCGGGCGGTGACGTGTGGGAGTTCGGGCCGGCCGACGCGGCCGACCGGGTGACCGGCCCGGCGCTCGACTTCTGCCTGCTCGTCACGCAGCGCCGGCACCGCGCCGACCTGGCCCTGACCGCCACCGGGCCGGTGGCCGACGAGTGGCTGGACGTGGCCCAGGCGTTCGCCGGCCCGCCCGGTGACAAGCGGGAACCGGCGAGCGGAGTTCCCTCATGAGCGTGCTGCGGATCGGGAACGCGTCGGGCTTCTACGGCGACCGTTTCGCCGCCTGGCGGGAGATGCTCGACGGCGGCGAGCTGGACGTGCTGACCGGTGACTACCTGGCCGAGCTGACCATGCTCATCCTCGGCCGGGACCGGATGCGCGACCCGTCGCTGGGCTACGCCAAGACGTTCCTGCGCCAGGCGGAGGGCGTGCTCGGCACCGCGCTGGACCGCGGCGTCACGCTGGTCACAAACGCGGGCGGCCTCAACCCGGCGGGGCTGGCCGACGCGATCCGGTCGCTCGGCGACCGGCTCGGCCTCCAGGTGCGGGTCGGGTACGTCGAGGGCGACGCGATCCAGCGGCCGGACGCGCTGACCGCCAACGCGTACCTGGGCGCGTTCGGGATCGCGGCCTGCCTGGACGCGGGCGCGGACGTGGTGGTCACCGGTCGGGTCACCGACGCCTCGCTGGCGGTCGGCCCGGCCATCGCCCGCTTCGGGTGGACCCGCGACGACCTCGACGCGCTGGCCGGGGCCACGGTGGCCGGGCACCTGATCGAGTGCGGCGCGCAGGTCACCGGCGGCAACTTCAGCTTCTTCACCGAACTGCCGGACGGCGGGCACCGGCCCGGATTCCCGATCGCCGAGCTGCACGCGGACGGCTCGTCGGTGCTCACCAAGCACGCCGGCACCGGCGGCGCGGTGACGGTCGAGACGGTCACCGCCCAGCTGCTGTACGAGGTGGGCGGCCCGGACTACCTCGGGCCGGACGTGGTGACCCGGCTCGACACGGTACGGCTGGAGCAGGAGGGCCCGGACCGGGTACGCGTGTCCGGGGTCCGCGGCACGCCGCCGCCGGACACGCTGAAGGTGGGCGTCAACAACCTGGGCGGCTTCCGCAACTCGATGACGTTCGTGCTGTGCGGGCTGGACATCCCGGCCAAGGCGGCACTGGTCCGCGCCCAGATCGAGGAGTCGGTCGGCACGGAGGGGCTGGAGTTCACGCTGGCCCGTACCGACCACCCGGACACCGGCGACACCGAGGCGGCGAGCGCGCTGCTGCACGTACATCTGCGCGACGGCGACAAGTCGCGGGCCGGGCGGGCGTTCTCGGCGGCGGCGGTGGAGCTGGCGCTGGCCTCCTATCCGGGTTGCACGCTCACCACGCTGCCCGGTGACGCGACGCCGTACGGGGTGTTCACCGCCGACGCGATCGCGCAGGACGCGGTCGAGCACGTGGCGGTGCTGCCCTCCGGCGAGCGGGTGCCGATCCCGCCGCCGACGGTGACGAGCGGTTTGGAAGGGACCCTTGTACAACACGAGGCGTTAACAGGGGGCCCTTCCTTGCACGCCACCCGGCGGGGGCCGCTCGGTGAGCTGGTCGGCGCGCGCTCGGGCGACAAGGGCGGCGACGCCAACCTGGGCGTCTGGGCCCGCACCGACGCGACCTGGCCGTGGCTGCGCGACTGGCTGACCGTGGAACGGCTGGCCGAGCTGCTGCCGGAGACGGCGTCGCTCACCGTCGAGCGGTACGAGCTGCCGAACCTGCGCGCCGTCAACTTCGTGATCCGCGGGCTGCTCGGGCAGGGCGTGGCCGCGTCCACCCGGTTCGACCCCCAGGCCAAGGCGCTCGGCGAGCTGCTGCGCTCGCGAGTGGTCGACCTTCCGACGGAGGCTCCGGCATGACCATCGTGGACACGCCGGAACGCCGGCAGCTACGCGAGCTGACCCGCTCGTTCGTCGTCCGGGAGGTGCTGCCGCACCTGTCCGACTGGGAGCGGGCCGGCGAACTGCCCCGGTCGCTGCACGAGACCGCCGCGAAGGTCGGCCTGCTCGGCATCGGCTTCCCGGAGTCGGTCGGCGGCAGCGGCGGCGACCTGCTCGACTCGATGGTGGTCACCGAGGAGATCATCCGCTCGGGCGGGTCGTCGGGGCTGATCGCCGCCCTGTTCACGCACGGCATCGCGCTGCCGCACATGGTTCAGGCTCAGGACGAGACGCTGATCGAGAAGTACGTCCGGCCGACGCTCGCCGGGACGATGATCGGCGCGCTGGCGATCACCGAGCCGGACGGCGGCTCGGACGTGGCGGGCATCCGCACCTGCGCCGTACGCGACGGCGACCACTACGTCGTGAACGGCGCCAAGACGTACATCACCAGCGGGGTCCGGGCAGACTTCGTCACCACTGCGGTCTGCACCGACTTTCCCGGGTCGGGCTCGCTCAGCCTGCTCGTGATCGACAAGGGCACGCCGGGGTTCACGGTGGGCCGGCGGCTGGAGAAGCTGGGCTGGCACTGCTCCGACACGGCCGAACTGTCCTTCGTCGACGTCCGGGTGCCGGTGCGCAACCGGGTCGGCCCGGAGGACACCGGCTTCCTCGCCATCATGCAGCAGTTCGCCGCCGAGCGGCTGTCGCTCGCCACGCAGGCGTACGCGACCGCGCAGCGCTGCGTGGACCTGACGGTGCGGTGGTGCCGGGACCGTCAGACGTTCGGCCGGCCGCTCGTTTCGCGGCAGGTGGTGCGGCACCGGCTGGCCGAGATGCACTCCCGTACCGAGGCGGCGCGGGCGTACGTGCACGAGGTCGCCGAGCGGGTCGCCGCCGGGCAGCCGGTGGTGACCGAGGTGGCGATCGCGAAGAACGTGGCGGTGTCCGCGTGCGACTTCGTCGTCGACGCCGCGCTGCAACTGCACGGCGGTTTCGGCTACATGCGTGACGCCGAGGTGGAGCGGCACTACCGCGACGCCCGGCTGCTCGGCATCGGCGGCGGCGCCACCGAGATCATGAACGAGATCATCGCGAAGGGCATGGGCCTGTGAGCACGACAGTTCTGCAGAGCACGATCGACCCGTCCGCGCCCGCCTTCACCGCCAACCGGGAGGCGCTGCTGGAACGCCTCGCCGAACTGGAGGCGGCGCTCGACCAGGCCCGGGGCGGTGGCGGCGAGAAGTACGTGACCCGCCATCACGGTCGCGGCAAGCTGCTCCCGCGGGAGCGGATCGAGCTGCTGCTCGACCCGGACAGCCCGTTCCTGGAGCTGTCGTCGGTGGCCGCGTTCGGCACCGACTTCCCGGTCGGCGCCAGCACCGTGACCGGCATCGGCGTGGTCGAGGGCGTCGAGTGCCTGATCGTGGCGAACGACCCGACGGTACGCGGGGGCGCGATCAACCCGTGGTCGCTGGCGAAGACCCGGCGGGCGGGTGAGATCGCGGCGGCGAACCGGCTGCCGATGGTGAACCTGGTCGAGTCGGCCGGCGCGGACCTGCCCACCCAGGCGGAGATCTTCATTCCGGGCGGCCGGGTGTTCCGGGACCTGACCCGGCTGTCGGCGCAGCGGATCCCGACGGTGAGCGTGGTCTTCGGCAACGCCACCGCCGGTGGCGCGTACGTGCCCGGCATGTCGGACTTCACCATCATGATCCGGGACCGCTCGCAGGTCTACCTCGCCGGGCCGCCGCTGGTGAAGATGGCCACCGGCGAGGTCACCGACGACGAGTCGCTGGGCGGCGCGGCGATGCACGCCACCACGTCCGGCCTGGCCGACTTCCTCGCCGAGGACGAACGCGACGGGATCCGGCTGGCCCGGCAGTGCGTCCGCCGGCTCAACTGGCGCAAGCAGGGCCCGCCGCCCCGCAACCCGCACCCGCTGCCACCCCGGTACGACCCGGAGGAGCTGCTCGGCATCGCCAGCGCCGACCTGAAGGTGCCGTTCGACCCGCGCGAGGTGCTGGCCCGGGTACTCGACGACAGCGCGTTCGACGAGTTCAAGCCCGGCTACGGCACCGCGCTCGTGACCGGCTGGGGTGAGCTGCACGGCTACCCGGTCGGTGTGCTGGCGAACGCCCGGGGCGTGCTGTTCAGCGAGGAAGCGCAGAAGGCGGCGCAGTTCATCCAGCTCGCCAACGCGGCGGACACACCGCTGGTCTTCCTGCAGAACACCACCGGTTACATGGTCGGCACCGAGTACGAGCAGCGCGGCATCATCAAGCACGGCGCCCTGATGATCAACGCGGTGTCGAACTCGAAGGTGCCGCACCTGACTGTCAACCTGGGCGCCTCCTACGGCGCCGGCAACTACGGCATGTGCGGCCGCGCGTACGAGCCCCGGTTCCTGTTCACCTGGCCGAACGCGAAGTCGGCGGTGATGGGCCCGGCGCAGCTCGCCGGGGTGCTGTCCATCGTGGCCCGGCAGGCCGCCGCCGCCCGGGGACGCGAGTACGACGAGGACACCGACGCCGCCATGCGGATGATGGTCGAGCAGCAGATCGAGTCGCAGTCCGGCGCGCTGTTCCTGTCCGGGCGGCTCTACGACGACGGGGTGATCGACCCCCGGGACACCCGTACCGTCCTCGGGCTGTGCCTGTCGGCGATCCACAACGGACCGGTGAAGGGCGCCGACGGTTTCGGCGTCTTCCGGATGTAGGGGGCGTACTCAAATGATCACCAAGCTTCTGGTTGCGAACCGGGGCGAGATCGCCCGCCGGGTCTTCGCCACCTGCCGCGCCCTCGGCGTGGCCACCGTCGCCGTGCACTCCGACGCGGACGCCGACGCGCCGTTCGTCGCCGACGCCGACCAGGCGGTACGGCTGCCGGGGAACACCCCGGCCGAGACGTACCTGCGCGTCGACGCCATCCTCGACGCGGCCCGCCGGTCCGGCGCGGACGCCGTCCACCCCGGTTACGGCTTCCTGGCCGAGAACGCCGAGTTCGCGGCGGCGGTGACCGACGCGGGTCTGACCTGGGTCGGGCCGTCCGCGAAGGCGATCGCGGCGATGGGCGACAAGATGGCCGCCAAGGCGCTGCTCGCCGACGCGGGCGTGCCGATGCTGCCCACCTGGACCGACCCGGCCGAGGTCACCGCCTTCCCGGTGCTGGTCAAGGCCGCCGCGGGTGGCGGCGGCCGGGGCATGCGGATCGTCCACGACGCGGCCGGGCTGGCCGAGGCCGTCGCGGGCGCGCGCCGCGAGGCGGCGGCGGCGTTCGGCGACGGCACGGTCTTCATCGAGCGGTACGTGGAACGCGGCCGCCACGTCGAGGTGCAGATCTTCGGCGACACCCACGGCACCGTCGTGGCCCTCGGGGTACGCGACTGCTCGATCCAGCGCCGCCACCAGAAGATCGTCGAGGAGGCGCCCGGCGTGCTGCCCGACGACGTGCGCGCGGCGCTGCACGAGGCGGCGGTGGCCGCCGGGCGGGCCGTCGACTACGTCGGCGCGGGAACAGTGGAGTTCCTGCTCGCGCCGGACGGGCAGGTGCACTTCCTGGAGATGAACACCCGCCTCYAGGTGGAACACCCGGTCACCGAGCTGACCACCGGGCTGGACCTGGTACGGCTGCAACTACTCGTCGCCGAGGGCGAGCCGCTGCCGGTCACCACCACGCCGCCGGCCGACGGCCACGCCATCGAGGTACGGCTGTGCGCCGAGGACCCGGCCCAGGGCTTCCGTCCGGCCACCGGCACGCTGCACCGGTTCGCGATCCCCGGGGTCGCCGCCGAGTTCGGTCCGGCCCGGGGGCTGCGCCTGGACTCGGGCGTGGTGGACGGCTCGACGGTGAGCGTGCACTACGACTCGATGCTGGCGAAGCTCGTCGCCTGGGCGCCCACCCGCACCGAGGCGGCCCGCGCCCTGGCCGGCGCGCTGGCCCGCGCCGAGCTGCATGGCGTGGCCACCAACCGGGACCTGCTGGTACGCGTGCTGCGCAGCCCGGAGTTCGCCGCCGTGGACGTCGACACCGGCTTCCTGGACCGGCACCCGGAGGTGTTCGAGCCGCTGCTGCCGGCCGAGCAGCTTCCGGTGGTGGCGCTGGCCGCCGCGCTGGCCGCCGCCGCCGCGCGCCGGGCCGCCGCCCCGGTGCTGGCCGGGCTGCCGTCGGGCTGGCGCAACGTGCCGTCCTTCCCGCAGGTCACCCGGTTCACCGGCCCCGGTGACGAGGAGATCGAGATCCACTACCGCCTCGACCGCACCGGCGCCCTCGCCGAGTGGGGAAGGAAGGGCCCCCTCTTAACGGATCCGGTAGAGGAAGGGTCCCCTGTTAACACCGAGCTGCCGGTGGTCGAGCTGGTGACAGCCGCCCCGGACCGGGTGGTGCTCGACGTCGACGGGGTTCGGCGGGCCTTCCGCGTACACCGGGTGGGGTCGTCGGTCTTCGTGGACGGCCCGGACGGGGCGGCGAGCCTCACCGAGCTGCCCCGCCTGCCCCTGCCCACCGCGGAGCTGGCGGCCGGGTCGCTGCTCGCGCCGCTGCCCGGGGCGGTCACCCGGGTGCACGTCGAGGTCGGTCAGCGCGTCGCCGCCGGTGACCTGCTGCTGACGCTCGAAGCGATGAAGCTCGAACATCCCGTGCTCGCCCCCGCCGACGGCGTGGTGACGGAACTGCCGGTGCCCGCCGGCGGCCAGGTCGAGACGGGTGCCGTACTGGCCGTCGTGGACCCCGAGGAGGACCACCAGTGAACTTCGACCTCACCCCCGAACAGGACCAGCTCCGCGATGCGGTGCGGGAGCTGGGACGCAAGTACGGCCATTCCTACTTCGTGTCGAAGGCCAAGGCCGGCGAGCACACCACCGAGCTGTGGCACGAGGCCGGCCGGCTGGGCTACCTGGGCGTCAACATCCCCACCGAGTACGGCGGCGGGGGCGGCGGCATCACCGACCTGGCGCTGGTGTGCGAGGAGCTGGCCGCGACCGGCTGCCCGCTGCTGCTCCTGGTGGTCTCCCCCGCCATCGCCGCCACGATCATCAGCAAGCACGGCACGGAGGAGCAGCGCAAGAAGCACCTCCCCGGGCTCGCCGACGGCTCCGAGAAGATCGTCTTCGCGATCACCGAGCCGGACGCCGGTTCGAACTTCCACCGGCTCTCCACAGTGGCTCGTCGCGACGGCGACGACTGGCTGCTCAGCGGCCGGAAGATCTACATCTCCGGCGTGGACGAGGCCGGGCACGTCCTCGTGGTCGCTCGCACCGAGGACGCGTCCACCGGGAAGCTGAAGCCGGCGCTGTTCATCGTGCCGACCGACGCGCCGGGCCTGGAGAAGTCCAAGCTGGACATGGAGATCCTGTCGCCGGAGAACCAGTTCCTGCTCTTCCTCGACGACGTCCGGCTGCCCGCCGACGCGCTCGTCGGCGAGTCGCTCGACGCCGGGCTGCCGGCGCTGTTCGCCGGGCTCAACCCGGAGCGCATCACGGTGGCCGCGATGGGCGCCGGCACCGGTCGGTACGCGATCGACAGGGCGAGCGACTACACCGCCACCCGCAAGGTGTGGGGCGGGAACTCGATCGGCTCGCACCAGGGCGTGGCGCACCCGCTCGCGCACGCGGCGGTCCAGGTCGAGCTGGCCCGTCTGATGATCTACAAGGCGGCGACGCTGTACGACGCGGGTCGCGACCTGGAAGCGGGCATCTCCGGCAACATGGCCAAGTACGCGGCCGGTGAGGCCGCCGCGCTCGCCGTCGACACCGCCGTCCAGGCGCTCGGCGGGGCCGGCATGACCACCGAGTACGGCGTGTCGACGCTGCTCGGCGCGGTACGCGCGGGCCGCATCGCCCCGGTCAGCCGCGAGATGATCCTCAACTTCGTCGCCCAGCACGTCCTCGGCCAGGACAAGTCCTACTGACCGAGGTGGGCCCGGGGTACGGCGGGTGCCCGATCACCTGCCGTACCCCGGGGGTCCGTCACTGGGCGGTGTGGTCGAGGAGACCTCGGCCTCGCCACTCCCGGATCGACGCTCACGGTAGCGGCTTCCCAACCCGGAGCGATACGGCAGCCGACCAACAGATGTAACGATTTTTGCTCGATCGACGCTTCTGCTGCTCCGAAGTGGAGCGTGACTGACGGGAAGCCGTCTCGGCCCGCCGGTTGACAGGTTGCCGCGCTGGGCCATGCTTGTCGGGTGAGATCGTTCCCGAAGCCCGATGCGCGGGCGAAGGCCGTCGTCGCGTCCCTGGCGACGGTTGCGGCGGTGGTGGCCCTCGCGGTGTGGCGCCCGCCCGGCATCCTGTCGGTCGTGCTGGCCCTGGTCTGCGTCGTGCTGGGCATGATCGCCGGGGTGACGATCACCGCGGCCCGCCAGCCCGTCAGCGGTGGTGGGCACACCCCGTCGCCCGAGACCTGGCTGCCCGAGGCCGGGTACGGAGTGGACGCCGACACGCTCGAGGCGATCGACCCCCGGGCGGTACGGAACCTGCGCGCCCCCGGCGGCCATCCGGTCGACGCGGACACGCTCGAGACGCTGGACCCGCGGGCGGTACGCGGCCTGCGGACGCAGACCGCGGTGGACGCCGACACGCTGGAGACGCTCGACCCGAGGTCGGTGCGGCAGAGCCGAGGGCTCAGCGGCCGGTGAGCGTGGGCCCGGCGAGCGCGTTCACTCCCCGCCCGGCCAGGCACCGGTAGGTGCGGTCGGCGTCGGTCTCCGGCGGCAGCACCTCGAGGTTCCATCCGTTCGCCGGGTCCGCGCCACTGACCACCCGGAACGTGTCGGGGTTGCACACCTTGCCGACGGCCGGGTCGGCGACCACCGCGTCGTGCTTGGCGCCGGCGAGACCGGCCGGCAGGTCACCCGCGGCGTACGTCTCCCAGGTGTGCTGGCCGTCGCAGGGCACCCGGCTCGCCTCGGCCCGGTCGCGGCGCAGCCGTACCGGACCGAAGCACTCCAGCTCGGAAGCGCACCGCGCGCCGGCCGGGAGCCGCACGTCGGCGGACGCGCAGCCGGGCACCGGCCCCCCGGCCACGCCGCTCGTCACCGGGGTCGGCGGAGCGGCGGGCGTGTGACCGGCGGCCAGCCAGCCGCCACCGGCCGACGCCGCCAGCGCGAGCACCCCGGCGCCGCCGAGGAACCAGCGCTTGGGCCAGCGGCGGGCCCGCGACGCCACGGTCGGGTGGTCGTCGTCGGCGGGCGGGCGCGGGTTCGGGCCGCCGCTACGGCGGTAGCGCTCGGCGCCGTCGTAGAGCGCGCCGCCGGCCGGGGCGCCGTCCAGCGGCAGCCCGGCGAGCAGGCCGCGCAACTCGACCGCGGAGGGACGCGCGCCCGGGTCGTTCGACATCCCCAGCCGGAGTACGTCGATCAGCTCGCCGGGCACCCCGGGCAGCCCGGGGATGGGCTGCTGGAACATCTCCAGCACGGTCACCAGACTCGGGTTGCGTTCCGAGTGCCAGCGCGGCGGCCGGCCGTACATCACCGCGTAGAGGGTGGCGCACAGCGAGTAGACGTCGACGGCCGGGCTGGGCGGGCTGTGGTTGAACGTCTCGGGCGGCGCGTACGCCGGGGTGAGCGCCTCCAGCATGACCGAGGAGTCACGGAACTCGGCGAGCACCGCCAGGCCGAAGTCGGCGAGGACCGCCGAGTTGAACTCGGAGTGCAGGATGTTTGCCGGCTTGACGTCCCGGTGCAGCACGCCCGCCGCGTGCGAGTGGGCCAGCGCGTCGGCGATCTTCACGCCGAGGTCGCGGGTCTCCTCCGGGCCCAGCGGCGAGGTGCGCATCCGCTCCGCGTACGAGCCGTCGCAGAGTTCCATGATCAGGTAGGGGTGCTGGTCGACGGTGACCCCGACGTCGAAGAGGTCGACCACGTGGGGGTGCGACGACATCCGCCCGGCGGCGCGGGCCTCGCGCAGGAAGCGGGCCTGGTCGCGTTCGCTGTCCAGCGTCCGGTTCTCGATCTTGACCGCCACCTCGCGCCCCACCGAGATCTGGGTGGCCCGGTAGATGGTGGCGTAGCCGCCCCGGGCGAACACCTGCAGATCGGTCAGACCGGGCACGATTGGCAGCCGCACGGCGCCGGGCGGGGTCTCGGTCACGGTTCGAAAATACCCAACTGGTCCGGCCGCTCAGCGGGCCGCATCGGTGGCCGGCACCGGATCCGGCGCGGAGTCGTCAGTGGCGGTGCCCGCCCGGCGCGCGTCCCACCACAGGCCGACGGCTGTCGCGACCGCGCCCAGCCCTTCCCACGCGGCGACCGCGAAGAACCGGTCCGGCGCGACGTCGGACAGCACCGCGATGGTGAAGACGGTGAACGTGACCAGGCGGAACCAGACCGTGAAGCGGTAGAACGGCCGCCACTCGGTGGCAACGGCGAGCAGGTAGTAGACCCCCATGTTGAACGAGGCCATCGACGACGCGGTGAGGAACGTGCCGGTGTAGTCGCCCGGTGCGCGTTCGGCCGGCACCTCGAAGCCGAGCAGACGAAGCTGAGTCTCCGGCCAGATCAGGCCGAGCGCGCCGAGGAGCAGCGCGAGGAGCCCGAAGACCGCGATCGTCCAGCCGGCGCCCGAGCGCGGCAGCCTCATCGTCCCTCCCCAGCGTGGTCCGCCGGTGACGCAGGCGCGCACCGGGAGGCGGCAGTCGATCCACGACTGTCGCCGCCCACGCTAACCGGCTCCACCGACGAACACATCCCCGGAACCGTCAGAACAGCGGGCGATCAGCCGCCGGAGAGGCGAACCCGCAACGCGTCGGCGACCATCCGCTCACTGCGCTGTTCGGTGGCGTACGCGAGGCGTACCGCCTCCTCCGCGTTGGTCAGCGCCTCGGCCCGGCGGCCGCAGGCGTCGAGCGCCTCGGCCAGCACCAGCCGCGCCACCACCTGGCTGCGCACGTCCTCGGCCGGCGCCGTGATCGACCGCTGCGCCCAGTCGAGCGCCTGTTCGCGCTGGCCGTGGGCGAGCAGCGCGGCGGCGTACCGGGCCATCGTCTGCCGCCGGGAGAACAGCAGCGAGGGCGCGTTCGCCGCACCGGTGGCGACCGGGGCCAGCAGCCCCACGGCGGTGCCCGGGTCACCGGCCGCGAGGCGGGCCATGGCGAGCAGCACCCGGGGCGCGACCTGGGCCGGGGCCTGCGGGTTGTGCGGCTCCACCCGGGTCAGCACCGACCGTGCCTCCCGCTCGGCGGTCTCGTGGTCGCCCATGTCCAGCGCCACGAAGCCGCGCAGCGTCCCGGCCATGCCGGTCAGCAGCGGGTGGGTGGTGCGGTCGGCGTACTCGAGCGCGTCGGTGAACAGGTCGGCCGCGTGTTCCGGCTCGCCCAGCCCGCGCGCCACCACCCCGCGCACCACGAGCGCGAAGCCCTGTCCCCAGTCGTCGCCCACCTCGGCGAAGTCCCGGTACGCGCGCCGCGCCGCCCGGTCCGCCTCGGCCAGGTCGCCCAGCTCGGCGGTGGCGTACGCCTCGACCGCGCGCAGCGTGCCGACCGCCCACGCCTCGCCGACCCGCTCCCCGAACGGCAGGAACACCCGCGCCATCCGGCACGCCTCCCGCAGCCGTCCGGCGAGCAGCCGGGCGAACGCGGTGGTGCCGCGCAGCCAGGCCCGCCCGTACGGGTCCTTCAGCTCGGCGAAGAGCCGGGCGGCCCGCCCGAGCACCGCGTCGGTGCCGGCGAAGTCGCCCCGGGTGGTGGTCACCCAGGCCAGGTTCTGCAACGACCAGGCCTGCCCGCGCGGATCCCGGGCGGCCAGGCTGACCTGATAGGACGCGGCCAGCCGGCTGCTCGCCTGCCCGAGCCGGCCGGCGATGAAGTCGGCCATGCCGAGCCGCCGCATCGCCGACGCCCGCATGGTGGGCAGGTCGGCGTCGGTGGCCACCTGCAACGCCTCCTGCCAGCTGCGCTCGGCCCGCTCGGCGTCGCCCAGCGTCTGCTGGGCCTGCCCGGCCAGCAGCAGCGCGGCGGTCCGGGTGGCCGGGTCACCGGTGTTCGCGGCGATCTTCTCGGCGAACGCGAGCGCGTCGGCCGGGCGGCCGATCTGGAGCAGCGCCCGGGCGTGCGTCACCCGGTCGGCCGGCGGTACGCCGTCGCGGGCCAGCTCGGCCGCGCGTTCGGCGTACTCGACCGCGAGAGCCGGCTCCCCCGACCGCAGTGACCGGCGGGCGGCCCGGCCCAGCGCGGCCACGCCCAGCGGGGTGACCGCCCGGGCCGGCGCGTCCGGGCGCAGCTTGACCGCGTCGGCGAGCGCTGTGGCCCGCTCGACGTGCTCGGCGACGAAGTCGTCCCGGGCGGCCTCGGTGAAGGCGCCCGCCGGGGCGCCGCCCGTCCCGTCCACGCTCTCCGGCGCGGCCCAGCGGGCCAGCGCCGCGTGCCGTTCGGCCAGCTCGGCCTTGCTCACCCCGGCGTACGCGGCCTCCCGCATGAGCGGGGTGGCGAAGGCGAACCCGGTGCGGGTGCGGTGCAGCATGCGGCGTTGCAGCAGCTCCTCCACGGCCCGGTCCAGCTCGACGGCGGCCACCGCGGCGGGCCGGCCGTCCTGCCCGAGCCGCTGCTCGCGCAGCGCCTCCAGCGCACCGGCGGGCACTGTGTCGCCCACCACCGCGGCGTCGCGCAGCGCCGAGCGGGCATCCGGCGGCAGCGCGTCGATACGCGCCGCGAGCACCGCGGCCAGGTCCCGGGAGAGCAGCCGGCTGCCGAGCGAGCCGGGCGCGAGACGCCAGCCGACGTCCGCGCCGCGGCCGGGCCCGGCGGTCAGCGCGCCGCGCTCCATCAGCAGCGTCACGAGTTCGGCCAGGTAGAACGGGTTGCCCTGGGCGGTGGCGAGCAGCCGGTCCGTGTCGGCCTGGGGCATGCGGCCACCGGCGAGGTAGCTGGTGAGCAGCCGGGAGGCGTCCGCGCCGCGCAGCGGCGGCAGCGCGTGCACCTCGGCGTCCGCGACCCGGGTCAGCGCGCCGGCGGTCCGCACCAGCTCGGGACGGCCGAGCAGCAGCACGAGCACCGGCCCGCTGAGCCGGTTGAGGGTCAGCGCCAACGCCTTGAGCGTCTCGGCCGTGGCGTCGTGCAGGTCGTCCACCACGATCACCAGCGGCGCCTCCACGGCGAGCGCGGTGAGCAGGTCCGCGACAGCGGTCGGCACGGCTTCGTCGTCCGGTGGCGGCCCGGCCGCGTTCCACTCACCGTTCTCCGTGGCGGGCGGCAGTTCGGCGTACCCGAGCAGGGCCAGGAGCTGGTCCACGGCGATCGGTGGCGGGTCGCCGGGGAGCCGGGACAGGCGCTGGCCGAGGCGGCGCAGCCGCTCCTCGACGGCCGGGCGGGTGACGGCGGTGGCCGCGTCGCCGGGCAGGCCGACGGCGGCGCGGACCAGGTCGGCCAGCGGGGCCAGGCGGCGGCGCTCGCCGAACGCGGCGCACCGCACCGACAGCACCCGGGCGCCGGTGTGCGCGGCGTACCGGCCGGCGCCGACGTCGTATCCGGCGGCGAGGCGTTCCACCTCGGCCGCGAACCGGGACTTGCCGATGCCCGCCTCGGCGGTCATCAGCAGCACCCGGGGCTCGCCCCGGTCGATCACCTCGGCGAGCCGGCCGGCGACCCGGCCGATTTCGGTCTCCCGGCCCACGAACGGCGCCTCGTCGCCGAGACCGGACCGGGTGCCGGGCGCGTCCAGCAGGCCCAGCAGCTCGTACGCCTCGACCGGCTCCCGCTTGCCCTTGAGCCGCAGCGGGCGCAGCGCCCGCCAGGAGGCGACGTGCCGGGTGGCGGCGGAGGTGCGCGCCCCGGCGTAGACCGCGCCGACCGCGGCGGCGTCGGCGAGCCGCGCGGCGGTGTTCACCGTGTCGCCGATGACCGTGTACTCGATCGCCGCCTGGATGCCCGCGATCACGTCCCCGGTGTTGAGGCCGACGCGCAGGCCCAGCGGCGCGCCGCCGCCCCGCTCGTCGTCGAGCACCCGCCGCACCGCGCGCTGCATGGACAGCGCCGCGCGGACCGCCCGCTCGGCGTCGTCCTCGTGGGCGACCGGCGCGCCGAAGACCGCCATGATCCCGTCGCCGGTGAGCTTGTCGACGTGGCCGCCGAACGTCTTGACCGCGCCCGCGAGGGCGGCGAGCACCCGGTCGGTGACCGCGCCGACCCGTTCCGGGTCCAGGTCCTCCGACCAGGAGGTGAAGTCGGACAGGTCACCGAAGAGCACTGTCACCACGCGGCGTTCGGCGGCGGGCAGCGTGGCGGCGGCCGGCAGCGCCGCGCCGCAGTTGTGACAGAACCGCGCCCCGGGTACCGCTACCGTCCCGCACACCGGGCAGGTCACGGCTGCTCCACTCCGAGGTGTTCGAGCTGGGCGCGGACGGACCACTCGGCGGCCCACCACAGCGACCTGTCGACGTCGGCGTAGACCACGGCGACCACCTCGGGCGCGGTGGTGGCGCCCGCGGCCACGGCGGCGCGCACCTGGTCCAGCCGGGCCCGCCGGTGGGCCAGGTAGAAGTCGGCCGCCGCGCCGCAGTCGGCGAGCGCCGGGCCGTGGCCCGGGAGCACCGGGACCTCCCGGTACGTGGAGAGCAGTTCCAGGCTCGACAAATAGTCGCCGAGGTGCCCGTCGGGGTGGGCCACCACGGTGGTGCCCCGCCCGAGGATCGTGTCGCCGGTCAGCACCACCCGATCGCCGTCGTGCTCGGCGAGGAGGCAGACCGAGTCGGCGGTGTGCCCGGGGGTGGGCAGCAGCCGCAGGTCGAGCCCCAGGTCGAGGCGCGTGTCGGCGGTGAGCGGGTCACCGCCGGCGGTGTGGGCCGGGTCGGCGGCGAGCACGGGTACGCCGTCGAGCAGCTCACGCAGCCGGGGCGCGCCCTCGGTGTGGTCGGGGTGCCCGTGCGTGATCAGCACCGCGCCGATCGGCCCCTGGGCCGCGATCGCGGCGAGGTGCCCCTCGTCGGCGGGGCCCGGGTCGACCACCAGGGCCGGCGCGTCCGGCCCGGCCCGCAGCACCCACGTGTTGGTCCCGTCGAGCGTCATCGGCCCCGGATTGGGCGCGCGCAACAGCGTCACCCACCCCGGCAGCCCATCTGCAAGCGCCCCAGCGGCCCCGGTCACACGCCCACCCATGGCAGCGATCGTACGACTCCCCCGGCCACTCCCCGCGATCTTGCAGTTCCCGCCGCTGGTTTGTCCCCGTCTGGGGCTTCTGCCAGGGCGGCAACCGCAAGATCGCGGGCTCGTCGGCGCGGGTCAGACGACCTCGACGATGACCTCTACCTCTACCGGGGCGTCCAGGGGGAGTTCGGCCACGCCCACCGCGCTGCGGGCGTGGCGGCCGGCCTCGCCGAACACGGCGCCGAACAGGTCCGAGGCACCGTTGATCACGCCGGGCTGGCCGGTGAAACCGGGCGCACTGGCCACGAAGCCGGTCAGCTTCACGACCTTCACCACGTTCTCCAGCCCGACCAGCGCGTCGATCGCGGCCAGCGCGTTCAGCGCGCACCGCTGCGCCAGGTCCTTCGCCTGCTCGGCGGAGACGCCGTTGCCGACCTTGCCGGTGGCGAGCAGCTTGCCCTCGGCCATCGGCAGCTGGCCGGAGACGTAGACGTGCTGCCCGGACTGGACGGCCGGCACGTAGCTGGCCACCGGCGGCACCACCTCGGGCAGTGCGAGGCCGAGTTCGGCGAGCTTCGCGTGGGGTCCGTTGCTCATGCCGGTCAGCCCTTCGGACGCTTCAGGTACGCGACGAGCTGCTCCGGGTTCGGGCCGGGCACCACCGAGACCAGTTCCCAGCCGTCCTCGCCCCAGTTGTCGAGGATCTGCTTGGTCGCGTGGACCAGCAGCGGCACCGTGGCGTATTCCCACTTCTGCATCGGAGGAGGGCTCCCTTGCCTGACTTGGACTTCGGTCAGGCACAGCCTACGGTCCGCCGTCGTCAACGGGACGCGGGACGCGGCTCCGGCGCGGAGGGCGGCTCGCCGCACGGGCCCTCGTGCTCGAAGCGCTGCGGGCACCGGCTGCGGTCGGGCAGCAGCAGATCGCAGAAGACCCGGTGCCTGTTGTTCTGGTCGTCGGCGGTGGAGACGGTGGTCTCGCCCGCGTCCAGCTCCACCAGGAAGCTCAGCGAGGTGGCCACGGTGCCGGCGAGCGCGGTGGCCGCGGCGAGGTCGGCCACCCGTACCGGCAGGTGGATGACGTAGCCGGGCTCGTCCTCGTCCCGCCCCTTCGCGCCGGGGCGGGACGGCGTCCGGACCACCTCGACCGGAAGGCGGTACGACCGCTCGTTGAACGAGGCGGGCACGTCGGCCTCGCCGGGCCGGCCGGACCGGTCGCCGGGGAACTGGGCTCGGGGGGTGTTCTCCGCGTCGCGCATGCGTCGCCTCCGGGCGTCGTACCTGCTCACTGACACCGCCATCCGCCTCGGCACCGTCCGGCGGGTCCGGCTCTCCGTGTCGGGACGAACGTAGGACCTCCGGCCAGTCCCGACAACGGGACGCGCACGCTTCGTCACAGCCAGTCACATATGTGACACAAGCCTGGTCCGGAACGCGACCGCGAACTCGCCTCCCGCCGGTGCGCACGCGGGGCTGGCAAGCGCCCCGCCGACCGCTACCCTTCCGGACTGGGCACGCGCGGACGCGCGCCCGACCACCTCGACCCGTGCCCGTCGCCTGGGGCGGCGACGGGAGCCGCAACCCGGGGGAGACAGATGACCCAACCGCCCGCCGGTGGCGACACCGGCACGCCCGGCGACCCGCACCCACAATCACCGCCCGGCGGCGGCACACCGCCGGGCGCCGTTCCCGCCGCCGGGCCACCGGCGTATCCGCCCGGCCCGCCCGGCGGCCCGCCACGCAAGCGACCGGCGCTGCTCATCGCCTCGCTGGTGCTGGCCGCCGCGGTCCTGCTCTGCGGCGGTGGGGGCACTGCCGCGTTCCTGGTCCTGCGCGACGCCGAGAACGGCCAGGGAGCGAAGGAACCGCAGATCGCGGTGGACGGCTTCCTCAAGGCCGTCTACCAGGAGCGGGACGCCGAGAAGGCGGCCACGTTCGTCTGCTCGGCGGCCCGGGACGACGAGAAGATCGCCGCCAAGGTCGCCGAGGTGCGCAAGTACGCCGAGCAGTACCAGAACCCCCGGTTCCGCTGGAGCAACCCGACCGTCGACAACGAGACCGGCGACCGGGCCACCGTCTCCGCCCGGGTGACCATGACCACCGCCGACGAGAAGGTCGCCGAGCAGTCCCTGCGCTTCACAGTGGTGCGGAAGACGGGTTGGTGGGTCTGCGAGGTCGGCTGATCCGGCCGGCTGGTTAGGCTCGACGGGTGGCAGCGAGTGAGCAGCCGGCCGAGTCCGCCGGCAGATGGCCGGCCCGCCTGCACGTGGTGACCGGCAAGGGCGGCACAGGCAAGACGAGCGTGGCCGCCGCGCTGGCCCTCGGCCTGGCCGCCGGGGGCCGGCGCACCCTGCTGGTCGAGGTGGAGGGCCGGCAGGGCATCGCCCAGCTCTTCGGCACCGACCCGCTGCCGTACGAGGAGCGGCACCTCGCCGACGCGCCCGGCGGCGGTGAGGTGCGGGCGCTGGCGGTCGACGCCGAGGCGGCGCTCCTGGAATACCTGGACATGTTCTACAAGCTCGGCGCGGCCGGGCGGGCGCTGCGCAAGCTCGGCGCGATCGACTTCGCCACCACGATCGCGCCGGGCCTGCGCGACGTGCTGCTCACCGGCAAGGTCAAGGAGGCGACCACCCGGACCAGCGGCTCGCGCCGGACGTACGACGCGGTCGTGCTGGACGCGCCGCCGACCGGACGCATCGGCCGCTTTTTGAACGTGACAGCGGAGACCGCCCGGCTGGCCAAGGTCGGCCCGATCAAGACCCAGAGCGAGGGCGTCTCCGCGCTGCTCCGGTCGCCGATGACAGCCGTGCACGTGGTCACGCTGCTGGAGGAGATGCCGGTCCAGGAGACGCTGGACGCGGTCGCCGAGCTGACCCAGCTCGGCTTCCCGGTCGGCCGGGTGATCGTCAACGGCGTCCGCCCGCCGGTGCCGGCCGGCCGGGCCGTGACCGCGGCCGAGCTGGAGCGCGGGCTGGCCGCCGCCGGCCTGCCGACCGACGGCCCGACCGTGGCCGGGCTCGTCGAGGAGGCCCACGACCAGCAGGTACGCCGAGAGCTGGAGGACTCGCTCCGGGGCGACCTGGTGGAGCTGGGCCTGCCCATGATCGAACTGCCGCTGCTGCCCGGAGGAGTCGACCGGGCCGGGTTGGAGGCGCTCGCCGAGACCCTCGTCCGGGCGGATTGACTCACACCTGCGACCGGCACGGAGCAGAGTGCCCCTCGGGACCGATACGCTCGATTGGTGCCTTCCGAAGACGCGGCGCCTCCGCTTGACGTCGACCAGATCCTCGCCGACGACGGTGTACGGATCGTGGTCTGCTGCGGGGCGGGCGGCGTGGGCAAGACGACCACTGCCGCGGCGCTGGCGCTGCGCGCGGCCGAGCGGCACGGCCGCCGGACCGTGGTGCTCACCATCGACCCGGCCCGCCGGCTGGCGCAGTCGCTCGGCCTGACCGAGCTGGACAACACACCCCGCCAGGTCAAGGGCATCGACGTCGAGGCCAGCGGCGGCGAGCTGCACGCCATGATGCTGGACATGAAGCGCACGTTCGACGACGTGGTGCTCCAGCACACCGACCCGGCGAAGGCCGCGGAGATCTTCGCCAACCCGTTCTACCAGGCCATGAGTTCCACCTTCGCCGGCACGCAGGAGTACATGGCGATGGAGAAGCTGGGCCAGTTGCACGCCCGGGGCGAGTGGGACCTGATCGTGGTGGACACGCCGCCGTCGCGGTCCGCGCTCGACTTCCTGGACGCTCCGGCCCGCCTGTCCCGGTTCCTCGACGGCCGCATGCTGCGACTGCTGCTGGCCCCGGCGCGCACCGGCGGACGCAGCATGTTCAACCTGGTGACGGCGAGCTTCGGGATGTTCTCCAAGGTGGTGCAGAAGGTGCTCGGCGCCCAACTGCTCACCGACCTGTCCGGCTTCGTCGCGGCCCTCGACTCGATGTTCGGCGGGTTCCGGCAGCGGGCCGAGCAGACGTACCGGATCCTGCAGGCCCGGGAGACGGCGTTCCTGCTGGTCGCGGCCCCGGAGCCGGACGCGGTCCGGGAGGCCGCCTACTTCGCGGGTCGCCTGCGGGAAGAGCAGATGCCGCTGGCCGGGCTGGTGCTCAACCGGGTACACCGGCCGGCGGCGGACCTGTCCGCGGCGGAGAGCCTGGCCGCCGCGGAGCGGCTGGCCGCGGCGGGCGGGCACGAGGGCACCGTCGAAGTGCTGCGCGCGCATGCCGCGCTGGCCCAGCAGGCGGTACGCGAGGATCAGGTGGCGGCCCGGTTCACCGAGGCGTTCCCGGCGGTGCCGGCGGTGTCGGTGGCCGCGCAGCCCGCCGACGTGCACGACGTCGACGGGCTGCGGACGATCGGCGAGGCGATCAGCCGGAGCTGACCTGGCGGTCAGGTGGCAGTGGTCACCAGCACCTTGTCCTTGCCGGCCTTCTCCTTGGCGTTCTTCTTCATGGCCGCCTCGAACATCTTGCGCCAGCTGGTCACCTGCGGGTGACGGCGCAGCAACGCCCGGCGCTCGCGCTCGGTCATGCCACCCCACACACCGAACTCGATCCGGTTGTCGAGCGCGTCGGCCAGGCACTCGTACCGAACTGGGCAGCTCCGGCAGATCCTCTTCGCCACGTTCTGTTCGGCGCCCTGTACGAACAACGCGTCCGGGTCTCCGTTCTGACATGCCGCCAGTGACGGCCAGTCAGTGATCATGCCCATCTGTACACGTCCCCCCTTGCAGTACCTACCGACTTCGTGCGAGCAGCCCTCGAACTCCCCCCGGTCGTCCGCGCCGGCCTCCCCAGGGCGGCACGAACGACGCACGGCTGCCTTCGCCGCCACCATCATGCTGTGTAGTCGCCCGATTACGCAACGTTGTCGGCGAAATCCATCATTCCGGACACTCCCGGCTTCCCGGGCTTTCGCCCGGCGTCTACCCCGCCCGGGTACGTGAAAACGCTGCGCCCCTCCCGGGTTTCAGAGAGACTTCCGCCGGATCTCACGCAACCCAGGACCAGGGCTCGTGCGTTTAGCACAACGAGGCCGGCGCATGCAGGAAATGGGGAAAGTTCCCCGCGCGCCCGCCGATCCCTGCTCGCGTACCCTGTCGAGGTGACCTGGATGCGGAAACGTGACCACAACGTGCTGACCAACGCCGCATCGCTGCTGATCTGCGGCCTGTTGGCCGGAGTGGTGGTCGCTGCGGCGGCCTTCCCCGCGGTGGCGATGACCGGACTGGCCGCGAAGGCCGGCTCGGAGACATTCGGCGCGCTGCCCAAGGAGCTCACAGTCGCCCGGTCGCCGCAGATGACCAAGCTGCTCGCGTCCGACGGCAAGACCGTGCTGGCCACGATGTACGACGAGAACCGCAAGGACGTCAAGCTCAAGGACATCTCGCCGCACATGCAGAAGTCCATCATCGCGGCCGAGGACCACGACTTCTACAAGCACAACGGCGTGGACCTCAACGGTGTGGCACGGGCGTTCGTCAACAACCAGGCCGCCGGCTCCTCCCGGCAGGGCGCGTCGACGCTGACCATGCAGTACGTCCGGCTGGCCATCTCCTACTCGGCCACCCACCCGGCCGACGTGGTCGCCGCCACCGAGGACACCAGCGCCCGCAAGCTGCGCGAGATGAGCCTGGCGCTGCAGATCGACAAGGAGCTCTCCAAGGACGAGATCCTGGAGCGCTACCTGAACATCGCCGCGTTCGGCAACGGCGCGTACGGCATCTGGGCGGCCAGCCAGGTCTACTTCAACAAGCCGCCGAGCAAGCTGGACATCCAGGAGTCGGCCATGCTCGCCGGCATGGTGAAGGCGCCCACCGCGTTCGACCCGACCACCCCCGCGGGCTACCCCGAGGCGGTCGGCCGGYGCGACTACGTCATCGACAACATGGTGCAGATCGGGGCGATCACCCAGCAGGAGGCGGACGCCGCCAAGAAGATCAAGCTCGTCGTCAAGGGCAAGCGCACCCCGAACGGCTGCACCCAGACCACCACCCGCTCCTGGGGCTTCTTCTGCGACTACCTCTACCGCTGGTGGCTGCAGCAGGAGACGTTCGGCGCCACCTCGTACGACCGTGAGCGGCGGCTCAAGAGCGGCGGCTACACCATCATCTCCACGCTCGACGTGCAGGCGCAGAAGGCCGCTGACAAGGCCGTCCGCAAGAACCTGGGCGAGAGCAGCAAGGCGGCCCGGATGGTGGCCGCCGTCGAGCCCGGCACCGGCCGGGTACGCGCCGTCGCCGTCAACCGCAACTTCAAGCTCGACGACCCGGACGACCCGCAGAACAAGATCTCCAGCGACCCGGCGAAGGCCAAGAAGAAGATCCGGGGCAACTACCCCAACACGGTGAACCCGCTGATCACCGGTGGCCCCGGCATCGCCGGCTACCAGGCGGGCTCGACCTTCAAGATCTTCACGCTGGTGGCCGCGCTGGAGAAGGGCTACCCGCTCAGCTACCCGATCAACGCGCAGCCGGTGTTCAAGTCGAACTACCCGGTCGAGTTCAACTCGCCGGCCGCCTGCCCGGGCACCAACAAGTACTGCCCGAAGAACGCCAACGCCTCGATGGCCGGCATGCACAACATGTGGAGCGGCTTCGGCTTCTCGGTCAACACGTTCTTCATCGACCTGCAGCAGCGGGTCGGCGCGGAGAACGTGGTGAAGGCGGCGCAGAAGCTCGGCATCTCGTTCCGCTCGTCGAGCGACGCGCAACTTGCCGCCAACCCGCACCAGTGGGGCGCGTTCAGCCTCGGCGTCTCGCAGACCACCCCGCTGGAGCTGGCGAACGCGTACGCGACGCTCGGCGCCGACGGCAAGTACTGCGAGCCGATCCCGGTGCAGGAGATCCGCGGCCCGGAGGGCGAGAAGCTCGACGTCGCGAACCCGCGCTGCGAGCAGCGGGTCAGCACCGAGGTGGCCCGGGCCGCCGTGGACGCCGCCCGCTGCCCGGTGGGTGACCGCTCCTCGACCACGAAGTGCGGCACCGCCACCGCCGGCAACGTCCGCAACATCGTCGACGCGCCGGTGGCCGGCAAGTCCGGCACCACCGACTCGGAGAAGACCTCCTCGCTGGTTGCCATGACCAAGCAGTACGCGGTGGCCGGCATCATGGCCGACCCGGACTGGCCGCAGACCAACCAGAAGATGGGCCACGACGTGCCCACCGGCATCAACCCGGCGGTCTACGAAACGCTACGGGACGCCATGAAGGGCAAGGACCGGAAGAACTTCACCCCGCCCAGCGGCAAGATCGTCCTGGGTGACCAGCGGTCCATCCCGGATGTGAAGTGCGCGTCCATCGAGAGCGCGAAGTCCCGGCTCAAGGGCGCCGGCTTCGAACCGGTGGTCTCCAGCAACAAGGTGGCGTCGGACTGCCCGGCGGGCACCGCGGCCGGCACCAGCCCGAACGGGCGCACCATCAAGGGCGGCGTCGTCATGATCGAGGTCAGCTCCGGCAAGGGCGACTCGGACCAGGGCGGCACCGCGACGCCGGACCGACCAGGTGGCCCGGGCGGACCGGGTAACGGCCGACCAGGACGACCGGGGAACTGATCCCAGACGAAGCGACGGCCACCTCCGTGAAGGGGGTGGCCGTCGCTTCGTCTTGTGCCTACGGGACGGTCAGAGGCCCAGCTGGCGGCGTACCTCGGCGGCCACCCGGCCCCCCTCGGCGCGGCCGGCCACCGCGGCCTGGGCGGCCTTCATGGCCGGGCCCATCTGCGCCTTGCCGGTGAAGCCGCCCGCGGCGAGCGCCCCCGAGACCAGCTCGGCCAGTTCCTCGTCGGAGAGCTGCTTGGGCAGGTACCGCTCCAGCACCTCACCCTCGGCGGTCTCCTTGCCGGCCTGCTCGGCGCGCCCGGCGTCGGCGAACGCCACTGCCGCCTCGCGGCGCTTCTTCGCCTCCTTGGCCAGCACCGCGAGCACCTCGTCGTCGCTGAGCTCGCGCTTTTCCCGGCCGGCCACCTCGGCGTTGCCCACGGCCGCGAGGGCCATGCGAAGCGTGGAGGTGGTCAGCTCGTCGCGCGCCTTCAGGGCGGCGCGCATGTCGGCGGTGAGACGGTCCTTCAGCGTGCTCATGGACGGTGAAACTACCCTGAACGCCATGCGAAAGCGCACACTATTCCGTCTCGCGGCCGGAACCGTCGCCGCCGGGGCGGCCACCCTCGCGTACGCGTCGCTCATCGAGCGCAACATGTTCACCCTGCGCCGGTACGACGTGCCGGTGCTCCCGACCGACGCCGAACCGCTGCGGGTGCTGCACCTCTCGGACCTGCACATGATGCCCGCCCAGCGGCGCAAGCAGGACTGGGTGGCCTCGCTGGCCGCGCTCGACCCGGACCTGGTCGTGGTCACCGGCGACAACATGGCCCACCCGGAGTCGGTGCCGGGTGTGCTGCGCGCGCTGCAACCGCTGCTCGACCTGCCCGGCGCGTTCGTCTTCGGCTCCAACGACTACACCGGCCCGGTCCTGAAGAACCCCTTCACCTACTTCCTGCCGGACCGGGAATACACCGAGGGCACGCCCCTGCCGTACGAGGAACTGCGCGACATCCTCACCGGCGCCGGCTGGGTCGACATGAACAACGCGCGCACCTCGCTCAAGGCCGGCGGGCGGGAGATCGAGCTGGTCGGCGTGGACGACCCGCACATCGAACGCGACGACTACGACGCCGTGGCCGGCCCGGTCAGCGGCGACGCGGCGCTGTCGATCGCGCTGTCCCACTCCCCCGAGCCCGCGGTGCTGGACCGGATGGCGGCCGACGGCTTCGGCCTGCTGCTCGCCGGGCACACCCACGGCGGCCAGGTGTGCGTGCCCGGGTACGGCGCGCTGGTGACCAACTGCGGGCTGCCCCGCTCGATGGCGCGCGGGTTGCACCGCTGGCCCGGCTCGGACTCGTGGCTGCACGTCTCCGCCGGCCTCGGCACCCACCCCACCGCCCCCATCCGCTTCGCCTGCCCCCCCGAGGCCAGCATCCTCACGCTGATCTCCCGCTGACCCCGCCGCCCGGCGTCCCCGCTTCCCGGCAGATCTTGGTACGCGCCCGCCCCTCCGAGGGCCGGTTCGTACCAAGATCTGCCGCCCGCGCGGAGCGGGGGGTACCGAGTTTGACCGTGCGGGCGGGTGGGCTACTATTTGTCGGCACGCCTCGGGGTGTGGCGCAGCTTGGTAGCGCGCTTCGTTCGGGACGAAGAGGTCGTCGGTTCGAATCCGGCCACCCCGACCAGAGGTAAGAGGGCACATCCGATCCATCGGATGTGCCCTCTGCGTTTCCCCAGCCGTGATCACCCTCGCAGTAGGATCCCGGCATGCCACGGCCGGTCATCTTCGACCTCTTCCACACCCTGGTCCACGGCGCCGACGACGAGCGGGACCGGGTGGTCGGCGAGATGGCGCTCCTGGTCGGGGTGGCTCCGGCGGCGCTCGTCGCCGCGTACCACGCGACGTGGCGGGACCGGCTCGTCCGGTGGAGCGCGGAGGAGACCGTCCGCATCCTCGCCGAACGCCTCGGCGGCTCGCCGACGGACGAGCAGGTAAGCCGCGCCGCCGCGCATCGGCGTGCGCTGGCCCGCCGCGTGTTGGGCCGCGTCCCGGTCGGCACCCTGGACGTGCTCGACGCGCTGCGCGAGCGCGGCCACCGGCTGGCCCTGATCAGCAATGCCACTTCCGAGACCGCCGAGGCGTGGGCGGCCGGCCCACTCGCCCGGCGCTTCGACGTCGCGGTCTTCTCCAGCGCGGTCGGGCTGGCCAAGCCGGACCCGGCGATCTACCGCACCGCCGCGCAGCGCCTGGGCGTCGCGCCGGCGGAATGCGTCTACGTGGGCGACGGCGCGGACGGCGAACTGGCCGGCGCGGCGGCGGTCGGCATGACGGTGCTGCGGACCACCGAGCACCAGGACACCGATCCCGGCTGGATCGGACCGGTGATCGCGGACCTCCGTGACCTGCCCACCCATGTGGAGCAACCGGCCTCGACCGAATAGATCGACAGGACTGCCCGAAGCCACCCCGCCACGCGGCGTCGACCCTGCCGCCTGGCAAAGTTATGCGCATGCCGCCGATGATCCGATCCCGCCTGACCGATTGGACCACCGTCGCGCCCCTGGTCGCCGTGCTCGTGCTCGTGATGACCTGGGGACGGGAGCTGCCCGGCCCGCTCATCTTCGTGGTGGCGGCCCTGCTCGCGGCGGCTGTGCTGGCGGCCGTACACCACGCCGAGGTGGTGGCGCACAAGGTCGGTGAGCCGTACGGCTCGCTCGTGCTGGCGGTGGCGGTCACCGTGATCGAAGTCGGTCTGATCGTCACGCTGATGATCAGCGGTGGGGACAAGACGCAGGCGCTGGCGCGGGACACCGTCTTCGCCGCCGTCATGATCACCTGCAACGGCATCCTCGGCCTGTCGCTGCTGCTCGGCGCGCTGCGCCGGCAGGTGGCGGTGTTCAATCCGGAGGGCACCGGAGGGGCGCTGGCGACGGTGGCGACGCTCGCCACGCTCAGCATGGTGGTGCCGACGTTCACCACGAGCCGGCCGGGCCCGGAGTTCTCCCCCGCCCAGCTCGCCTTCGCGGCGGTCGCCTCGCTGGCCCTCTATCTGCTGTTCGTGATGGTGCAGACCGGCCGGCACCGCGACTACTTCCTCCCGGTCACCCAGGAGGGCAGCATCCTCGCCGAGGACAAGACCGGCGACGGCCACGCCGAGCCGCCGTCCACACGTACCGCCCTGGCCAGCCTGGCCCTGCTGGTGGTGGCGCTCGTCGCGGTGGTCGGCGACGCGAAGACGATCTCCCCGGCGATCGAGACCGCGGTCAGCGCGGCGAACCTGCCGCAGGCGTTCGTCGGCGTGGTCATCGCGCTGCTGGTGCTGCTGCCGGAGACGCTCGCCGCCGCCCGGGCGGCCCGGCGGGACCGCGTGCAGATCAGCCTCAACCTCGCGCTCGGCTCGGCCATGGCCAGCATCGGCCTGACCATCCCGGCCATCGCGATCGCCTCGATCTGGCTGGACGGGCCGCTGATGCTGGGCCTGGGCGGCACCCAGATGACGCTGCTGGCGCTGACCGCTGTCACAGCGGTGCTCACCGTCGTGCCGGGCCGGGCCACAGTGCTCCAGGGCGGCGTGCACCTGGTGCTGCTCGCCGCGTTCGTCTTCCTGGCCGCGAGCCCGTAGGCCGACGCGCCAGCCGCGGGCCCGTAAACCGACGCGCCAGCCGCCGGCCGGTGAGCCGCCGGCCAACAGGTCCGTCAGTCGTGCGTCTCCGTGCGCGCCACCTCGGCGAACGCGGCGGTCAGGTACTCGGCGAACGGTCGTCCGGTGACCGCCAGCAGGTCGGCCACGAGCAGCGGGGCGTGCCGGGCGACCGCCGCCGGGCCGGGCGGGTTCTCGTCGTCACCGGGGTCGTAGACGCCGAGCGCGCCGGCCAGCAGCACCAGCAGCACGTGCGGGTCGACGTCGGGCCACCAGGCCGCCGCCGACCGGACGCACTGTTCCAGCACCTGGCGTACGTCGTCGCCGTCCAGCCCGTCCGGATGGCCCTCCTCCAGCAGCAGCCGGACCACACCGCCGAGCACCAGCCCGGACCGGTCGGCGGCGGCCAGCCGCTCGACGGCCGGGGCGTACGTCTCGGCGTCGCGGGCCTGCGCGGCGCCCACCGCGTCGGTGGCCGTCTCGGCGATCTCGCGGGCCGGTGCGGGCAGGTGCCGCCAGGTCGTCATCACCGGGTCAGCATGGCAGAGCACGTGTGTTCGCTCACCTTCCGGCCCAGCGACCGCGTGTGTAAGGGGTAAACGGGTCGCGAGAGTCGTACCCGAAGCACAGAATCCCTGCCATGCTGCGCCGCGCCCTGCCCGCCCGTCCCGAAGCCCGCCGGA
>NZ_LYXF01000021.1:0-75539 GCF_001709195.1 Micromonospora sp. II | reverse complement strand
CTACCGCGACGGCGGGAAGGTCGTGACGATCGCCGACTCGGCCAACCCCAACCAGGCCTCCTACCGGATGGACGTGGACGAGCTCGCCCGCTGGACCGCCAGCCGCGGCTACAGCTCCTGACCGAACACGAAGGGCCCGACCCCCACCATGGGGTCGGGCCCTTCGTCGTATCCAACGGCTGCCGTCCGGTCACCTCGTCGTCACGCGGGTGTCGTCACCCGGACGGGTCGCTCCACCACGCTGGGTCGCGCCGGACCATCCGGGCGACCGTGAAGGAGCAGCAGTGGCAGCCGAGGAGGCGACGAACCGCCCCGACGTGAGTGTCGTCGTACCGGTCTACAACACGCTGCGCTACCTGCGGCAGTGCCTCGACTCGCTGCTGCGGCAGACGATCGGTCCGGACCGGATGGAGATCGTGGCGGTGGACGACGGGTCCACCGACGGCAGCGGCCGCCTGCTGGACCGGTACGCCGCGCGGTACCCGGGCACCGTACGGGTGGCGCACCAGCCCAACTCGGGTGGTCCGGCCGCGCCGTGCAACCGGGGACTGGACCTGGCCACCGGCCGGTACGTCTTCTTCGTCGGTTCCGACGACCGGCTCGGCCCGGAGGCCCTCGAACGCCTGGTCGCCGCCGCCGACCGGTACGGCTCGGACGTGGTGCTCGGCAGGGTGGTGGGCGTCAACGGCCGGCACGTCTTCTCCGACGTGTTCGCCGACGGCAACGCGGTCGACGTGAGCCTGTTCGACTCGGCGCTGCCCTGGTCGCTGGCGAACACGAAGCTGTTCCGGCGCGAACTGGTCGACCGGCTGGGGCTGCGCTTCCCGGAGGACATGCCGGTCCTCAGCGACCAGCCGTTCACGCTGGCCGCCTGCTACCACGCCCGGCGGATCTCGGTGCTGGGCGACTACGACTACTACCACGCCGTGCGCCGCCTGGACGCCCGCAACATCACCTACCACAGCCGGGTCGAGCAGCGCCTGGTCAGCGTGGAGCGGCTGTTCGCGTTCGTCGCCGGCCTGATCCCCGCGGGACCGCGCCGGGACGCGGTGCTGTGCCGCCACGTCGGGCTGGAGCTGGCGAACCTGGTCGGCGACGACTTCCGGCACCTGGACCGGGCCACGCAGGAACTGGTGCACAGCAGCGTCGCCCGGCTGGTGCGGCAGCACGTCACGGACGGCGTGCGGGACCGGCTCGGCATCGAGGCCCGGCTGCGGCTGGGCGCGGTGACCGCGGGCGGGGTCGACGAGTTGCTGGCGGTCATCGAGCAGGACACCGGCCTGGGCGTGCCGGCGACGGTCTTCGCCGGGGACCGGTGGCACGCGGGCTATCCGGGCGCCCCGGCCGGCTGGTCGGACGTCACCGACGTACGCGCCGCCTGGCTGGCGCGGCTGGACGCCGTCGACGTGAGCTGGACCGACGGGGACACGCTCACGGTGACCGCGCGCAGCCCGTACCCCCGGTTCGCCGCGGAGGCCGGGCCGGTGCGGCTGCTGGCCGGTCCGGTCGTGGGCGCCACCCGGGTCGACGCCGGCGACCCGACCGGCCGCACGGTCCGCACGGAGTTCCCCCTCGGCCGGCTCCTGGCCGCGAGCTGCGCGGGCGGCCGGCGTCATCCGGTACGCGCCGAGGTGGACGGCGGCCACGGGCGCGGCGGGGCCGCGGTGCGCGCGCCCCGGCTCGCCGCCGGGCGGCCCCGCCTGCTGCGGCACGGCGCCCGGCTGTACGCGGTCGCGGCCACCGTCGACCCCCGCAACGGTCAGCTCGTGCTGTCCGTGGTGCCGGTGACCGTCGGGCAGCTCGTCGGGCGGCTGCGCCGGCGCGGCCGGCGCGGTCCAGCCGCGGCGCAGACAGCGGGGCACGGCCCCGCGCAGACGTCAGGGCGCGGCGCGGAAGGCCGGCTCGGCCGGCATGGGCACCTGGAGGTACGTGGTGCCGCGCAGGTCCAGCCAGGCCCGCTGCGGCGCGCGGACCAGGCGCACCATCACTCCGGAACAGGCGGGACATCGCCCGACCAGGCCCGGGGCGTGCGAGTAGACGTGTAGCCCGGCCATCGGGCCGGTCGTCCCGCAGGTGTCGCAGCGCCCGGTGGTGGCGCTCAGGTCGACGGCGAACACCTCGCGCAACGGCCCGTCGAGCATGTTGCCATCCAGGTAGGACAGGTCGGTCATCCGCTCTCCTCGGGTCGTCAGCCGGTCGGGCCGAACCGTTCGGTCCGCACGCGCCGGGTCGGGTGGCCCAGCCCCACCAGCAGGTCGGCCACTGTCTCCACGAATCCGGTGGGGCCGCAGACGTAGCAGAGCGGCTCCAGGTCCGGCGGCCAGCCGTGGCTGTTCACGTCGGCCAGGCCGATCCGGTGCGGCTCGCCGCGCCAGCCGTCGGGCGCCGCGCGGGTGTAGACGTACGCGACGTCCAGGCCCTGGTCGTCGCGGGCGCGGCGGCGCAGCTCGTCGGCGTAGATGACGTCGTCCGGGGTGCGCACCGAGTAGACGAGCCGGAACGGGGTGCGGCTGCCGGCGGCCCGGCGCGCGCGGATCATCGCCATCAGCGGCACGACGCCGGATCCGCCGCCGACCAGCAGCACCGGCGCGGTCTCGTCGGTACGCCAGACGAACCAGCCGCCGACCGGCCCGCGCACCTCGATCGGGTCGCCCTCGGCGTAGGTGTCGGTCAGGTACGGCGACACCTCCCCGTCGGGCACCCGCTGCACCGTCACCTCGATCCGCTCGCCGTCGGCCGGGCCGGCCAGCGAGTACGACCGGGCGGCCTGGTAGCCGTCCTCGGCGGTCAGGCGCAGGTCGACGTGCTGCCCGGGCAGGTGGCCGGGCCAGCCGGGCACGTCCAGCACCAGCGTCTGCGCGGTGGGCGTCTCGATCCGCCGCTCGACGAGCCGGGCCACCCGCCACATCAGCGGCGCGACGCGGCGGCCCTGCGCCTGCGCGGTCACCTCAGTCGCCCTGGTAGCGCTGCTCGCGCCACGGGTCGCCGTAGTCGTGGTAGCCGGCGGTCTCCCAGAAGCCGGGCCGGTCGTCGACGAGCAGCCGGATGCCGTGCACCCACTTCGCCGACTTCCACAGGTACAGGTGCGGCACGAGCAGCCGCGCCGGGCCGCCGTGTTCGGCCGGCAGCGGCCCCCCGTCGTACGTGTGCACCACCCAGGCCCGCCCGCCGCGCAGGTCGTCCAGCGGCAGGTTGGTGGTGTAGCCGCCGTAGGAGTGCGCCAGCGCGTACCGGGCGGTGGTGTCGACGCCGTCGAGCAGCGTGTCCAGGGAGACGCCCTGCCAGGTGGTGCCGAGCTTGGACCAGCGGGTGACGCAGTGCAGGTCCACCGTCGGCGTGTCCTGCGGCAGGCCCATCATCTCGTCCCAGGACCAGCGGTACTCCGCGCCGGTCTCGCTGGTCAGCACGAACTCCCAGGTGTCGAGCGGCACCCGCGGCGTCGGGCCGGCGGAGAGCACGGGAAAGTCCTCGGTGAGGTACTGCCCCGGCGGCAGGTCGGTCGCGGACGAACGGGGCCGGCCCTGGAAGCCCGGCGAGACGATTCCCACCCGTCAGTCGTACCACCGCCGGCCGTGCCGGGGCAGCGGTTCCCACCGAGTCAGGCGCCGCCTCCGCCCTGCACCTCGTGCACGATGGTGCGCTGGCCGTCGCCGCTGTTGCGGGTGGCCCGGAGGCTGGTGATGGTGACGATCACCAGGACGCCGATGATCACGCCGAGCGAGGCCAGCGTCGGAATCTCCGGCACGCCCTCCCAGATGCCGTGCGCCCAGTGCAGGCCCAGCTTGAGGCCGATGAACGCCAGGATGACGGCCAGGCCGTAGCTGAGGTGCACGAGCCGGCTCAGCGCGGCGTGCAGCACGAAGTAGAGCGCCCGCAGGCCCAGCAGCGCGAAGGCGTTGGTGGCGAAGACCAGGTACGGGTCCTCGGTGATGCCGTAGACGGCGGGCACCGAGTCGACGGCGAACACGATGTCGGTGGCCAGCACCGCGACCACGACGAGCGCGAACGGGGTGAGCGCCCGGCGGCCGTTCTGCCGGATGGTCATCCGGGTGCCGTGGTATTCGTCGACCACCGGCATGACCTTGCGCAGCAGCCGCACCGACCGCATCTTGTTGATGTCGACCTCCTGCTCGTGCCCGCTGAGGGCGTCGCGCAGCAGCTTCACCGCGGTGGCGACGAGGATGAGCGCGAAGAGCAGGAAGGCGAAGTCGAGCGTCTTGAGCGCGGCGGCGCCGAGCGCGATGAACACACCGCGCAGCACCAGGGCGCCCGCGATGCCGTAGAGCAGCACCCGCTGGGCCAGGACGGAGGGCACCGCGAACGCGGCGAGCAGCAGCATGAAGACGAACAGGTTGTCGACCGACAGCGACTTCTCGACCAGGTAGCCGGTGAGGTACTCGATGCCCTGCTGGCTGCCCCAGCGGGACCAGATCCAGGCGCCGAACGCCAGCGGCAGCGCGATGTAGAAGGCCGACCAGCCCAGGGCCTCACGGATGGAGACCTCGTGCGGCTTGCGGGTGACCAGGAAGTCGAGCACCAGCAGCACGAGCACGCCGACGATCGTCACCGCCCACAGCGTGGGCGTGCCGACCGACGACAGTTCGGCCGCAGCCAGCGGGGACAATTCGGGCATGGAACCTCCTCGAACACCGTGTCATGTTCGAGGTCTCCTTCACCCACGTTTCCGTGGGCAACCACCCGGGGCTCGCCTCGGCGGCTTGCCGTACTGACCGGAATGATTTTTGGGAAGTACTCCCCTCGCCTGGACAAGGCTAGGTCACCGCCGGACCGGACGCCAAGTCGGGACACGGATGCTTGCCCTGGTCAACAGACTGGGCGGCGGTTCAGGGCATGGCGCCTGGTCACCGCGGCCCCTATGGTGACGCAGGTGACAGTCCAGGGACCGCTGACCGGCGTACGGGTGATCGAGCTGGCCGGGATCGGCCCCGGGCCGTTCGCGGCGATGATGCTGGCCGACCTCGGCGCCGACGTGGTGCGCATCGACCGGCCCGGCGGCGGCGGGTTCGGCGCGTTCCCGGGCGACCTGCTGAACCGCAACCGCCGCTCGATCGCGGTGGACCTGAAGCAGCCCGCGGGCCGTGACCTGGTGCTGGCGCTCGCCGCCCGGGCCGACGCGCTGGTGGAGGGCTTCCGGCCCGGGGTGACCGAGCGGCTCGGCCTCGGCCCGGACGACTGCCTCACCGCCAACCCGCGCCTGGTGTACGGGCGGATGACCGGCTGGGGGCAGGACGGCCCGCTCGCGCACAGCGCCGGACACGACATCGACTATCTCGCGCTGACCGGGGCGCTGCACGGGGTGGGCCGGGCCGGTGAGCGTCCGGTGCCGCCGATGAACCTGCTCGGCGACTTCGGTGGCGGGGGCATGATGCTGGCCCTGGGCGTGGTCGCGGCGCTGTACGCGGTACGCGGCGGCGCGCCCGGCCAGGTGGTCGACGCCGCCATCGTGGACGGCGTCTCGGTGCTGGCCACCCAGATCCACGCGCTGCGCGGCATCGGGCTGTGGCAGGACCCGCGCGGTGTGAACCTGCTCGACGGCGGCGCGCCCTTCTACGACACGTACGAGTGCGCCGACGGGCGGTACGTGGCGGTCGGCGCGCTGGAGCCGCAGTTCTACGCCGAACTGGTCCGGCTCACCGGTTTTCCGTTGGACGGCGACGACGGCCCGGACAGCGGCGACGCGCTGGACCGGGACGACCCGGCGAACTGGCCGGCGTTGCGGGCCGCCTGGGCGCGGCTGTTCCGCACCCGTACCCGGGACGAGTGGACGCAGCTGCTGGCCGGCACTGACGCCTGCGTGGCGCCGGTGCTCGACTGGGCCGAGGCGCCCGAGCACCCGCACCTGCGCGCCCGGGACACCTTCGTCGCGCCGGACGGGGTCACCCAGCCGGCGCCCGCGCCGCGTTTCTCGGCCACCCCGACAAGTGTGCGGCGCCCGCCGCCGGGGCCGGGCGAGCACACCGACGAGGTCCTCGCCGAGGCGGGGGTGGACGCCGCCCGGATCGCCGCGCTGCGGGCGGACGGTGTGATCGCCTGATCGTGGGCGGTCAGCGCCGGCGCGCGGCGGCCGGGGCGAGCGCCGGTTCCACCATGTCGCGGTAGTCGCGCGGGAACTGGACCACGACGTCCTGGAACTCGCCGCCGCCGATCGCCTCGCGCATCGTGGTGAACACCGCGCGTACGGCGTCGCGGGCGGTGTTCTCGTCGCAGTCCGCCCGGCGGGCGACCCGGGCCACGAACTCCGCCGCGCCGAACCGCTCGGCCGCCTCGTCCCGCGGGTACGGGCTGAGCAGCCCCTGCAGCGGTTTCGGCAGTTGCGCGGCCAGGTCAAGCACCTCGCCACCGGTCAGCCGCTGCGCGAACGTCTCCAGGGTGGCCGCGGTGAGCGTGGCGGCGCGGTCCTCGCTGGTGCCGGTGAGCCGGGCGACCCGGCCCACGAACGTCAGGTAGTGCATCGGTGGTACCCCCTTCGGTGCGCCCAGCGCGGCTACCCGCCCCGGCGCGGCGGAAACGGTTGCGACGGGGCGGCAGGTTTTCCGGTGGCGGCGGGCGTGAGCGGCGGCGCGGCGGGTAACCGCCGCCCGGTCGTGACCCCAACTACTGCCGCGAGGAGCCCGACTGATGGCGAGTTACTCGGATGTCCTGGAGTACCTGTCCGCGCTGGACTACCCGGCCGGGAAGGACGACGTCATCCGCGAGGCGGAGCGGGAGGGCGCGCCGCCGGACGTGTTGCGGGCGTTGCGCGCGCTGCCCCCGGTGGACTACGCCAACGGCACCGAGGTGGCCCGCTCGGCCGGCATCGACGCGGCCCCGGAGGTGAGCCGCTCGCAGCGCGCGGCGCAGGCCCGGGACAACCACCCGCGCGTGTCGCAGCACCTGCGCGGCATCTGAGCACGGCGGGAGAGCCGGCGGGCGACACGGCCGCCGGCCTCTGCGCGTGCGGAAAAGCTGGGCTCCTCTGTGGCCGGTCGCGCAGCCCGGACAGGCGAGCGCCCCGGGTCACGAACCGCGACCTGGGGCGCCACGCAGCACCTGTCCCCCGCGGTTCACGCCCGAACCGGGTCGCGACCGCGAGGCGGTGAGATGTTCGCCCGAACCGGGCGGGCATCGCTGCCACGATCATCATACGACGCAACATCAGCCGAACGGGTGAGATTCGCGGAACTGTGTCCGGGCGCACGTACGCGCTCAGGCGGTCACCTCGGCGTACCGGCGTTCCAGCTCCACTCGCGCCAGCGCTCCGACCAGCCACGACAGTTGTTCCGACTCACCACTGCCGGCCAGCCCGGCGAGGTCACCGGCGGTACGGCCCAGGCCGAGCCGGCGGGCCGCCGCGAGCGCTCGACGGTCGGCCACCGGCGCCGCCTCGCGCCACAACGCCTGCGCCTCACGCAGGAACAGGTCGCACACCTCGTCGTCCACTCCGGGCAGTGCGGTCAGCAGCCGCCGCTCCCCCGCCGGGTCCTGACGCGCGGCGGTGCGCAGCCGGCGCAGGTCGCCCCGGTACGTGTCGACGACCGTGCGGGCCAGGTCGCCGAGCGTGTCGGCGAGCCCGGCCAGGTCGCCGCGCAGCCCGGCGGCGCGCAGCACGCGTACCCGGTCCTCGTGGCGCGAGCGGGCCATCCGCGCCGCCGTGTCCCAGCCGGCGTCCCGCAGCGCCGTGGCCGCGTCGACCGCGCGGTGGAAGTCGCCCCGGCGGGCCAGCAGGACGGACAGGTAGAGGACCTGGAACAGCTGGGCCGGGTTGTTCGTCACCCGGAACCCGAAGCACTCGGCGAACCCGCGGCCGTCCCCGGCGAGCCGGCGGGCCAGCCGCTTCTTCTCCTCGACGCTGCGCGTGGCGGTGTGTGTCGGCATGCCGCCGACTACCCAGGCGACGGCCCGGCATTCGGGTACGACCGTCAGCCGCGTACGCCGCCGCTGCGGTCGCGAGCCTTGAGCCGGGTGGTGGGCAGCGCGGGCGCGGGCAGCGGCGGCGCCGCGTCGTCGGCGACGACGCCGAAGCGGCGGCCGGCCATCCAGTCCTCCCGAGCGGCCACCACCTCCTCGTGTGAACGGCCGACGAAGTTCCACCACATCACCAGCGGCTCGTCGAACGGGGTGCCGCCGAGCAGCAGCAGCCGGGTGCCCGGTTCGGCGCTCAGGGTCAGCGCGCTTCGCCCGAGGCCCAGGTACAGCAGCGCGCCGGGGGCCAGCGCCACGCCGTCGCAGTCGGCGGCGCCGGACATGGCCAGCAGCGCGTACTCGAAGTCGGGGCGCAGCGGCAGCGTGGCCGGCGCCGCGCCGCGGGCCTCGAGCTGCGCGCCGACGAGCGGGGTGTGCACGACGGCGGGCGAGCGTTGCCCGCCGAACTCACCGACGAGCACCGTGACGTCGAGGTCGCCGTCGCGCAAGCGGGGCAGGTCGGCGTGGTGGGCGAAGTCCGGGTCGCCGACGCGCGCCGGGTCGGGCAGCGCCACCCAGAGTTGTACGCCGTGCATGAGCGGCGGGTGCACCAGCGGGGAGCGCTCGGAGTGGGCGATGCCGCGCCCGGAGGTCATCACGTTGAGCTGGCCGGGGCGGATGGGCTGGACGTTGCCGAGGCTGTCGCGGTGCAGGATCTCCCCGTCGAGCAGCCAGGTGACGGTCTGCAGGCCGGTGTGCGGGTGCGGCGGCACCTCCATGCCGGGCCGGTCGGCGACGTCGTCGGGCCCGAAGTGGTCGACGAAGCACCACGCGCCGACCATCCGGCGCTGCCGCTGGGGCAGCAGCCGGCGCACCGTGGTGTAGCGGCCGAGGGGGACGTCGTGCCCGGGCAGCAGCACGCTGCCCGGGTCGGTCGGGCCGACGCCGGGCGGGAGCGTCTGCGCGGGCAGGGATTCGGTGCGGTCCACCGCCCCGACTGTACGCTCAGTCCGCCGTGACGCTCACCGCGTTCGCGCCCGCCGCCAGATCGAGGTAGAGCCGTTCGGCCGCCCGGTCCCAGCCCGGTGAGCTGACCAGGTCACCGGCGGCGATCCCGCCGTGCCGCTCGTCGTAGACGGTCAGCGAGCCGGCCCCGGCGGCGACGCGCACCCGCACCGGCGGCCCGCCGGGCACGGTGACGGTCAGCTCGCTGACCCCGCCGGTCATCCGGACGGTGAGCGACCCGTTCAGCCGGGGCAGCAGCAGCCGGGTCCGCGACGCGCCGCCGACCAGGTCGATCCCGGCGAGCCGGGCGTCGCCCAGGTCGAGCCGCTGCTCGCTGACGCCGCCGACGAGCCGCAGCCGCCAGGTGACCCGGGAGTTGAGCACGACGTCCACGGCGGCCGGACCGCGACGGCCGTTCTCCTCGACCCGCAGGCGGACCCGGTCGCCGACCATCTGCGGGCGCGGCGTGACGCCGCCGTCCTCCGGCACGTCGATGCGGTAGAGGTCGTCGCCGAGGTCGGCGGCCCGCAGGGTGAACCTGGTCAGACCGTCGGCCAGCTCGAACTCGGCGCGCTGCCGGCCGCCCCGGGGCTCGGCGAGCGTCTGTGCTCCGGCGGCCTCGGCCGCGCCGACACCTCCGGCGCCGGTGGCGGGCGACGGCGGCGCGCCGCCGGAGAAGACCACGCCGAGGCGGCCCGGGTTGGACAGCGTCACCGCCACGGCCACCCCGCCGAGCACGACCACCAGCGCGGCGGCGGCGGCCAGCAGGCGGGCCGCGCCGGACCAGCGGGGTCGGGTCAGGCCGGGCTCATCCTCGGATGTGGTCATGGTCATCCCCTCTCGCCGGTCCCCAACGGGTCATACGTGTCCGTTTCCCGGTCGGTTCACTCCTTTTCCGTGGCAGCGGTACGGGAGCGCACCTTGTCGGCGCACGTGGTCAGCACGGCGTGGGCGTCCAGGCCGAGGCTCTCGATGGCGACGAGCGCGGTGAACGCCACGTCGGCGAGTTCGGCGGCGACCTCCTCGCGGGTGTGCGTCACCCCCTTGCGCGGGTTCTGCCCGAGCATCCCGATCCAGGCGGCGGCGACCTCGCCGGCCTCCTCGCCGATCTTGAGGATGCGACAGGTCAGCTCGGTGTCGCCGCGGCCGTTCGCGGCGTCCAGCCAGGCGCGCGCGTCCCGCGCCGTTGTCCAGATGGTGGCGTCCACGGCGACCAGTGAACCTGATCGCGCAGACCGTTCGTATCCTGGGGCGACGCAGGCCAGCAGGTCTGCGGCCCAGGCGAGAGGAGGTGCCCGTGATGCCGGAGACCGTCGAGTCGGTGTTCGCCGGCGTGGTCGCCCGGAACCCGGGAGAGCCCGAGTTCCACCAGGCGGTCCGCGAGGTACTGGAGAGCATCGGTCCGGCCCTGGCCCGGCATCCCGAGTACGCCGAGGTGGTCGAGCGGATCTGCGAGCCCGAGCGGCAGGTCATCTTCCGGGTGCCGTGGGAGGACGACCAGGGCCGGGTACGGGTGAACCGCGGCTTCCGGGTGGAGTTCAACAGCGCGCTCGGCCCGTTCAAGGGCGGGCTGCGCTTCCACCCGTCGGTCTACCTGGGCATCGTGAAGTTCCTCGGCTTCGAGCAGATCTTCAAGAACGCGCTGACCGGCCTGGCGATCGGCGGCGGCAAGGGCGGCGCGGACTTCGACCCGAAGGGTCGCTCCGACCGCGAGGTGATGCGGTTCTGCCAGAGCTTCATGACCGAGCTGTACCGGCACATCGGCCCGCAGACCGACGTGCCGGCCGGGGACATCGGGGTGGGCGGCCGGGAGATCGGCTACCTGTTCGGGCAGTACAAGCGGATCACCAACCGGTACGACGCGGGCGTGCTCACCGGCAAGGGCCTGGCGTACGGGGGCGCGCAGGTGCGCCGGGAGGCGACCGGGTACGGCGCGGTGTTCTTCGCCGACGAGATGCTCCGCCAGGCCGGGGACAGCCTGGAGGGCAAGCGGGTGGTGGTGTCCGGCTCCGGCAACGTGGCCATCTACGCGATCGAGAAGGTGCACCAGCTCGGCGGCACGGTGGTGGCGTGCTCCGACTCCGGCGGCTACGTGGTCGACGAGAAGGGCATCGACCTGGCGTTGCTGCGGGAGCTGAAGGAGCAGCGCCGGGGACGGCTGGCCGAGTACGCCGGGCACGCCCGCAACGCCGTGGCGGTCCCGGACCGCAACGTCTGGGAGGTGCCCTGCGACCTGGCGCTGCCCTGCGCCACGCAGAACGAGATCGGCGGCGCGGAGGCCGCCGCGCTGGTCGCCGGCGGCTGCGTCGCCGTGGTGGAGGGGGCGAACATGCCCACCACGCCGGAGGCGGTGCGGATCCTCGGCCGGGCCGGGGTGCGGTTCGCGCCGGGCAAGGCGGCCAACGCCGGCGGCGTGGCGGTCAGCGGGCTGGAGATGCAGCAGAACGCCAGCCGCGACACGTGGACGTTCGGCGAGTCGGAGCAGCGGCTGCGCGAGATCATGCGGGACGTGCACGACAGGTGCTGGGCGACCGCCGAGGAGTTCGGCCTGCCGGGCGACTACGTGGCCGGGGCGAACATCCAGGGGTTCCGGCGGGTGGCCGAAGCGATGCTGGCGCACGGCGTGGTGTGAGCGGCACGCGGGACGGGCGCTGACCGAGCGGTCGGTCAGTGATTGACAGCTCTCGACGCCCGGCCTAGGTTCAGGGCGCTACCGGCCGGTAGGCATCCGTCCCGCGTCGTCACCCCCGTCCCGGGGTGGCACCGTCCCCCCGGGGAGCAGCGATGCAGCCCTCACCCGTGCGCCGCCGGCTGCTCGCCGTCGGCGTGGCCCTCACGTTGACGCTCGGCCTCACCGGCGCGGCCCCCGCCGCCGCCACCGGACGCGACGACGGCAGCGGCCCGCTGCCCGGCTACACCATCGTCAACCCACCGCTGCCGCCACTTGTCGTCGGCGGCGCCGCCACCACCGTGCGGCAGGGCGTGCACGCCAACGCCGGGTACGTCATCGAGATCCCCGAGCACTGGAACGGCGACCTCGTCATGTGGGCGCACGGCTACCGCGGCCAGGGCACCGAGCTGTCGCCGGAGCCGCCCGGCTTCGACCTGCGGCAGCGCCTGGTGACCCAGGGGTACGCGTGGGCGTCGTCGTCGTACGACCGCAACGGCTACGACGTGCGCTCCGGCGTGCGCAGCACCCGCACCCTGGCCGACCTGTTCAGCCGTACCGTCCGGCGCCCGCACCGGGTGCTGATCGCCGGGGTGTCGATGGGCGGTCACGTCATCGGCCGCTCGCTGGAACAGTACCCGGGCTTCTACGCCGGGGCGCTGCCGATGTGCGGGGTGCTCGGCGACCAGGAGCTGTTCGACTTCTTCCTGGACTACAACCTGGTCGCGCAGGCCCTCGCGGGGGTGCGCGCGTACCCGACGCCGCCCGACTACCTGACCTCGGCGGTGCCCCGGATCCAGGTCACGCTCGGCCTGGCCGGGCTGGCCCCGGGCGGCCCGGACACCACCAACGACCTGGGCAAGCAACTGCGCGCGGTCACCGTGGAGCGCTCCGGTGGGCCGCGGCCGGGCGCCGACGCCGCGTTCGCGGTCTGGAAGGACTTCCTGTTCGGCATCGCGGTCAGCGAGGCGGACGGCTCCCCCGCCCGGCGGCCCGGCCAGCTCGCCACGAACCTGTTCACCAGGTACGCGCCGAACCAGCCGGTCGACCTGAACGCGACGGTGCAGCGGGTCGCGCCGGAGAACCTGCGCCAGCGGCTCTCGCCGAGTCTGACCGAGGTGCCCCGGATCGCCGGGCGGCCCACCGCGCCGGTGCTGAGCCTGCACGGCCTCGGTGACCTGTTCGTGCCGTTCGGCATGGAGCAGGCGTACGCCCGGGACGTGGCCCGGCACGGCCGATCCCGGCTGCTGGTGCAGCGGGCCGTGCGTACCGCGCAGCACTGCGAGTTCAGCCCGGCCGAGGCCGGTGCCGCCTGGGACGACCTGACCCGCTGGGTCCGCACCGGCAAGCGCCCGGCCGGCGACGCGGTCACCGACCGGCGCGCGGTGGCGGCGCCGGACTTCGGCTGCCGGTTCAGCGACCGGGCCGCCCGGGCCGCCGGGGCCGGCACCCGCCCGCTCTATCCGCCCTGCCCGGCTCAGTCCTCCTCGCGGCCGTACCAGCCGCCGCGGTAGACGGTGCCCTGCCGGGCCGACTCCGGCGCCGATTCCGGCGTCGGCGCCGCCTCCGCCGCCAGGGCGCTCCGGCGCGAGCGGCGGACCCGGCTGACCACGAACCAGCAGAACCCGGCGATCACGGCCACGATCACGATCTTCTGGAACGTGCCCGCGTACGCCTCGACCACGTGCCACTGCTCGCCGAGGAAGTACCCGGCGAGCACGAACGTGGTGTTCCAGATCAGGCTGCCCAGCGCGGTGTAGAGCAGGAACACCGGCACCGGCATGCGTTCCACCCCGGCCGGGATGGAGATGAGACTGCGGAAGATCGGAATCATCCGGCCGAAGAACACCGCCTTGACGCCGTGGCGCAGGAACCACGCCTCGGTGCGGTCCACGTCCTCCAGCTTGATCAGCGGCAGCCGCTCGGCCAGGGCGCGCATCCGGTCCCGCCCGAGGGCCGCGCCGATGTAGTAGAGCGCCAGCGCGCCCACGATCGACCCGATCGTGGTCCAGACGATCGCACCGACCAGGCTCATCCTGCCCTGGCTCGCGGTGAAGCCGGCCAGCGGCAGGATCACCTCGCTGGGGATGGGCGGGAACAGGTTCTCCAGCGCCACCGCGAGGCCGGCGCCGGGACCGCCGAGCCGTTCCATCAGGCCGGTGACCCAGCCGGTCACTCCGTCACCGGACGGCTCTGCCGCCCGCGCGGCGCTCACCCGGGGGCCGGCGAGCAGCTGTGCGTTTCCGATCATCCGACCAACGTTACGGGGCGAAGCTGCGGACGACCACGCGTCATGGAAACCATTATCGTGTACGCCATGCGTACGCCGTTGCGGATCGCCGTCGCCCAGCCGCTCACCCGCTCCGGCGACGTCGCGGGCAACGCGGCACGGCACGCCGACGCCGTGCGCGCCGCCGCCGCCCGCGTGGTGGTCTTCCCCGAGATGTCACTGACCGGGTACGAACTGGACGCCGCGCCGCTGGACCCGGACGATCCCCGGCTCGCGCCGCTGCGCGCGGCGTGCGCCGAGACCGGGACGCTGGCGCTGGCCGGCGCGCCGGTGCCCGGACCGCACATCGGGGTGCTCGCGATCGACGCCGAGGGCGTGCGGGTGGCGTACCGGAAGATGTGCCTGGGTGGCGCGGAGCCGCAGCACATGCGGCCGGGCCGGGAGCCGGCGGTGCTCGATGTGGACGGCTGGCGGCTGGGCCTGGCGGTCTGCAAGGACACCGGCACACCGGAGCACGCGGCGGCGACTGTGGCGCTCGGCGCGGACGCCTACCTGGCCGGGGTGCTGGAGTCGGCCGACGACGCGGCGGTGCCCGACGAACGCGCCCGCCGGGTCGCCGCCGCGCACGGCGTGTGGGTGGCGACGGCGAGTTTCGCCGGCTCGACCGGAGGCGGGTACGCGCGCGCCGCGGGTGGTTCGGGGATCTGGTCACCGGCGGGTGAGCCGGTGGCCCGGGCCGGCACGGACGCCGGTGAGGTGGTCACCGCCACGCTGCGGTGACACTCAGCCCTCGTCGCCGCCGCGCAGCCGCTCGTAGCCGTCGAGCAGCTTGCGCAGCGCGGTGGCGGTGACCGGGTCGATCTTCTCGTCCTCGGCCGCGTCGTCGATCTTCTCGCGCAGATCCTCGACCCGCTTCTCCCGGTCCTTCGGCTTGCCCCGGTCCAGATCGGCGACCTTCTTGCGCAGGTCGTCGGCGACCTTGCGCTCGATCAGCCCGATCGACTCGGCCCGGTCGAGCAACTCGTCGAACCGGTCGCCGAGCTGCCGCAGCGTCACCGGTTCGGCCGCCGTCGACGGCGGCGCCGCGCTGCTCGGCTCGGGCGCGGGCGGCTCGGCGGCGCCGGTCGTGGGGCCAGTCGTGGGCGCGGCGGCCGGCGGGGCGCCGGAGCCGTCACCCCACACCAGCGAGCCGACCACCGCGAGCAGCAGCACCACGGCGCCGGCGACCAGCAGCCCGAACAGCCGGTTCGAGGAGACCGCCGGACGCGGCGGCGCGCCGGGACGCCCCGGCGCGACCGGGCGGGCCGTAGCGGCCGGAACCCGCTCGACCAGGGTGGGCGAATGCGTCACCGGCGCCACGGTGGGCAGGATCGCGGTCGGCGGATCCACCGGGCGGCCCGCGCCGAGCCGCTCGGCGAGCCGGGCCGCGCTCGGCCGCCGCGCCGGGTCCACGTCCAGGCAGGCCAGCACCAGGTCGGCGATCTCCGGTGGCAGGCCGGGCACCCGCGGCGGCGGCACCGGCGGCCGGTTGCGCCGCACCTCCAGCACGTCGTCCCAGCTGCGCACCGGCAGCGGGGCCCGGCCGGTGAGGCTGCGGTACAGCAGCACGCCGAGCGCGTACACGTCACCGGCCGGATGCGCCGGGCCCGGGTCGAGGCGTTCCGGGGCGAAGTAGGCGGGGGTGCCCATCAGCAGCACGCCGGTCTGCCCGGTGACCGGATGCGGGCCGGCGGGCGCGGCGATGCCGAAGTCGAGCACCTTCGCGCCGGTCTCGGTGAGCATCACGTTCGCCGGTTTGATGTCGCGGTGCACCACGCCGATGCGGTGCGCCGCGGCCAGCGCCCCGGCGACCTGCCCGGCCGTGCGGACCGCGTCCGGCCAGGCCAGCGGCCCGCCGGCCAGCCGGTCGGCGAGCGTCTGCCCCTCCACCAGCTCCATCACCAGGTACGGGACCACGACGCCGCCCGCAAGCGTCGCCTCGGCGTAGTCGTACACCTGGGTCACGTGCGGGTGGGTCAGCCGCGCCGCCGCGCGGGCCTCGCGCTGGATGACCGCGCGCAGTTGCGGGTCGGCGGCGAGCTGCCCGGCGAGGACCTTGACCGCGACGGGCCGGTGCAGCACCTCGTCGTCGGCGCGCCACACCTCGGACATCCCGCCGAGGCCGATGCGCTCACGCAGGACGTAGCGGTCGTGCAGGCGCAGGGCGGGCGTGAACGGCGACATAATTCACCAGGCTGCCATGCGCGGCACCGGCCGCACCAACCCGCGCCCCCGTTTCGTCCGTGTTCCGGCGTTCTTCCGCCCGAGTCAGGGCTTGCGGGCGACCCCGCCGTACATGCTGACGTCGACCACGGACGGCCGCGGCTCCGGCTCGCCGTCGGCGCGCCACTCGGCCACCGAGCAGATGCCCGGCTCGACCAGTTCGAGGCCGTCGAAGAAGCGTACGACCTCCTCCCGGCTGCGCAGGTTGATCACGCCGTGCGGGCCACCGCCCCGGGCCGCCGCCTTCGCCTCGGCGGCCACCTCCGCCGGAAGGTAGTCGTGGGTGGCGTGCGAGGCGGCCAGGTAACTGCCGGCGGGCAGCGCGTCGAGAAGCGTGTCGACCAGCGCGTACGGGTCTTCGCCGTCGGGCACGAAGTGCAGCACCGCCAGCAGCATCAACGCCACCGGCTGGGACAGGTCGAGCGTGCGGCGCAGGTCCGGGTGGGCCAGGATCCGCTCCGGGTCGCGCAGGTCCGCGTCGAGGTAGGCGGTGACGCCGTCGGCCGAACTGGTCAGCAGCGCGCGGGCGTGGGCCAGCACGATCGGGTCGTTGTCGACGTACACCACCCGGGCGCGCGGGTCGATCGCCTGCGCCACCTCGTGGGTGTTGTCGGCGGTGGGTATGCCGGTGCCGATGTCCAGGAACTGCCGGATGCCCGCCTCACCCGCCAGGTGACGCACCGCGCGGCGCAGGAACCGCCGGTTCTCCAGCGCGCTGATCCGGATGGTCGGGAACCGGGCGGCCATCGCGTCGCCGGAGTCCCGGTCGGCCTGGAAGTTGTCCTTGCCGCCGAGCCAGTAGTTGTACCGGCGGGCGGGGTGCGCCACTGTCGTGTCGATCCGGGCGCCGAGCGGCCCGGAAACGGGCGCCGTCCCTGCTGCGTCGCTGGTCAAGGCCACCTCCACGACTCGGGTCCCACCGTCCACTGTCTCCGGTGCGGATCATGGTACTGCCCGGCGCCGGCCCGGTCAGGCCGGGTACAGCTCGTCGCGGAGGCGGGCCAGCAGCTCACGGGTGCGTTCCGGCGGCGCGGCCTCCACGCACAGCCGTTCCATCGCCTCGGCGTAGAACTCGAGGTCGTCGCGCTTGTCCAGGTAGATCGCGCTGGTCAGCTGCTCGATGTAGACGATGTCCGGCAGGTCCGCGTCGCCGAAGCGCAGGATGCTGAAGGCCCCGCTGGCCGCGGCGTGCCCGCCGGCGGAGAACGGGACGATCTGCAGCCGTACGTGCGGCGCGGCGGTCGCCTCGATCAGCGCGTCCAGCTGCTCGCGCATCACCGCGGCCCCGCCGATCGGGCGGCGCAGCGCCGCCTCGTCGAGCACCGCCCACAACTGCGGCGGGTTGCTGCGGCGCAGCAGCTCCTTGCGCTGCATCCGCAGCTCCACCCGCCGGTCCAGCTCCGCCGCCGACGCGCCGCGGTGCCCGAGCAGGATCACCTGCCGGGCGTACGCGGCGGTCTGCAGCAGCCCGGGCACGAACTGCACCTCGTACGTGCGGATCAGCGCGGCGGCGGCCTCCAGGCCCAGGTACGCCTGGAACCACGCGGGGAGCACGTCACCGTAGCGGTGCCACCAGCCCGGGCTGTTCGCGTCCCGGGCGAGCTTGAGCAGCGACTCGCGCTCGCCGGCGTCGGTCACGCCGTAGAGCGTGAGCAGGTCGGCCACGTCGCGCTCCTTGAAGCCGACCCGGCCCAGCTCCATCCGGCTGATCTTCGACTCGGAGGAGCGGATCTCCCAGCCGGCCGTCTCCCGGCTGACCCCGGCCCTCTCACGGAGTCGCCGCAGCTGCCCACCGAGCAACATGCGCAGCACGGTGGGCCCGCTTGTCGGACCACCCTCGACGGGCACCGTCGCCACCTGACCGCCCTCGCATCCCGACTGCCCCGGCCGGGCGCCCCCCGGCCGACGAGTAAGCATGCCATGAACCGACAGTGAGGTGAACTCCTCCGGAGCGGTTAATCAGTCCCGTGTGCGGGACGGCGGGATCAGGTGGTCGAAGTCGCCGTCGCGCGCGCCGAGCACGAAGGCGGCGATCTCGTCCACTGTGTAGATCAGCGCCGGGCCCTCCGGGTGCCGGGAGTTTCGGACCGCGATTCCGGTGCCACCGGGCAGCTCGGCCAACTCGACGCAGTTGCCGCTGGGGTTGCTGCGACGACTCTTCGACCAGCGCATCGGGGGCAGCTCGGGCACGGGCACACCGTTCGGCGGTTGTTGCATGGGCGTCCTTCGGGATGAGCCAGCCGAGGCCGCGGGGAGGAGCGGTGGGTGGCGACGTCTGTCGACTGAGGAGTGAGATGCACGTGCATCTGCTATTGCATCTGCAATGGACGGAGAGCATGATAGCCGAAACGTACGGTGTGCCGGGTCGCTCACATTCGGTGACCCGAACCCGGCCTCCGGATGCCGCCGCGCGCGGCTAGGGGACTGCGGTGAGGAGGACGCGCGTGCCGGATCCGATGACCGTCGCCTCCGGCATATCCGCCGCGGGGGCCCTCATCTCGGCCTGGCAGTTGCGCCGCCGCGCCGTACGCGCCGAGGCCGAGATCGAGCTGCTCCAGGCCGAACTGGCCGCCGAACGGCACGCGGCCAGCCACGACCCGCTCACCGGCCTGCCCAACCGCCGCGCGTTCTTCCGGCTCGCCGCCACCCTGCTCACCGACCCGGCCGGCCAGCCACTGGTAGCGGTCGTGCTCGACCTGGACAACTTCAAGCAGGTGAACGACCGCTACGGGCACGCCGCCGGCGACCAGGTGCTGATCAGCGTCGCGCAGCGGCTCGCCGCGTTCGCCGGCAACAACCTGGTGGCCCGCCTCGGCGGCGACGAGTTCGCCGGCCTGCTGGCCAGCCCCACGGCCGACCGCCGGTGGATCGAGCACGCCACGCGGCGGCTCTGCGAGGCGCTCGCCGCGCCCATCCCGCTGGGCGCGCGCAGCATCCAGGTCACCGCCTCGGTCGGGCTCGCGCCGGTGCACTGCCCGACGCAGCTCACCGACGCGCTGTGCCGCGCCGACGCCGCCATGTACGAGGCGAAGACGCTTGGCGCGGCCCGCCCGACCCGGCAGCTCGTCGCGGAGTACTGACCCGAGCGGTCAGCGCCAGCCGTAGCCGGCGCGCAGCGCCTGCCCGACCCGGTCGAACCGTGGCCGGTCCAGCACCGCGCCCTCGCGGCGGATGCTGTCCTCGCGCATGGTGAGCACCCGGTCCAGGCGCACCCAGGAGGGCCGGTTGTCCCGGTCCCACTCCCCCGGGCCGAGCGCCAGCCAGTGCCGCTGGCCGTCCCGGTCGCTCTGGCTGGACAGCATCAGCCCGAACAGGGTGCGGCTGTGCCGTCCGACCACCAGCACCGGGCGGTCCTTGCCCTGGCGGGGGTCGTCCTCGTAGGGCACCCACGTCCAGACGATCTCGCCCGGGTCGGCCTGGCCGTCCGGCTCCGGCGCGTACGACAACTCGCGGCGCTGCAGCGCGTTGACCTGGCGGCGGCGCGCGACCTGAGCCGGGATCGGCGCGCCCGTGCGGGGCGGGGCGGGCACAGCCCGGGTGATCCGGCCGAGCCGCGACGCCACGTTCTTCAACAGACCTGCCACGGCGGGCAGCCTATCGGCCGGGGTACGACCGCCCGGGAATCGGGTCGCCCGGTCGGGTGGACGGTGCCGTGCGGGATGCCCCTGTTAATAGGGGGCCCTTCTACTACCGGAGGCGTTAATAAGGGGCCCTTCCTTACGCTGGGGGCGTGCGGCTACCCGATGATCTGCCGGTGTTCGAGCGCAGCGCGGTGCGGCTGGTGGTGCTCGACGCCACCGACCACCTGCTGCTGTTCCACACCCGCGACCCGGACCACCCCGACCTCGGCGTGTGGTGGGAGCTACCCGGCGGCGGGCTGGACCCGGGCGAGACCTACCGGGAGGCGGCGGTCCGCGAACTGCGCGAGGAGACCGGCATCGCGATCGGTCCGGACGAGGTGGGCGCGCCGACGTGGCGGCGGCGGGCCAGCTTCCGGCACCGGCAGCGCCGCCACCTCCAGGACGAGGTGATCGTGGCGGTACGGCTGCCCGGCCCCGGACCGGACGTGGACGAGGCGCTGCGGCTGGACTACGAGGTGGAGGACTACTTCGGGTTCCGCTGGTGGCCGCTGGCCGAGGTGCTCGCCGAGCGGCCGCGCTGCTATCCCGGGCGGCTGCCCGAACTGCTGCCCGCGTTCCTGGCCGGCGAGGAGATCGACGAGCCGTTCGAGCTGTGGTCCTGAGCGCGGGCGTGCCACCCGGCGCGTGAGCGGGCAGAGTGGAGCCGTGACTCCCCTGCACGCACCACTGGCCCGTTACGCCGAGCGGCTGCACCGCGCCGCCGGTGACACCCACCACGTCGCCTCGCCGCTGGGCGCGTGGCTGCTGCTGGCGCTGACCGGCCCGGCCGCCACCGGCGAGACCCGGGCGGCGCTGGCCGAGGCGCTCGACGCCGACCCGGACGACGCCGCCGCGGAGGCCCGGGCGCTGCTCGCCGCGCCGCACCCGATGGTCGCCGCGGCCACCGCGCTGTGGGAGCGCGCTCCGGCGCCGGAGCTGGCCGCGTGGCGGGCCGCGCTGCCGGAGAACACCGAACGCGGCCCGCTGCCCGACCAGGCCACGCTGGACGGCTGGGCCCGGGAGCGTACCGGCGGGCTGATCGACAGCTTCCCCGTCGACGTCACCCCGGACACGCTGCTGCTCCTGGCCAACGCGCTGGCCACCCGCGTGTCGTGGGCCGACCCGTTCGACACCGCCCCCGGCGCGGAGCTGGGCGCGGGCAGCGCCTGGTCGGGCCGGCTGAGCCGGGTGCTGCGTACGCCGCCGTTCGGGCACCGGTGCTGGGTGGCGGCCACCGACCGGGCCGGTGACGTGGCGGCGCACGCGGTGCCGGCCCGCACCGGCGACGACGGCGCGGGAATGCTCGTGGTGTCGGTGGCCGCCGCGCCCGACGTGCCCGCCGCAGACGTGCTGGCCGCCGCACAGGAGCTGGCGAGCGCCGCCGCGCTCCTGCCGGACTCCATGCCGGGCCGCCGGTCGCTGTTCGACCTGCCGCTGGGCGAGACGCCGCTGTGGACGCTGCGGGAGGAGCCGACCCGGACGTACGCGGACGACGGCCGGGAGGAACGCGCCACGGCGGTGCTGCCGTGCTGGTCGGCGCAGAGCCGACACGACCTGACCGCGCCCGGGTTCGGCTTCGACGCGGCGGCGCAGGCACTCGGCGAGCTGCTGGGCCTGGCCGGGCCGGGGTTCGACGCCGCGCAGTCCGCGGTGGCCCGGTTCGGCCGCTACGGCTTCGAGGCCGCCGCGGTGACCGCGTTCGGCCGGGCGACAGCGCTGCCGCCGGAGGGTGTCGCCCGCGTCGCGGAGCTGCGCTTCGGTCACCCGTACGCGGTGGTCGCGGTGACCACCGACCCGGCCGGCGGCCCGTGGCACGCGCTGCCTGTCTACTCCGCCTGGGTGGCCGACCCGGAGGAGTTGCCCGCCGACGAGGCCGGATAGGCGGGAAGCGCGCTCGCGAGCTGGTCCAGTCCCAGCGAGCCGAGTTCCAGCGCCCGGTTGTGGAACGCGCGCCGGTCGCCGGGGAACGCCGCGCGTCCGTCGCGCCACACCCGCTCCCCCACCTTGTAGGTGAGCGCCTGCCCGGGCCGGCCCAGGTACCGGGCCACTTCCAGTGGCGCGTACGGGCCCTGGTGGCAGCGGTCGCGCAGCAGGTCCAGCGCGGCCTGCGGCGTCCACGGCGCGCTGCCCGACGGCATCGGCAGCCGCAGGTGCAGGCCGATGTCGAGCACCACCCGGGCCGCCCGCAGCAACTGCATGAACAGGTGGCCCAGCCGGGCGCCCGGCTGCTCGTAGCGTCCGAGTTCGTCCATCAGCCCTTCGGCGTACAGGGCCCAGCCCTCCTGGGCGCCGGAGAGCCCGCCGAGCAGGTTCAGCCGCTGCCCGGGGCCGCCCCGGCACGCCTCCGAGCCGAGGTGCAGGTGGTGGCCGGGGACGCCCTCGTGGTACGCGGTGCTGTACGCCCACCAGGTCGGGAAGCGCTCCTGACCGTCGGGCAGCAGCCACGAGACCCGGCCCGGCCGGGTCAGGTCCCGCGACGGCGCGATGTAGGCGGTGCCGCCCGACGTGGTGACCCGGGACTCGATGCGGCGCAGCGGCGCGGGGATGTCGAAGTGCGTGCCGTGCATCCGCTCGGTGGTGGCCTCCAGCAGCTCCTGGAGCCAGGCGGCGAACTCGTCCCGGCTGCGCAGCACACCTGGCGCGTCGGGGCGGTCGAGCCGTTGAAGCACCTCGGGCACCGTGCCACCCAGGGCTCTCGCCTCCGCGACCAGGTCCGCCTCGATGGCGGTGAACTCGTCCCAGCCCCACTCGTACAGCTCGCGCAGGTCCGGTTCCGTGCCGAGGAAGGTCCGCACCCAGAGGGCGTACCGCGCCGGGCCGAACGCCTCGTCGTCGCGCGCGAGCGGCGCGAGGTCCGCGGTGAGCGTCGTGGCGAACCTCCGGTACGCCTCCCGCGCGTCCCGCGCCGCCGCCTGCAACGACGCGCGCTGCGGCCCGTCGCCGTAGCGCTGCACGAGCGCCGTGTCCTCGTCGATCCAGGTGCGGCAGCGCTGCGTCACCAGGTCCACCTGGCGTCGTGTGGGCAGGTGACCACGTTCGGCGGCGACCAGCAGGCTGCGGGCGTACCCGTCCAGGGATGCCGGGATCGCGGCCTGGCGCGCGCCGACGCGGGCCCAGCCGTCCTCGTAGGCCGCGCGCCCGGCGTCGCGGCCCGGGACCGCTGATTCGACGCACTGGCGGATGAGCTGGAGCGGGCCGGTGGCCGCGACGTGCAGTTCCCGCAGGTCCTCCCCGGCGTCGTGGAAGGCGATCCGGGCGCGCAGCCGTTCGGCGAGGTGCTCGTGCAGCGGGCTCGGGGCGGGCAGCGCCTCGATCCGGCGCAGGGCGCGCGCGGCGAGATCGGCGCGGGCCTGGTGACCCTCCGGGCTGTAGTCGGTGAGCCCGTCGACGTCCTGCTCACCGGCCTCGACCACCGCCACACACGGATCGAGGCGCCCCATCTCCCGCAGCAGCGTGTCGGTGACGTCCTCGCCCATCGCACCGATGCTACCCCCGGTGATCAAGGAGTTCGTGCCGGCCGGAAGGCCCGGAAAGGACACGAACTCCTTGATCAACCGGATGGGAGGCGAGGTCAGACCGAGACGAGCTCCTTCTTCTCCGCCTTGGCGGCCAGACGCTTCTCACGCTCCTGGGCGCCGATCAGGTCGTCCGGCAGGGAATCCTCCACCTCGATGTCGAAGCGGCGCAGCAGCCGGATCGCGAACCCGCCGAGCGTGACCAGGACCAGCGCCGCGCCGAAACAGATGTACGCGAACCCGATGCCCCGGCCCGGTCCGGTGCCGATCACCGCGCCCACCGTGCCGGCCAGCGCTCCGCCCGGCGCGAGCATCGGCTCGAACAGCGCGGTGGCGCCCGGCGCCAGCAGCGCGAACCCGATCGGCAGCGTGGACCAGGAGATGGTCTGGTTGAGGCTGAACACCCGGCCGTGGAAGCGCTGCGGCACCTTCACCTGGACGATCGTCGCGTAGATCGACTGCGCGGTGGTCATCGACATGGCCAGCCAGCAGAACCCGACGCAGATCATCGCCACCGAGGCGTCCAGGCCGATCAGCATGCAGCCGATCGCGGTGCCCAGGTTGCCGATCAGCACGCCGATCATGCGGCGCTTGCGCGGCCCGCCCCACAGCGACATGAGGATGCCGCCGAGCACCGCGCCGACCGCCTCGGCCAGCGCGACCTGGGCGACCTGGGTGGGGCTGCCGAACGACAGCACCAACGGGGTTATCAGCACCAGCGCGGGCGCCAGGAAGATGTTGCCCAGCGCGAAGTAGCCGAGCATCAGCCGGAATCCGCGGTGCCGCCAGGAGTAGCGCATGCCGTTGGCGATGGCCACCAGCAGCCGCTCCCGGGGCCGCCAGCCGAGCGCGTCCGGGAAGCGGACCACGGCGAGCGTGAGCACCGCGAGCACGTAGCTGGCCACGTCGACGAGCAGGATGCCCTTCAGGTCGATGGTGGCGAGCAGGCCGGCCGCGAACGCCGGCATGAGCAGCGTGGCCACACCGGTGGACAGCTGGGTGATGCCCATGGCGTGCCCGAGGTAGCGCTTGGGCACCAGCTGCGGCACCGCCGACTGGAACGCGATCCGCTGGAACGATCCGGCCACCGAACTCAGCGCCACCAGCAGGTAGATGTGCCAGAGCACCAGGTTGTCGGTCCACAGCAGGCTGGCCAGCACCAGCTGGATGGAGCCGGCGAAGCAGCTGGCCGTCATCATGATCCGGCGGCGGCTGACCCGGTCCACCAGCGCGCCGGCCACCGGCAGCATGAGCACGCCGCAGATCAGCGCCAGCGCCCACAGCAGACCGAGGTCGGCCACCGAGCCGGTGCGGTTGAACAGCCAGATCGGCAGCGCGAACGCGGTCAGCGCGGAGCCGGTGCTGGAGACGAGCTGCCCGACCGTGATGGCCAGGAAGCGGCCCATGCTCGGCTTGACCGCGGTGCTGGCCTTGCGGGCCACGCCCACGCGCAGCGTGTCCGCCACCGCCCAGCCGGCGTCCTCACCCCGCGCCTGCGGGCTCAGCGCGCCGATGTCACCGGCGACCACCGCCGGGTGCGCCTGCGTGACGATCTCGGCCAGCTCCTCGGCGCGGTACTTCAGGAAGAAGTGACCTGCCTGGTCGAGCACGACCAGCCCGAGCGTGTCGCTGAGGAACTGCCACTCGGTGTACCGCTCGCGGTAGTAGTCGGTAACCGGGTCCTCGGAGCCGACCACCGAGATGATCGGCGCGCGCAGCTTCGTCGCCTGCTTGTCCAGCAGCCGGGTGAAGTACTCCTCCGAGGCGCGGGAGTCGGCCCGCATGTTGCTGATGATCCGGTCGGCCTGCTCCGGGTCCAGCTCGTCGGTGTCCACGCCCATCGACTTGAGCCAGCTCGCGTAGTGCTTGTTGCTGCGCAGTTGCTCCAGCTTGTTGCGGGCCGCCGAGAAGACGCCCTTGGGGCGGGCGAACGGGAACATCGCGCCGATGTAGACGGCCTCCAGGTCCCGGCCGGCCGCCTCGACCTTGCGGGCCACCTCGGCGACGATCGCGCTGCCCACGCCGCAGTGGCCGTACAGGGCGATCGGTCCCTCGACCCGCTCCAGGATCTCGTCGGCGACCCGGCTGGTCAGCTCCTCGAACGGCAGCGCGTCCTCGGTGAGGCCGACGTCGTGGCCGGGGATGGCCAGCGACCACAGCCCGTACCCGGCCGGCAGCGCGTCGGCCAGCGGCTGGTAGACGATGGCGCTGCCGCCGCCGTACGGCACGCAGACGTACGTCAGCACCCGCTTGCCCGCCGGGATCGGCTTGGTCAGCTCGTAGAGCAGCCGGCGCGGCCCCTCCTGGGCGGCGTCGCCGGAGATGAACGCGGCCAGGTCGCGGATGGTGCGCTGCTGGAACAGGTCCATCACGCCGACCGCCCGGCCGCCCAGCTCCGCCTTGCGGATCTTCGCGACCACCTGGGTGGCGAGCATCGAGTGCCCGCCCAGGTCGAAGAAGTCGTCGTCGATGCCGAGCGTGTCCACGCCGAGCACCTCGGACCAGATCGCGGCCAGCGCCCGCTCGGTGTCGTCGCGCGGCTCGACCAGCGCCACCGACGCCTCGCGGGTGACCACCGGCGCGGGCAGCGCCTTGCGGTCCAGCTTGCCGTTCGGGGTCAGCGGCAGCGCGTCGAGCGTGACGAACGCGGCCGGCACCATGTACTCGGGCAGCGTGTCCTTCAGCGCCGCCTTCAGCCCGGCGTGCTCGGCCGCCCCCACCAGGTACGCGGTGAGCCGCTTGTCGCCCGGGCTGTCCTCGCGGACGATCACCGTCGCCTCGGTGACGCCCGGCTGGTCGCGCAGCGCGCTCTCGATCTCGCCCAGCTCGATGCGCAGGCCGCGCAGCTTGACCTGGTGGTCGATGCGGCCCAGGAACTCGATCACCCCGGCGCCGTCCGGGCCGATCACCCAGCGGGCCAGGTCGCCGGTGCGGTAGAGGCGGGCGCCCGGCTCGGCGGAGAACGGGTCGGGGACGAACTTCTCCGCGGTCAGCGCCGGCCGGCGGTGGTAGCCGCGGGCCAGCCCGACACCGCCGATGTGCAGCTCGCCGGCCACCCCGACCGGGCACTGCGCGCCGGACGGGTCGAGCACGTGCAGCCGCAGGTTGGCGATCGGCGCGCCGATCGGCACGCTGGTCACCTGCGCGAGCCGGTCCGGCTCGCACGCCCAGGCGGTCACGTCGATGGCCGCCTCGGTCGGGCCGTACAGGTTGTGCAGGCCGCACCAGGGCAGCCGGGCGGTGAAGTCGGCCGCCGAGGCCAGCGGCAGCTCCTCGCCGGAGCAGATCACCCGGCGCAGCGCGGTGGCCGCCTCCACGCCGTCCTCGGCGAGGAAGACCGTCAGCATCGACGGGACGAAGTGGGCGGTGGTGATCCGCTCGGACACCAGCAGGTCACGCAGGTAGCCGGCGTCCTTGTGACCGCCCGGCTTGGCCAGCACCAGGCGCGCGCCGGTGCGCAGCGGCCAGAAGAACTCCCACACCGACACGTCGAAGCTCGCCGGGGTCTTCTGGAGCACCGCGTCGTCGGCGCCGAGGCGGTACGTCTTCTGCATCCAGTCGAGCCGGTTGACGATGCCCCGGTGCGTGTTCGGCACGCCCTTCGGGCGGCCGGTGGAGCCGGAGGTGTAGATGACGTACGCCAGGTGCTCCGGTCCGGCGGCCGGCGCCGGATCGGTGTCGGGCTGACCGCTCCACACGGTGGCGTCGTCCAGTTCGAGTACCGTGGCGCCGGTGTCCGGCAGCACGTCGCGCAGGTGCGACTGGACCAGCACCACCGGCGCGTCCGCGTCGCCGACCATGAACGCGAGCCGGTCGGCCGGGTACTCCGGGTCCAGCGGCAGGTACGCGCCGCCCGCCTTGAGCACGCCGAGCAGGCCGGCGACCAGTTCCACCGAGCGTTCCGCGCAGACCCCGACCAGGGTCTCCGGGCCGACGCCGGCCGCGCGCAGCCGGTGCGCGACGCGGTTGGCCTGCGCGTTCAGCTCGGCGTACGTGCGGCTGTGGCCGTCGATGGTGACCGCCACCGCGTCCGGGGTGGCCGCGGCGCGCTCCTCGATCGGGCCGTGCAGCGTCTCGGCGCGCGGGAAGTCCGCGCTGGTGTCGTTCCAGGCGGCCAGCAGCTCCCGCTCGGCGGCGGGCAGCAGGGGCAGCCGGGAGACCGGGGTGTCCGGCGCGGCGACGACCGCGTCCAGCAGGGCGGTCCACCGCTGCGCCATCCGCTCCACGGTGGCCCGGTCAAACAGGTCGGTGTTGAAGACCAGCTTGCCCCAGAGCCCGTCGACGGTCTCGACCGCGTGCAGCTCGAAGTCGAACCGGGTGGCCCGCAACTCCATCGGGTTCCAGGTGAACGTGACCTCGTCGGTACGGGACACGCCGGTGAACCGGCCCATCTCGTAGTTCTGCAGCACGAACATGGCCTGGAACACCGGGGAGCGGCTGACGTCGCGCGGCAGGCCCAGCTCGTGGACCACCTTGGCGAACGGCACCTCGGCGTGCTCGAAACCGTCGAGCACGGTGCGGCGGGTGCGCTCCAGCAGCTCGGCGAAGGTCGGGTCGTCGCCCAGGTCGGCGCGCAGCGGCAGCATGTTGATGAACATGCCGACGAGGTTCTCCAGCTCCGGCGCGGACCGTCCGGCGACCGACGCGCCGATGGCGAAGTCGTCCTGGCCGGAGTGCCGGGCCAGCAGCACCTGGTACGCGGCGAGCAACGTCATGAACAGCGTGCCGCCGCTGTCGCGGGTGAGCGTGTTGAGCGCCTCGGTGGCGGCCGGGTCGAGCTGGAACTCGACGAAGTCGCCCCGGTAGGTCTGGGTGGCCGGGCGGGGCCGGTCCAGCGGCAGTTCCAGCGGGGTGATGCCGGCCAGCCGCTGCTTCCAGTAGTCGACGTGCGCCCGCGCCTGCGGGCCGTCCAGCTCCTGGGCCTCCCAGACGGCGAAGTCGCCGTACTGGATCGGCAGGGCGGGCGGCTCGCCGCCCCGGTAGAGCGTGATCAGGTCACGCAGCAGCACGTCCACCGACCAGCCGTCGCCGACGATGTGGTGCTGGGCCAGGAACAGCACGTGGTCGTCGGCGGCGAGCCGGATCAGCAGGGCCCGAAGCAGCGGCCCCTCGGCGAGGTCGAACGGCTCGGCCGCCGCCGCCTCGACCAGCGCCTGCGCGGCGGCCTCGTCGGGCGCGTCCACCACCGTCAGCGGCACGTCCGCGGTGTCCGCGATCACCACCGTGGGGCGGCCGTCGGAGTCGGCCGGGAAGCGGGTGCGCTGCGACTCGTGCCGGTCCGCGAGCGCGGTCAGGGCGGCGCGCAGCGCGTCCACGTCGAGCCGTCCGCACACCCGCAGCGGCACCGCGATGTGGTACGCCGCCTCGCCCGGGGCGATCTGGTCCATGAACCAGACCCGCTCCTGGGCGTAGGACAGCGGCACCTCGGCGCCGGCCGGGCGGGGGGTGATCCGGGCCGCGGTTGCGGTCTGGCGGGCGCGTAGCCGTCGGGCGATCAGCGCCTGCCGGGCCGCCTCGCGGGCCGGATCCTTCAGGTCGGTCATCAGTTGGTTCCCTCTTCCGCCGCGAGCAGCGCGGCGACCTCGGTGTCGGAGAGACCGTCGAGCTCGGCGGCGATCCGCTGTTCGATCTGGGCGGCCAGGTCCGCCACCACGGGGCTGCTGAACAGCGCCCGCATGGGCAGCTCCACGTCCACCTCGGCGCGGATGCGGGCCATCGCCCGCATGCCGCGCAGCGAGTTGCCACCGAGGGCGAAGAAGTCGTCGTGCGCGCCGACCTTCTCCACCTGGAGGATGTCGGCGTACACCTCGGCGACCAGGGCCTCGGCCTCGGTGCGGGGCGCGACGTAGCTGTCCTGCGCCGTCTCGGCCGTCGCCGGGGCGGGCAGCGCGGCGCGGTCCAGCTTGCCGTTCGGGGTCAGCGGCAGCGCGTCCAGCCGGACCAGGGCGGCCGGCACCAGGTGCGCCGGCAGCTCGCGGGCCAGTTCGGCGCGGACCGAGTCCTCGTGGGCCGGGCCCACCAGGTAGCCGACGAGCATCGGCTCGCCGCCGTCGGCGCGGACCGCCGCGGCGGCGGCCCGTACGTCCGGGTGGGCCAGCAGCGCCGCCTCGACCTCGCCCAGCTCGATCCGCATGCCGCGCACCTTGACCTGGTCGTCGCGGCGGCCCAGGTAGTCCAGCGTGCCGTCGGCGCGCCAGCGGGCCAGGTCGCCGGTGGCGTACATCCGGGTGCCGGGCGGGCCGTACGGGCAGGGCAGGAACCGCTCGGCGGTCAGGCCGGGCCGCTCGTGGTAGCCGCGGGCGAGCTGCGTGCCGGTGACGTACAGCTCCCCCACCACGCCCGGCGGCACCGGGCGCAGCGCGGTGTCGAGCAGCAGCGCCCGGGTGTTCCAGGTGGGCGTGCCGATCGGCACCGGGCCGGACGCGACCGGCTCGCCGGGGGCGATGCGGGCCGCGACGCAGCCCACAGTGGCCTCGGTCGGGCCGTACTCGTTGATCACCGCCACGTCGGGGTGCGCCGCCCGCCAGGCGGCGAGCTGCTCCCCGGTCAGCGCCTCGCCGCCGATGACCAGGTCGGTCGTCGGTGACAGCTCGCCGTCGAGCAGCGGCAGGTGGCTCGGCGTGACCTTGAGGAAGGTCGGCCGCCCACCGGCGCGGGCGGCGGGCTCGTCGATCGCGGCGAGCCGTACCGTGCCGCCTGCGGTGAGCGTGCCGAGCAGGCCGGTGACGGTGAGGTCGAACGAGGCCGGCGAGTGCAGCAGCGCCACCCCGGAAAGCCCCGGGTAGGTGGCCCGGGCCCAGGCCAGGTACGCGGTCACCGCCCGGTGCTCGACCACCACGCCCTTGGGCCGGCCGGTGGAGCCGGAGGTGTAGAGCACGTACGCGGGGTGTTCGGGGCGCAGCGGGGCGACCCGGTCGGCGTCGGTGAGGTCGTCGCCGGGCTGGTCGGAGCCGACCTCTCCGTCGAGCACCAGCGCGTCGCCGGGCACCAGGGCGGCGGTGTCCGGGTCGGCCACCACCAGCGCGGGCGCGGCGTCGGTGAGCAGGTACGCGATCCGCCCGGCCGGGTACGTGGTGTCCACCGGCACGTACGCGGCGCCGGCCTTCAGCACGGCGAGCATCGCCACGACGAGGTCGCAGGAGCGGGGCAGGGCCAGCGCGACCCGGGTCTCCGGGCCGGCCCCGCGCGTCACCAGCAGCCGGGCCAGCCGGTTCGCGGCGGTGTTCAGCTCGGCGTAGCGCAGCGTCGCGCCGTCGCAGACCAGCGCCGGCTCGTCCGGGGTGGCGGCGGCCTGCCGCTGCACCTCGTCGACCACAGTGGTCGCCGGCACGTCGTGGGCGGTGTCGTTCCAGGCGCCCAGCACCAGGTCATGTTCGTCGTCGGTGAGCAGCGGCAGCGCGGCGACGGTGCGCTGCGGCTCGGCGACGGCGGCGGCGAGCAGCCGCACGTAGCGGCGCACCACCGCCTCGGCGGTCTCCCGGTCGAACAGCTCGGTCCGGTAGACCAGGCGGCACTCCCCGGTGGTGATGTCGAAGGCCAGGTCGTCCTTCGTGGTGCCCAGCTCCACCGGGTCGAGGCCGGAGTCCGGGATCCAGTTCAGGGCGGTCTGGAAGATCGGCTGCACCGACGGGTCCCGCTGCGGGTCGACCGCCTCGACGATCTTCTGGAACGGCGCCTGGCCGTGCTCCATGGCGTCGATCAGGCCGTTGCGGATCCGGCCGAGCAGCGCCGCGAACGCCGGGTCGCCGGAGACGTCGCAGCGCAGCGCCACCGGGTTGACGAACATGCCGATCAGCGGCGCCAGCTCCGGGTTGTCGCGGCCCGCGGTGGCCACCCCCACCACCACGTCGGTGTCGCCGGAGATCCGCGACAGCAGCGCCGCGAAACCGGCCAGCAGCACCATGTACGGGGTGGCCTGCGCGCCGGTGGCCAGCGTGCCGATCCGGTCCAGCAGCCCGTCGGGCAGCGTGAAGCGCACCTCGTCACCGGCGAACCCGAGCTGGCCCGGACGGGGCCGGTCCAGCGGCAGGCCGATCACCGGCGGCGCTCCGGCCAGGTGGCCGGTCCAGAAGGCGAGCTGCCGGTCCAGTTCCTCGCCGGTGAGCTGCTGGCGCTGCCAGACCGCGAAGTCGGCGTACTGGATGGGCAGCTCGGGCACGGCGGGCTCGGCGCCGGTGCGCGCGGCCTCGCAGAACGCGACCAGTTCGTGGTGGAACAGCACCGCCGAGTGGCTGTCGAAGACGGCGTGGTGCGCCACGAACGCCAGCGCGAGCCCGTCCTCCATGCGGATCAGCCGGGCCCGCCACAGCGGCGCGGCGTCCATCGGGATCGGGGCGCGCGCCATCTCGCCGCGGATCCGCTCGAACTCGCCGCGCTGCTCACCGGCGGGCAGATGGGTGACGTCGGTGACGGGCAGCGGCGCCGGTTCGTGGGCGCGCACGACCTGCACCAGCGCGCCGTCGTCGACCCGCAGGTGGGTACGCAGCGCCTCGTGCCGGGCGATCACCCGGTTGACCACGTCGCCGGCCGTCTCGGCGTCCACGTCGGCGGGGAACATCCACGGGAAGGAGACGTTGAACACCGGCGACCCGGCGTCGAGCTGGTTGGCCATCCACACCCGCTCCTGGGCGTAGGAGGCCGGGAACGTCCACTCCTGGGTCATGAGAGGGCCTCGCGCACCGAGCGGGGACGCATGTCGGTCCAGACCTCGTCCACGTGGGCCAGGCACTCCTCGCGGCTGCCGGCGAAGCCGGTGTCGTGCCAGCCGGCGGGCAGCTCGCGGTCGGCCGACCAGATCGAGTACTGCTCCTCGTCGTTGCGGACGACCAGGAATCGGGATTCGGCCATGTCAGTTCGCTCCTGCGGTGTCGGGGGTGTGCGGCTCGGCCATCGCCACGGCGATCTTGCGGGGGCCGGTGAACGGCTCCCGGCCGTGCGCGGCGGTCATGTTGTCCACCACCAGCACGTCGTCGCGCTGGTAGTCGAAGCGGACCGTGGCCGCCCGGTAGGCGGCGCGCAGGTGGTCCATCACGTCGGCGGGGATCTCGCCGCCGTCGCCGTAGTAGGTGTTCGACGGCAGCCCGTCGGCGCCGAACATGGCCAGCAGCCCTTCCTGGTAGTCCTTGGGCAACGTGCTCAGGTGGAAGAAGGTGGCGTGGTTGAACCAGCGCGGGGTGTCCGATCCGGGCCGGTGGTGCACCACGTCCCGGACCGCGCGGGTACGCAGGCCGTCCTTGCCGACCCATTCCACGGTGATCCCGTTGTCCGCCGCGTACGCCTCCACCTCGGCGCGGCTCTCGGTGTTGAACACCTCCTGCCAGCGGGTGCCGAAGTCGCCGTGGAAGTTGCGCACCAGCATCCAGCGGCGGCGGACGAACTCCTCGCGTACCGCCGGGTCGATCAGCTCGTACACCCGGCGCACGTCGGCCAGCGGCGTGGCGCCCTGGCTGTCCGGCGGCGTGACGCAGTAGAAGAACAGCGTCAGCGGCCAGCGCGCCTGGTACGAGTTCTCGTTGTGCAGGAAGATCTCCTCGTCCGGCGGGTAGTCGGTCGAGGTGTAGACCCGGCCCTTGATGGAGTGCCGGGGCGAGGAGCGCTCGGTGTAGGTCAGCGGCTCGCCGGCCAGGGCCCGTACGGCCTGGTCGAAGCCGTCCACGCCGCCCACGTCGAAGCCGCGGAACAGCAGCCCTCCGCTGGCGACGAGGGTGTCCCGCAGCTCGGCGCGCCGGGCGGCGATGAGGTCGGTCAGCGGCCGGCCGTCGTTCTCGACGACCACCGGCAGCGTCGCGGTTGTCTCGCTCATGGTGCGGTGTCTCCTTGTTCCGTCGGATGTCAGCCGCGGGGCAGCCGCGGGATGGCCGGGATCGCCGCCGGGGCGGCCGGTTGGTCGGCGGGCGCCTCGGCGCGCAGCTCCTCGATCCGGGCGGCCAGGCCGGCCACCGTGGGGGTCTCGAAGAGGCTGCGCATCGGCAGCCGCACCCCGGTCGCCTTGCGCATGGCGGCGATCAGCTGCACGGCGACCAGCGAGTTGCCGCCGAGGGCGAAGAAGTCGTCGTCCACGCCGATGTCGGTGACGCCGAGACCGTCGCGCCACACCTGGGCGATGGTCTTCTCCAGCTCGGTGCCGGGTGCGGCCGAGCCGCCGCCGGTGGCCGCGGTCGCGCCGGCCGCCGCGTCGGTCTCCTCGGCGATGCTGTCGGTGGTGACCCGGGCGGCCCGGCGACGGATGTCGGCGACGGTGCGGGTGGCGATCACCACCTGGGCGCCGAGCCCGGCGACGAGGCTGCGCCGGAACGCCTCCGCGCCGTCGACCGGGCGGATGTCCTCGGTCACCGGCGCCGGGGCGTCGGCGTCCGCCGGGGCTTCGGCCAGGTTGCCGGTGACCGCGTCCTGGTCGACCCGGCGCAGCACGAAGTCGCTGATCGCGACCAGTTCCCGCCCGTCCGGGTCGCGCAGCGACAGGTCGGCGGCGACCACCTCGTCGGTGGCGGCGGGCCGGTGCCGCAGGTGACTGTGGAACGTCGCCGGCAGCGCGCCGCGCACCACGATCCGGCCGTACGACAGCGGCAGGTAGGTGCCGGAGCCCTGGCCGCGGCCGAACGCGGTGGCCACGTCCAGCAGCGCCGGGTGCAGCCCCCACGAGGGCAGGTCGCCGAGCGCGGCGGCGGGCGCCTGCACGCGGGCGAGTTCCTCGCCGTCGGCGAGGTGGTGCTCGGCCAGCGCCGCCCAGCGCGGGCCGAACGTCAGCATGCTGGTGCGTCCCCGGCCGAACGAGGCGTCGTCGTCGACCCGCCGTCCGGCCACCGCGGGCACGGCGGCCGGCGGGGCCGCCTCGGTGGTCCACCCGGCGCTGCCGCGTACGTGGGCGCGCGCCTGGCCGGCGGCGAGGCTGGCCACGGTGAAGTCGGTGCCGTCCTCGGTCGGGGTCAGCTCGACCCGGTACTGGGCCACGGTGCCGTCCGGCACCGAGAACGGCTCCAGGAACACCACGTCACGCAGCTCGACCGCGGCGTCAGGCCCCGGCGCGGGCAGCGCGGCGGCCACCGCCGCGCGCACCGACTCCAGGTGGGCGGTGCCCGGCACCACCGGCACGCCGCCGATCCGGTGCTCGTCGAGCAGCCAGTGGGTGTCGGCCGCGACCAGGCCGTGCAGCACCGTGCCGTCCGGCCCGGCGACCATCGTGGTCAGCACCGGGTGCGTGACCGTGGTGGTCACGGTGTCCCGCCCGGCGGCCCGGAACGCGGCCGGCGCGGCGGTCTCCACCGCCATGCCGACCTCGGCCCAGCCGCCCCAGTTCTGCGACACGACCGGGGCGCGGAACCCGGTGCCGGAGCGCGCGAAGGCGTCCAGGAAGTTGTTCGCGGCGCAGTAGTCGACCTGGCCGAACCCGCCGATCACCGCGGTGATCGAGGAGCACAGCACGACGAAGTCCAGCGGCAGGTCGCCGAAGACCTGGGCCAGCGCGAGCGTGCCGGCCAGCTTCGGGGCCAGCACACGCTGCGCCTCGTCGCGCTCCTTGATCTCGGCCATGCCACCGCCGGGCAGGCCGGCGGCGTGCACGATGCCGTCGAGCCCGCCGAACCGCCGCTCGGCCTCGTCGCGGACCCGGCGCAGGTCGTCCGCGTCGGTGACGTCGGCGGCGAGCACCAGCACCTCGGCGCCCGCGGCCTCCATCCGGCGGATCGCCGCGATGGCGCGTCCGGCCCGGTCGGCGCCGCCGTGCACCGCCAGGTGCGCGTCCCACTCGTCGCGCCCGGGCAGCCCGGAGCGGGCCAGCAGCACCAGCTTGGCGCGGGCCCGGCGGGCGAAGTCCTCGGCCAGGGTGACGCCGATGCCGCCGAGACCGCCGGTGATCAGGTAGCGGCCCTCCTCGCGCAGCACGCCCGGCTCCGCCTCGGCCGCGACGCTCACCTGCTCGTAGCCGCCGAGCCAGCGGCGGTCGCCGCGCAGCGCCACCTCCGGGTGCTCGGCGTCGACCGGGCTGCGCAGCTCGGCCACCAGGGCGGCCACGCCGCGCGCGGCCGGGTCGGTGTCCAGCAGCCGCACGGTCAGGCCGGGCAGCTCGGCCGGGAGCACCCGGGCCAGGCCGGCCAGCGTGGCGTGCTCGGGGCGGGTCAGGTCGTCGCCGCGTACGTCGCCGATGCCGGCGGTGACCAGGTCCAGGCGTACGCCCGCCTCGTCGGCGGTCACACCGGCGCCCGCGAGCGCCTGCACCAGGTGCAGCGCGCCGAAGAAGCCGCGCTCCTGCGCCGCCCAGGCCGCCGCCGGGTCGGTGCCGGCCGGCTCGCCGTCGAGGGCGAACGCGTGCACGATCCGGCGGGGCACGTCGGCGCCGAGCGCGGCCAGAAGCTCCTCGGCGTCGGCGCGTACGCCGGGGCGCAGCCGGAAACCGCTCGCGGTGGCGGTGAACGCCTCGCCGGCGCGTACCTCGACCGGGTCGTCGCCGGCGGCGCGCAACGCGGCCACGAGCGCCTCGCCGCGCGGACCGTCGGCCAGCACCAGGCAGCGGCCCAGCGGCTCCACGGCGCGCGCCGGGGCGGCCTGGCGCCACACCGGCACCGCGAACCACTCCGGCAGCGGCCGGGGGCCGGTCTCGACGGGCGCCGCGGCCAGTTCCTGCTCCGGGTCCGGGTCGATCCAGTAGCGGCGCCGCTCGAACGGGTACGTGGGCAGCGGCACCCGCCGCGCCGCCGGGTCGGCCGCAAGGCGCACCGGCACCCCGGCGCACCAGAGCGCGCCGGCCGTGCCGAGCAGCGCGGCCAGGTCACCGGTCGGCTCGCCCGCGCCGGGCAGGCTGCCCAGCGGGGTCAGCGCGCGCTGCGCCTCGCCGGCCTTGGCGACCTGCATCCGGGCCAGGTTGGCCAGTTGCCGGCCGGGGCCGCACTCGACGAGCGCCCAGGTGCCCTCGGCGAGCAGCGTGGCCACGCACGCGCCGAAGCGGACCGGGCGGCGCAGGTGCGCGGCCCAGTACGCCGGGTCGGTGGCCTGCGCCTCGGTGATCCAGGTGCCCGTCACGTTCGACAGGAACGGCACCGCCGGGGCGCGCAGCGGCACGGTGGCCATCAGCGCGGTGAACTCGTCCAGGATCGGGTCCATCATCGGCGAGTGGAACGCGTGCGAGGTGCGCAGCAGCTTCGACTTGTTCTTGCCGCCCAGGCTGGCGGCGAACTCCTCCACGAGCGCGGTCTCGCCGGCCACCACGCAGGTGCCGGGGCCGTTCACGGTGGCCACCGACAGGCCCTGAGGCAGCCGGTCGGCCACCGCCGACTCGTCGAGCGTGACCGCCAGCATCGAACCGGCGGGCAGGGAGTGCATGAGCCGGCCCCGGGCGGCCACCACGCGCAGCGCGTCCGCGAGGTCGAGCACGCCGGCGAGCGTGGCGGCCACGTACTCGCCGATGGAGTGGCCGATCATCGCGGCCGGGACGACCCCGGCGGCCCGCCACGCGACGGCGAGGGCGTACTCGACGGTGAACAACGCGGGCTGGGTCCACCGGGTCTCGGTGAGCTTGTCCGCCGCGTCCGGGTCGCGGCCGAGGATCAGGTCCCGGATGTCCAGGCCCAGCTCGGGGCGGAGCAGGTCGGCGCACTCGTCCACGGCGGCGGCGAACGCCCGGTCCTGGGCGTACAGTTCGGCGCCCATCCCGGCGTACTGCGAGCCCTGGCCGCTGAACAGGAACGCCACCCGGGGGGCGGGTCCGTCGGCGACGCCCCGGTGGCCCTTGCGCCGCTCGCGCAGCGCGGCGGCGGCGGACGCCGGGTCCCCGGCCACGACGGCGGCGCGGTGGGCGTACACCTGGCGGCCGACGCGCAGCGTGTGCGCCACGTCGGCGAGCGCCACGTCGCTGCCGCCCTCCAGGTGCTCGGCGAGCCGGCGCACGGCGACGTCCAGCGCGGTCGGCGTCTTCGCCGACACCTGGAGCAGGTGCGCCGGGCGGGCCGGCGGCTCGTCCCGCTCCGCCGCCGGCGCCTCCTGGAGCACGACGTGCGCGTTGGTGCCGCCGATGCCGAAGGAGCTGACCCCGGCCCGGCGCGGCCCGCCGTCGGTGTCCCACTTGGTCAGCGTGTTCGCCACGTAGAACGGGGTGTCGGCGAAGTCGATGGCCGGGTTCGGCGCCTCGTAGTTGATGGTCGGCGGGATCAGCCCGTGCTCCATCGCCAGCACCGTCTTGATCACGCTGACGATGCCGGAGGGCTGGCTCAGGTGGCCGATGTTCGACTTCACCGACCCGATGCCGCACCAGCCGCGCTCGTCGGTGTCCTTGGTGTAGACGGCGGACAGCGCGGCGACCTCGATCGGGTCGCCGAGCGCGGTGCCGGTGCCGTGCGCCTCCACATAGCTGATGCTGCGCGGGTCGACGCCGGCCAGCTCGACGGCCTGGGCGACGGCCTCCATCTGCCCGTCGATGCTGGGGGCGGTGAAGCCGACCTTCCCGGCGCCGTCGTTGTTGATCGCGTTGCCGAGCACGACCGCGCGGATGGTGTCGCCGTCGGCGATCGCGTCGGAGAGCCGCTTGAGCAGCGTCACGCCGACGCCGCTGCCCCACACCGTGCCGTTCGCTCCGGCGTCGAACGGCCGGCACCGCCCGTCCGGCGAGGTGAAGCCGTCCATGCCGAGGTAGCCGACGTGCGGCAGCTCGATGTTGACGCCGCCGGCCAGGGCCATGTCGCACTCGCCGTTGCGCAGCGCCTCGCAGGCCAGGTGGAACGCCACCAGCGAGGTGGAGCAGGCGGTGTGCACGGTCATGCTGGGCCCGCGCAGGTCCAGCCGGTACGACACGTTCGTGGCCACGTAGTTCGGCGAGTTGCCGGTGGCGAGCGAGACGGCGCCGTGCGGATTCCCGCCGACCCGCTTGTTGCGGAACACGTTGCGGTGCAGGTACGTGTTGCCGCCGGTGCCGGCGTACACGCCCACCGCGCCGTCGTAGCGGCCCGGGTCGTAGCCGGCGTCCTGCAGCGCGGTGTAGCAGGTCTCCAGGAACAGCCGGTGCTGCGGGTCGGTGATCTCGGCCTCGCGGGCGGTCATCCCGAACAGGCCGGCGTCGAACTCGTCGTAGCCGTCCACCAGCGGGGCACGGTTGACCCAGCCCGGGTCGTCGACCTCCTGCGGCTGGGCGCCGCGGGCGAGCTGCTCCTCGCGGGTCAGCTCGGTCGTCGACTCCACGCCGTCGACCAGGTTGCGCCAGAACTCGTCGACGTCGGCCGCGCCGGGCAGGCGGGCGGCGAGCCCGACGATGGCGATGGGCTCGACGCCGTCGTCGGCGGGAATGTCGTTCTGCATGGGGGTTCCTTCATTCACAAGGGATCGCGTCACGGGTGAGGTCGGCGTGGCGGCGGGGTTCGGCGGGCGCGGCCCCGCCGGGCGGCGGCGCGCAGCGCGGCGCGGGCCAGTTCCGGCCGGTCCGCGGCCCCGTCCAGGCTGGCGGCGAGCGCCCGCACGGTCGGGTGGCGGAACAGGTCGAGCATGGTGATCGAGCGGCCGGTGGCCTCGGTGAGCCGGGCGTACACGGCGGCCAGGGCCATCGAGTGGCCGCCGATGTCGAAGAAGTTGTCGGTGACGCCGACGGTGTCCCGGCCGAGCACGTCGCGCCAGATGCCGGCGATCAGCTCCTCGGTGCCGGTGAGCGCGTCCGAGCCGGTGGGCAGCGGCACGCGGGCCGGTTCGGCGGTGGCGACGGTCATCGCGCCGAGCGCGGCCACACGCACCGCCGGGCGGGGCAGCTCGGGCGCCACCTCGGCGGCCGGCGCGTCCGGGTCGGCGGCGAGCGCGCCGACCAGGGCGGCCAGGTCGGCCAGGAGCGCGCTGATCCGCTCGGCGGTGAACAGGTCCGGGTTGTGCACCACCTCGACGCCGGCCCGCCCGTCACGCTCCACCACGTAGACGGTCAGGTCGAACGGTGAGCCGGGCTTGGGCACCGCCACCGGCTCGGCCGCCAGGCCGGTCAGCGCCAGCCGGGGCGGGGCGAAGTTGAGCACGTTGAACAGCACCTGCACCAGCGGGGCGCGGGAGGTGTCCCGGCCCACGCCGAGCGCCTCCACGATGCGTTCCAGCGGCGCGCCCGGGTGGGCGGTGACCTCGTGCAGCTCGGCGGCGGCCCGGTCGACCTGCTCGGCGAAGCTCGCGCCACCGGAGCGGACCCGCACCGGCACGGTGTCGATGAAGAAGCCGATCACCTCGTCGAACGCGGCCAGCCGCCGGTCGGCGACGATCGCGCCGAGCACGTGCTCGTCGCCGCCGGTGACCCGGCGCAGCAGCTCGCCGAACGCGGCCAGCAGCACCGCGGCGACTGTGGTGCCGCGCCGCGCGGCCAGGTCGCGCACGTCCCGGTCGGCGGCTTCGTCCAGCCGTACCGCGGCCTCCGCGCCGGCGTACGTCTGCACGGCCGGGCGGGGCCGGTCGCGGGGCAGGTCCAGCACCGTCGGCGCGCCGGCCAGGTGCGCGGTCCACCAGGCCAGGTCGGTCTCGCCGCGGCGCCGGTCCCGGTCGGCGCGCCACACCGCGTAGTCGGCGTACGTGGCGGGCAGCGGCGGGCGGCCCGGCACGGACCGGCCGAGCGCGCGGGCGTACGCGAGCGCCAGCTCGTCGTAGAGCAGCGCCTCGGACCAGCCGTCGAAGACCGCGTGGTGCACGGTGACCGCGAGCACGTGCTCCTGCGCGGCGAGCCGGTACACGGTCACCTGCCAGGGCGGGCCGGTGGCCAGGTCGAACGCGTGCCCGGCGCCGGCCGCGAGCATGCCGGCCAGCTCGGTGTCCGGGTCGGCGGCGGCGGTCAGGTCGACCACCGGCACCGCCACGTCGGTGGGTTCCTCGCGGACCGCGTACGGCACGCCGCCGTTCTGCGGGATCCGCCAGCGCAGCACGTCGTGCCGTTCGGCGACGGCGCGCAGCGCGGCGCCGAGCGCGGCGACGTCCAGCGGCCCGCGCAGCCGGTGCGCGACGGCGATGTTGTACGGCGCGCTGGACGGGGCGAGCTGGTCCATGAACCACAGCCGCCGCTGCGGCGGGGACAGCGTCGGCGGGTTGCCGGTGGTCAGCCCGTCGGCGTCGGCCGGGTCGGCGGCGCGGACCCGGTCCACCAGCGCGGCGAACGTGCGGTCGGCGAACAGCACCCGGGTGTCCACCTGCCGGCCCAGCTCCGCGCGCAGCGCCGCGACCAGCCGCATCGCGGCGATGGAGTTGCCGCCGGCGGCGAGGAAGTCGCTGTCCGGGGCGGGCGCGGCGCCGAGCAGCCGGGTCCAGACGCGCCGGACCGCCGCCGTCACCGGGTCGTCGTCGGCGGACGCGTCGGCGACTGCGGCCGGGGTCGCCGCGGCCAGTTCGCGCAGCGCCGGCCGGTCCAGCTTGCCGGTGACCGGGCTGACCGGCAGCGCGTCCAGCCGCACCGTCCGGGCCGGCAGCATCGCGGTGGTCAGCCGCGTCTGCGCGTACGCCCGCAGCTCGTCGTCGCCGGGCGCGCCGGCCGGGGTGAGGAACGCGACCAGCTCGGCGCCGGCCGGGCCGGGCACCGCCTCCACCGCGACGCGCTCGACGCCGGGGCAGGCGGCCAGCACCGCCTCGATCTCGCCCAGCTCGATGCGCTGGCCGCGCACCTTGACCTGCCGGTCGGCGCGGCCCAGGTAGACGATCCGGCCGTCCGGGCCCTGCCGGACCAGGTCGCCGGTGCGGTAGAGCCGCTCGCCGGGGACGTCGCCGAACGGGTCGGGCACGAACCGCTCGGCGGTCAGGCCGGGCCGGTTCAGGTAGCCGTCGGCCAGGCCGGGCCCGCCGATCAGCAGCTCGCCGGTCTCGCCCGCCGGCACCGGCCGCAGGTCGGCGTCGACCACGTACGCCCGGTGGTTGGGCAACGGCCGGCCGATCGGCATCGGGTCGGTGTCGGCCGGGGTGAGGTCGCAGGTGACCGCCAGCACCGTGGTCTCGGTGGGGCCGTAGCCGTTGAGGAACCGCCGGCCCGGCGCCCAGCGGGCGACCAGCTCGGCCGGGACCGCCTCGCCGCCGCAGAGCAGCACCCGCCATGACGGGAACCCGGCCGGGTCCAGCAGCGACAGCACGGTCGGGGTGATGAAGCCCCAGGTGACCTCGTGCTCGGCGACGAACCGGGCCAGCCGGACCGGGTCGGCCCGGTCGTCGGCGCCGAGCAGCTGCACCGCGCCGCCGAGCGTCAGCGGCACGAACAGGTCCATGGTGGCCGCGTCGAAGCCGAGCGAGGCGATGCCGAGGCTGCGGATAGAGGCGTCGGCGCCGGTCAGCGCGCTCACGCCGGTGACGAACTCGACGGCGTTGCGGTGGGTGGTCAGCACGCCCTTCGGGCGGCCGGTGGAGCCGGAGGTGAACAGCACGTACGCCGGGTCGCCGGGGCGGGCCGGGCAGGGCGCGAGCGGGGCCGGGCCGGGCAGGCCGAGCGCCGTCACGCCGGGCTCGTCGCCGAACTCGGCCGCCGCCGCGTCGCCGACGACGACCCGGACGCCCGCGTCGCGGACGATGCCGCGCAGCCGGGCCCGAGGGCCGCCCGGCTCCAGCGGCACGTACGCGGCGCCGGCGAGCAGCACGCCGACCACAGTCGTCACCAGGTCGGGGGTACGCGCGCCGCACACGCCGACCCGGTCGCCCCGGCCGACGCCGTGCTCACGCAGCGCGGCGGCCACCCCGGCGGCCCGGTCGACGAGCTGCCGGTAGGTGAGCCGGGTGTCCCACTGGCGCACCGCCACCGCGTCCGGGGTGCGGGCCGCCTGCGCGGTGATCAGGTCGGCGAGGGTGGCGTCCGGCCAGGGCAGGTCGGTGCCGTGGACGGCGCTGACGGTCAGGGTGTCGGTCACCGGAGTGCTCCAAGGTGCTCGGCCGGGTCGGTGATCTGGAGGCGCAGTTCGCTGACGTAGCCGCGGCCCTGGGCGTCGGGCACCCAGGCCTCGGCGGGGGCGGGCAGCAGTTCGGAGACCACCACCGGCACGTCCGGGCCGGTCCGGAGCGCGGCGTCGACCATGGCGCACAGCGACTGCGCGTACAGCGGCCCGGTCAGGTCCACGTAGCAGGGTTTGATCTCGGTGCCGACCTTGACGAAGACCCGCTCGGGCAGGCCGGTCTCGGCGCGCCAGCGGCGTACCGCCAGGTAGCGGGCGGACTCGTCGGGGTGGCCGCCCAGCCCGCACGCCCCGGCCGTGGTGCGCCAGGTGCGCCGTGCCACCACCAGCCGGTCGATGGTGATCCGGGGCGTGTACGCCGCGGCGCCGAGCAGCTTGAACGCGTCGAGCAGCAGCGAGCCGAGCAGCGTGGCGAAGACCTCCATCAGCGGCCAGCGGGCGCCGTCGGGGAAGACCGCGGTGAGCGTGTCGCCGGTGCGTTCGACCAGCACGGCGGTGGCCGGGACCAGGCGGTCCACGTCGGCGCCGTGCGCCGTGTCGATGCCGAGCTGGCGGTCCGCCGGGCCGGTCAGCGCGTACGTGGTGCGGGTGGTGCGGCGGGGGAAGCTGTCCGGCCACAGCACCCGCAGCCGGACCGGGCCCAGGTCGGCGTCGAGGTCGGCGCGCAGCGCCGCCGGGTCGGGGTGGAACGGGCTGAGCACCGCGCTGTCGAACGCGACCGACGCCGGGTGCAGCTCGCCGAGCACGAGCAGGAAGTCGCCCCGCTCGACGGCCTCCGGCGAGGCGGCGCACAGCTGCACGTCCGGGTTGTGCAGCCGGGCCGACGGCCAGCCGGGTCGGGTCGCCGGGAACAGTTCCCGGACCCGGTCGGTCAGGTCCGCGGCGCGCAGCCGCAGCTCCGGCTGCCCCTCGGGCAGGTCGGCCAGGCCGAACAGCTCGGCCCAGCGTGCGGTGAGCGTGGCGCCGGCCCGGCCGATCGGGCCGTCCGGGGAGACGAGCGTGCCCTGGGCCAGCAGCCACAGGTCGGCCAGCCGCACCGGGCCGTCGGCGGCCAGTTCCTCGTGCAGTTCGGTGAAGACCTCACCGCAGCGGGCGGCCACCTCGCCGGTGAACCAGCGGGCGGTACGCAGCACCACGGCGAGGGGCTCGGCGAGCGCGTCGATGACCGCCGACCCGATGCGGAACTCCAGGTCGCGGGCGGTCTCCTCGTAGCAGACGGTGCGGGCGGCGTACATCTGCCCGCTGTGCCGGGTGGCCGGGCGGCCGGTGACGGCGGTGAACTCGGCGTTGAGCGCGGCGAGCGCGGCGCCGAGCCGGTCCGGGTCGCCGGCCGACGCGGCCACCTCGTCGCGGGCGGCGCGCAGCCGGCCGAACTCGGCCGCTGTGGCGGCGCGGACCGGCTCGTCGCCGATCGCGGCGATCCGCGCTTCGAGCACCAGTTCGGCGTCGGGCGCGATCGGCAGGTTCGCGCCCCAGCTGAGCTGGCCGCGCTCGACCCACCGGTCCAGCAGCAGGTAGACGTCGTCGGCGCTGTGCACGTCACCGGCGTCGCACAGCCGCTGCGCCAGCTCCACCGCGGGGGTACGCCCGTCGCAGGCGCCGAGCACCAGCGCCTCGACCGGGGTCAGCGCGATCGGCGGGTGCAGCGGCCAGCGCAGCTCCCGGCCGGCGACGGTCAGGTGCGGTTGCAGGGCCGGCGCCCACCAGCGGCGCACCGCCAGGTCGTCGGCGAGCCGGTCGGCGTACGCGATGAGCGCCCACGCCTCGAAGTACACCCGCCGCCGGTGCACCAGCGTGGGACCGGGCACGGTGTGCACGCCGGGCCGGGTGGTGTCGAACGTGCCCCAGCAGACCGGACCGAAGAAGCCGATGGTCTCGGCCTTGCCGCAGTAGCGCTGCCAGTAGCGCAGCAGGCTCAGCTCGCGCTTGCGGCGGCGCACGTTGCGGACCTGCGGGTCGGTGCGCAGCAGCCCGTCCAGCGCGATCAGCATGTCCGGGTTCTGCCAGGTCACCGCCTCGCGCAGCAGCGGGTCGGCGGCCAGCTCGCCGGCCACCGCGGAGGACTCGGCGAACGCCTCGCGCAGCGTCTTGTCGAACACCTCGGCGCCGGTGTCGCCGGCGAGCAGCGCGTCCGCGACGGCGGCGCAGTCCGGCGCGGCGAACCGGTCCAGCCCGGCGGCCGGGAAACCGGCGGTCCGCAGGACCACGTCACGCCACACCGACCAGCCGGTGTCGCCCAGGGGCACCAGATGGCTCACCGGTGGTCCTCCCGCCGGGCGTCGGTGATGTGCAGGCGCAGCTCGCTGAAGTAGCGGCGGCCCTGCCCGTCGGGCACCCACGCCTGCTCCGGGGCGGGCAGCATCTCGCTGACGGTGAACGAGACGTCGTCGCCGCCGTCGACCCGGGCGGCGCGCGCCATCGCGCAGAGCGTGGTGGCGAACGCCGGCGCGGACAGGTCGACGAAGCAGGGCTTGGTCTCGGTGCCGAACTTGACGTACACCTGTTCGGGCAGGCCGAGGCGGCGGCGCCAGTCCCGGACGGCGAGGAAGCGCTCGCGCTCCCCGTTCGGGACGGCCAGGCCGCTGTCGCCCACTGTGGTCCGCCACGTCTGCCGGGCCAGCACCAGCCGGTCCACGGTGATCCGGGGCGTGTACGGCGCGGCGGCGACCAGCTTGAAGCCGTCCACGGCGTGCGCGCTGAACGGCTCGGCGAAGATCTCGGTGAGCGGCCAGCGCTGCCCGTCCGAGGCGGTCGCCACCAGCTCGCCGTCGACGTCGTCGACGACCAGGTCCACTGTGGGCAGCACGCGGGCCGGGTCGGCGCCGGGCGCGTCGAGGAACGCCAGGTGCCGGTCGGTCGGGCCGGTCAGCGACTCGGCGGTACGGCTGGTCCGGCGCGGCCAGTCGGCGGGGAACAGCAGCCGGACGCGCCGCTGCCCGAGGTCCGCCGCCAGCGCGTCGCGCAGCCGCTCCACGTCCGGGTGCGACGGGGTGAACACAGCGCAGTCGAACGACGACCAGGCGGCGTGCAGCTCACCGAGCACCACGGTGTAGTCGCCGCGCCGCAGGGCGTCCGCGTCGGTGGCGCAGATCTGCAGGTCGGGGCTGTGGATGGCGGCGTTGGACCACTCCGGGCCGGTGCCGGGGAACACCGCGTCGATCCGGTCGGCGAGGTCGGCCGCGCGCAGCCGTACGTCGGTGGTGTCGGCGGGCAGCGTGTCCAGGCCGAACAGCCCGGACCAGCGGGCGGCGAACTCCGCCGCCACCGCGTCGACGGGCCGCTCGCCGTCGCCCCAGAACATGCCCTGGGCCAGGAACCACAGGTCGGCCAGCGGCACCGGGCCGCCGGACTCGGCGCGCAGTTCCTCGTACAGGCCGCGCAGCACGTCGAGGTAGGCGCGGGCGAGCGCGTTGGCCAGCCAGCGGGCGGCGCGCAGCAGCACGTCCAGCGGGGCGGCCAGCTCGGCCAGCAGCGGCGCGCCGAAGACCACGTCCAGGTCCCGGGCGCTGTCCTCGTAGCAGACCGTGCGCCCGGCGTACATCTGTCCGGCCCGGCGTACCGCGGGCACGCCGGTCAGCTCGGTGAACGTGGCGTCGAGCGCGTCCAGCGCGGCGCGCAGCCGCTCCGCGTCCCCGGCCGCCGCGGCCACCTCGTCGCGCGCGGCGCGCAGCCGGTCAAACCCGGCGCGGGCGGCGGCGCGGGCCTGCTCGTCACCGATCGCCTCGATCCGGTCGGCCAGCACCCGTTCGGCGTCCGGGCTCACCGGCAGGGCCGCGTCCCAGGTGATCAGTTCGCGCTCCACCAGGCGGTCGAGCAGCGCGTAGCCGTCCTCGGGGCGGCGCAGCCCGATCGCCGGGTCGGCGACCAGGTCGGCGGCGGGGCGCCGCCCGTCGGCCGCGCGCAGCAGCCCGGCCTCGACCGGGGTCAGCGTCAGCGGCGGACGTCCGGGGCGCAGCACGGCCCGGTCCCGGACCGCCAGGTGTGGCCGGAGCATCGGTGGCCACCAGCGGCGGACCGCCAGGTCCGCGCCGATCCGGTCGGCGTACGCGGTCAGCGCCCACGACTCGAACCACACCCAGCGTCGGCGGGTCAACCGGTCGCCGGGGTTGACCCGGGCAACTTCCGGCTGTGCCGGATCGACTGTGACCCAGCAGCTGGGCCCGAAGAAGCCGACCGTCTCGTTCTTGCCGCAGTAGCGCTGCCAGTACTTCAGCAGCGCCCGTTCCCGGTCGCGGCGGCGTACGTTGCGGGCCGCGTCGGCGCCGCCGCGCACCAGCCCGTCGAACGCGACGAGCGCGCCCCGGTTCTGCCAGGTGACCGCCTCGCGAAGCAGCGGATCGGCGGCCAGCGCGGTGAACCGCTGCGCGCCGGAGCGCAGCGCCTCCTCGAACTCCTTGTCGAACCGGTCCGTGCCCGCGCCGGTGGCGAGCAGCTCGTCGGCGGCGGTGGCGGCCCGGGGCGCGCTGAACAGCTCCAGCCCGTCGGCCGGGAACCCGGTGGTACGCAGCACCGCGTCGCGCCACACCGACCAGCCGGTGTCGCCGAGGGGGACCCGGTGCGCGGCGCCGGCGGTCCCGCGGCCGGCGGCGCGCACCGGGTCCGGACCCGCGTCCGGCGTGCCGGCGCGGGGGTCCGAGAGCGCGGCGGTCAGGTCGGCGCGGATCAGCGCGGCCAGCTCGGGCAGCCGGTCGTGCAGGAAGAAGTGCCCGCCGTCCAGCTCGTGCAGGGTGAACCCGGCCGCGGTGTGCTCGGCCCAGGCCGCGTTCTGGTCCCGGGTGACCGCCCGGTCGGTGCGGCCGGCGAACGCGACGATCGGCACCGGCAGCGGCTCGCCGGGCACGTGGCGGTAGTCGTCGACCCGGCCGAAGTCGGCGCGCAGCAGCGGCAGCAGCAGTTCCACCAGCTCCGGGTGGTCGAGCAGTTCGGCGGGGAGGCCGCCGCCCTCGCCGAGGCGGCGCAGCAGCTCGTCGTCGCTCGCCTGGGACAGCCCGTCGAACGGGCCGGGGGTGCGTACGTGCGGGGCGCGGGCACCGCCGACGTAGAGCCGCAGCGGCAGCGGGCGGCCAGTGCGGCGCAGCTCGCGGACCACGTCGAAGCCGAGCCGTCCGCCCATCGAGTGGCCGTAGATCGCGTACGGGCGGTCGGCCCGGGAGGCGATGGCGTCGGCCACCTCGGCGACGCTGAAGCGCGGGTCCTCGGTGATCCGGTTCTCCCGGCCGGGCAGTTGCACCGGCGTCACGTCGACGCTCTCGCCGAACTCGGACGCCCAGCGCCGGAACGCGCTGGCGCCCGCACCGGCGTAGGGCAGGCAGAACAATCGCACCGGGGCCTCGGGTCGGCTTCCGGCGGAGACGAACCAGTTCACCGCGGACCTTTCTGCACGGGGTCGATCCAGTGCCGGCGGCGCTGGAACGGGTAGGTGGGCAGTCCGGTGCGACGCACCGTGCCGTCGGGGTGCAGCTCGTGCCAGTCGACGTCACGCCCGGCGACCCAGTCGGCGGCCGTCTCGCGCAGCGGACCGCCGTCGCCGGCGATCCGGGCGTCGGTGTCCAGCAACACGTCCAGGGCGGACAGTGCGGCCGGCAGGTCGGCGGCGACCACCGCCGCCCGGTGCGCGAACGCCCGCCGGCCCAGCGCCAGCGTGGCGGCCACGTCGGACAGTGCCGGGGCGGCGCCGGCCAGGTGGGTCCGCAGGCGGGTCAGCGCGGCCCGCAGCGCCGCCGGGGTACGCGCGGAGACCGGCAGCAGCCACGGCCCCTCGCCGGGCGGGTCGGCCGGCTCGGCCGGTGGCGGCTGTTCCACCACCACGTGCGCGTTGGTGCCGCCGAGGCCGAACGCGCTGACCCCCGCGACCCGGCGCGCGCCGTCCGGCCAGTCCCGCGCCTTGGTGGGCACGTAGAACGGTCCGGCCGTCAGGTCGATCTCCGGGTGCGGGCGGGTGAAGTGCAGGTTCGGCGGGATCACCCCGTGCCGGACGGCGAGCACCGTCTTGATCAGCCCGGCGATGCCGGCGGCGGCGTCGAGGTGACCGATGTTCGTCTTGACCGAGCCGAGCGCTGTGGACTCGGCGGGCGCGGCGCCCGCGTACACCTCGTGCAGCGCCGCGACCTCGATGGCGTCACCGAGCGGCGTGCCGCTGCCGTGGCCCTCGACGAAGCGGACCTCGCCCGGCGCGACCTCGGCGGTGGCGAGCGCGCCGGCGACGGCGGCGGCCTGCCCGGCCGGGCCGGGCACCGCGAAGCCGGCCCGGTCCGGGCCGTCGTTGGTGACCGCCCAGCCGGGCAGGATCGCGTAGATGCGGTCGCCGTCGGCCTGCGCGTCGGCGAGCCGGCGCAGGGCGACCACGCCGGCGCCGGAGCCGAAGCCGGAGCCGGCGGCGGCCTCGTCGAAGGCGCGGCACCGGCCGTCGGGCGAGACGAGCCCGCCCGCCCGGTGCCGGGGCCACATCACGGTGGAGCCGCCGGCCAGGGCCAGGTCGCACTGGTAGTCGGCGAGGCTCTGCGCGGCCACGCACACCGCGACGAGCGAGCTGGAGCAGGCGGACTGCACGGCCATCGCCGGGCCGGTCAGGCCGAGCCGGTAGGCCACCTGCCCGGGCAGGTGGTCGGTGAGCTGGCGGCCGACGAGCCGGGCCTCCCAGTCGTCCGGGTCGACGTCGCCGACCACCGCCGGGTTGTCCATCAGGTGGAACAGGAAGTAGCGGTTTGCCGAGGTGGCGGCGTAGACGCCGACCAGCCCGGGGAAGCGGGCGGGGTCGTGCCCGGCGTCCTCCAGCGCCTCCCAGGCGGTCTCCAGGAACAGCCGGTGCTGCGGGTCGGTACGGGCGGCCTCGTCGGCGCCGAAGCCGAAGAACTCGGCGTCGAAGTCGGCCACCCCGTCGAGCCGGCCGGTGGCGCGCACGTGCCGGGGGTCGGCGAGCAGGCCGGGCCCGACGCCGAGCGCGGCCAGTTCCTCGTCGGTGTGGTCGTGCACCGAGTCGACCCCGGTGCACAGGTTCCACCAGTACGTGGCCACGTCGGGCGCGCCGGGGAACCGGCCGGCGAGGCCGACCACGGCGATCTCGTCGCCGGTGTACTCGCGGGCGGCGCGTACCGGCGCGGCGGGCGCGGGCAGCACCGGGGCGCGGACCGCCTCGGGCGGGGCGTCGAGCAGCGCCGCCTGGGTGGCGACGGTCGGGTGGTCGAACAGGCGCAGCATCGGCAGGCGGACGCCGAACCGCTCGGCGAGGCGCTGCTGAACCTGGCCCAGCAGCAGCGACTGCCCGCCCACGTCGAAGAAGCTGTCGGTGCGGCCGACCGCGTCGCGGCCGAGCACCGCGCACCAGATGTCGTGCACGGCGCGCTCGGTCTCGGTGGCCGGCGCCGCGTCGGCGGGCACCTCGGTCACCGGGTCGGGCAGCGCCCGCTCGTCGACCTTGCCGGTGACGGTGAGCGGGAACTCGTCGACCACCACCACCGCGCGGGGCACCGCGTAGTCGGGCAGCTCCGCGGTCAGGGCGGCGCGCAACGCCGCCGGGTCGGGGCGGGCGCCGGCCGGGCGGGCGTACGCGAGCAGTTCGCCGTCGCGCACGATCGCGCGGACGCCGGCGACGCCGGGCTGGGCGGACAGCACCGCTTCGATCTCGGTCAGCTCGACGCGGTGTCCGCGTACCTTGACCTGGCGGTCGAGCCGGCCGAGGCAGACCAGTTCCCCGCCGGGCAGCAGCCGGCCCAGGTCACCGGTGCGGTACGACCGCAGTCCGTCGGCGTCGACGCCGAAGCGGTCGCTGTCCTGGTTGAGGTAGCCGGGGGCGAGGTGCCGGCTGTGGACGACGATCTCGCCGGTGTCCGGGGCGAGGTCGAGCCGGTAGCCGGGGAACGCGGTGCCGACCGGCAGCGGCCCGTGGGCGCCCGGGTCCACCTCGGACAGCGGCAGCAGATGCCGGGCGGCGAACGTCATCTCGGTGGCGCCGTAGCCGTTGACCAGCACGCACTCGGGGGCGAACCGGTCCCGGCCGCGGGCCGCGTCGGTCCAGGTGGCCTGTTCGCCGCCGAGCAGCACCGCCCGCACCGTGGCCAGCCGGCGCGCGCCGAGCGTGTCGAGCAGGAAGCGGTAGACGGTGGGCGTGCAGTGCAGCACCGTGGCGCGGTGCCGGTCGAGCTGCTCGACGGCGTACGCGAGTCCCTGGCGGCGCAGGTCGACCGGGACGACGGCGGCGCCGGTGAGCAGCGCCGGGTAGAGGTCGGGGATGGCGGCGTCGAAGCTGAACGACGCGAGCAGGCTGAGCCGGTCGTCCGGTCCGACGCCGAGTGCGGCGATCTGGTTGTCGACGACGTGGGCCAGGTTGCGGTGGGTCTGCCCGACCGCCTTGGGCACGCCGGTGGAGCCGGAGGTGAACAGCACGTACGCCAGCGCGTCCGGCTCGGCCGGAACCGGGCGCAGCGGGGCCGGCGGCACCTCGTCCAGCGGCACGACCGGACGCTCGCCGGCCAGCGCCGAGGCCAGGTCGCGGTGCTCGGCGGCGCACGCGACGGCGGTGACGCCGGCGGCGTCGACCATGTGGCGCAGCCGGGCGACCGGGAAGCCCGGGTCCAGTGGCACGTACGCGCACCCGGCGGCCAGGGCGCCGAGCAGCGCCGCGACGGTCGGTGCGCCGTGCGCGGTGAGCAGCGCGATCCGGTCTCCGGGACGCAGGCCCGCGGCGGCGAACACGGCCATGTGCCCGCCGGCCGCCCCGGCCAGCTCGGTGTAGGTGACCTCGTGGGTCTCACCGAGAAGTGCCGGACGTCCGCCGTGTACTGCCGTGATCGCGCCGAAACGATTGATAATCATCGGCTCCGCCATGTCAGGAAGCGGGATACGCTCCACAGAGGACAGGCACGCAGCAATCGACGAATGTGATCATTGATCCCCCCCAGGACTTCACATTGGAAGCAGAATATTGCTCAATCACCGCGCCGGAAGAGCATCGATGCGGCTTGAGCCGAAGGGAGGAAGACGTCCTGGAACCTCGGACGGAGGAATCCGTCCGATCATCCCTCTAGCGCGTAGACGTTTTACAGCGTACGCGAACGCCGACGAGTTATTTTACGGTGAAAATACTTTCTGGCAGTCGAATCTTCGTCGGAGCGGCCCCGGTGCCGCAGCTCAACCCGGATCGCGGGGAGCCTGCTCAGACATCGTAGGGTGGCCGCGGGATCGGGTCCACCATCGCGTCGAAGCCCTTCGGAAGCTGCGCGACGAGGTCCTGGAACTCCCCCACCGTCACCGTGTCGCGCAGCGTGGCGAGCACCGCCACCGCGCCCACCTCGGCGACCGCCGGATCCACCGCCGCACGCTCGGCCACCCGGTACAGGAAGTCCACCGCGCCGCCGTTCACAGCGATCCCACCCGGCTCCAGATAGCCGCCGACGTCGTCCGGCAACTGCGCCGCCAGGTCGGCCGCCTCGTCCGCGGTGACCCGCTCGGCGAGGGTCTGCAACACCGCCCGGGAGATGGTCGCGGCCTCGTCGGACGGCAACTCGGACCGCCGCGCCACCGCCTCGACGAACAGGGGGAACCGCATCCCACCCCTCCCCTCGCCGCCGGCGGGCACCACGCCCGCACCGGTCGGCCCCGGCGGGTACCCGCCCCCACCCCGGCCAAACGCCCCGGCCCGCGGCCGGTCACCACGAGTGGCTGCCGCACCACGAACCGGGAGTAACATCCGGCCCATGGCCCCCGTCACCACCCACCCCGGCGCCTGCCCGCTGGACTGCCCCGACACCTGCGTCTGGCAGCTCACCGTCTCCGACGGCGTCGCGGTCGGGCTGCGCGGCGACCGCGACCACCCCTTCACCAGGGGCGCGCTCTGCGGCAAGGTGAACCGCTACCTGGACGCGGTGAACGGGCCGGACCGGCTCACCACGCCCTGGGTCCGCACCGGCCCGAAGGGCGCGGGACGGGTCGCGTACCGGCCGGCGAGCTGGGACGAGGCAGTCGAGCGGGTGGCCGCCGGACTGCGCGCGAGCATCGAACTCCACGGCCCGGAGTCGGTGCTGCCCTACTACTTCGCCGGCACGATGGGCCTGGTCCAGGGCTGGACCATGGGACCCCGGCTCTTCGCCCACCTGGGCGCGTCCCGGCTGGACACCACCATCTGCACGGCGGCGGCGCGGGCGGCGCTGCGCTCGCTGTACGGCGCCTCGGTCGGCTTCGAACCGGAGTCGATCGTCGAGGCGGAGCTGATCGTCCTCTGGGGCGCCAACCCGCTGGTGACCAACCTGCACCTGTGGCCGTTCGTGCAGCAGGCCCGCGAGCGCGGCGCGTACGTGGTGACGATCGACCCGCTGCGCACCGACACGGCGGCCCGCAGCGACGAGCACGTCGCGCCGCTACCCGGCACCGACGCGGCGCTCGCGCTCGGGCTGATGCGCCACGTCCGCGACGCCGGGGCGGCCGACGAGGCGTGGCTGGCCGCGCACACCACCGGCTGGCCGGAACTGGCCGCCCGGCTCGACGACTGGCCGGTGGAGCGGGCCGCCGCCGAGTGCGGCCTGCCGCCCGAGGTGGTACGCCGCCTCGGCGAGCGGATCGCCACCACCCGGCCCACCGCGATCCGCGTCGGGCTGGGCCTGCAACGGCACCACGGCGCCGGGCAGGCGATCCGGGCCATCTGCACGTTGCCGCTGGTCACCGGCGACTTCCGGTACCCCGGCGGCGGGGCGCTGGTGACCACCAGCGGCCACCACCGGGTCGACAACGGTCCGGTGATCCGGCCGGCCGGCATGCCGGCCCCACCGGCCCGGACGTTGAACATGAGCCGGCTGGCCACCGTGCTCACCGGGGAGGCCGACCCGCCTGTCACCTCGCTCGTGGTGTTCAACGCCAACCCGGCGGCGACCGCGCCGGACCAGGCCCGGCTGCTGGCCGGGCTGGGCCGCGCCGACCTGTTCACAGTGGTGCTGGAGCAGCGCTGGACCGACACCTGCGACTACGCCGACGTGGTGCTCCCGGCGACCATGCAGCCCGAGCACCTGGACCTGCAGACGTCCTACGGGCACCACTACACGACGTTGAACCTGCCGGTCACCCGCGCGCCGGGCGAGGCGCTGCCGAACACCGAGATCTTCCGGCGGATCGCCGCCGCGCTCGGGATCGACCACCCGGCGTTCTCGGACAGCGACGAGGACCTGGCCCGGCAGTTGCTGGCCGACGCGCCGATCACGTACGAGGAACTGCGCGAACGCACGTACGCCCGGCTCACCGGCGTGCCGGTCGGGTCCGCGCCGTACGCCGCTGGTGGTTTCCCCACCCCGGACGGGCGGGCCCGGCTGCACGACCCGGCGCTCGCCGCGCTCGGGGTGGACCCGCTGCCCGGCTACACGCCACCGGCCGAGGCGGCCGACCCGGAACTGGCCCGCCGGTTCCCGCTGACGCTGCTCACCCCGGCCAACCGCTACCTGATGAACTCCACGTTCGCGTCGCTGCCCTGGCACACCCGCCGGGCCGGGCCGCCGCGGCTGCACCTGCACCCGGCCGACGCGGCGGCGCACGGGCTCGCCGACGGCGACGCGGTGCGCGTGCACAACGACCGGGGCGCGTTCCTCGCCGCGGTGGCGGTGGACGAGGCGACCCGGCCGGGGTGCGCGTTCACGTACAAGGCGTACTGGGCGCGGCGCAGCCCGGGGTGTTCCACCGTCAACGCGGTCACCGGCGTCCGCGACACCGACCTGGGCGAGGCGCCGACGTTCCACGACTGCCGGGTGGCGGTCGAGCCGGTGCCGGCCGCCCTGCTGACCGCCGAGCCGCCCCTGGACGAGGTCGCCGAGCCGGTAGCGGCTGGGTGATTCGGGACCTCCGGCCCCCTGACCTGGTCATTGCGCCCCTGCTCCTCCCCCGTCGCCGCCGCCTAGCGTCGGGGGCGGACACAGGGAGGTTCGCCATGCGTACGTGGCAGGTGCAGGACGTGATGACCAGGGACGTGGCGTCGGTACGGGAGGGCACGGCGTACCGGGAGATCGTCGACGTGCTGACCGAACGGCACGTCACGGCGGCGCCGGTGGTGGACGAGACCCGGCGGGTGCTCGGCGTGGTGTCCGAGGCGGACCTGATGTACAAGGTGGAGCTGCTGGGCCAGCCCCGGGAGCGGCGGATCCTGCCCGACCGGCACCGCCGCGAGGCGCAGGCGAAGGCCGGTGCGACGCTCGCCGCCGACCTGATGACCGCTCCGCCGGTCACGATCACGCCGGACGCCACGATCGTGGAGGCGGCCCGGCTGATGGACACGCGCGGCGTGAAGCGGCTGCCGGTGGTCGACGACCTCGGCCGTCTGGTCGGCATCGTCACCCGCGGTGACCTGCTCAAGGTGCACCTGCGCCCGGACGCCGGCATCCGGCGCGACGTGGTCGAGGAGGTGCTGTGGCGCAGCCTCGGCGTGCGCGATGGCGTGGTCGACGTGACGGTGCAGCGGGGCGTGGTGACGCTGACCGGGCAGGTGGAGCGACGTTCCACGGCGCAGCTCGCGGTGCGGCTGGCCCGGCAGGTCAGCGGCGTGGTAGAGGTGGTCGACGCGCTCGGCTACGCGATCGACGACGCCCCGATGGCGGCCCTGCGCGTCGGCGTCGCCTGAGCCTGGCCGGCCCGCGTCGGTCCACCCGGCGTCCACCGGTATCACTCCTGAGCGAGCGCGTCCAGCACCAGCGCGGCGGTCCAGCTGAACGCCGGCGAGCCGAGTCCGGCGCCGGTGTCCGGGTGGAAGTACTCGTGGCAGCCGGCCCGGTCGACCAGGTCGAGCAGCGACTCGCGCAGTCCGGCGGCCAGGTCGGCCCGGCGGTGGGTACGCAGACCCTGCCAGAGCAGCCAGCCGGTGTTGATCCAGCTCGGCCCGCGCCAGTAGCGCAGCGGCTCGAAGTCCGGGGCGGTGCGGTCGTACGTGGGCAGCGGCCGGTCCATCCGGGCGGCCAGCCCGAAACGCGGCGAGCACGCCTCGGCCAGCACCGCCGACACCTGCGCGGCGGGCAGCTCGGGCAGCGCCAGCGGCATCAGCCCGAGCACGGTACGGGCCGGCACGAGGCGGTCGGCGCGCACGTCGCGGGGACGGAACGTGCCGGTGACCGGGTCCCAGAGCCGGGTGACCATCGCCTCGGTGATCCGGGCCCCCCGGTCCCGGTGCGGCCCCGGGTCGGCGCCGATCACCGAGGCGATGCGCGCGAGGGCGTACTCGGAGACGCCGAGCGCGGCGTTCACCAGCGGGCACTCCACCAGGAACGGGTGCCGCCCGAGCAGCCCCTCGTCCCGGTAGCGGCCGGCCCGGTACGACTCCACCAGCGCGACGTAGCGCGCGTAGTCCAGGTCGGTGGGGCGCTGCGCCGCGTCGGCGTGCGCGGTGTCGTGCCGGCGGTACGCGCGCATCACCGCCTCGTCGGCGGGCACCCCGGCCAGCGGCGCGTCCCAGGCCGGGCTGTTGTCCAGTCCGGACTCCCACGGGTGCACGATCGCGGCCAGCCCGCCGCCGCCCGCGTCGCGCCGCCCGGTCAGGTAGCGCTGCTGCGCGACGAGCCTCGGGTAGAGCCGGCGCAGCGCGGCCACCGACGCCTCGGAGGAGGCGCGGCGGTGCACCAGCCAGGCGGCCGGGGCGTGCACCGGCGGCTGGACGATGCCGGAGGTGGCGCGGGCCGGGGCGCCGTCGGCGCGGGCCGAGTCCCAGAACTGGGGCCCGGGGAAGTACGGCCCGGCACGGGAGGCGGGGTTGAACACGATGTGCGGCACCCGCCCGTCGATCCACTGCGCGGCGAACAGCGTCCGCAGCTCCCGCCAGGCCCGGTCGGGGCGGACGTGTGCCAGGCCGATCGCGATGAACGCCGAGTCCCAGCTCCACTGGTGCGGGTAGAGCGTGCGCGAGGGCACCGTGTGGTCGTGTTCCCAGTTGGCGTCCAGGGTGGCCAGCGCGAGGCGGCGCAGCCGGGCGTGACGGTCGGCGTCGGCGCGTACCCCGGTGGTCAGCGTCATGCGGCGGCCCGCCGGGGACGGGCCTGGGCCAGCGCGGTGGCGGCCTGGCGCAGCGCGGCGACCGGCTCGCCGCGCAGCCGGCACTCCAGCGCGAGCCAGCCGGTGTAGCCGATCGCGTCCAGCGTGGCCAGCAGCGCCGCCCAGTCGAGGTGCCCCGCGCCGGGCTGGTGCCGGTTGGAGTCGCTGACCTGCACGTGCCCGAGGTACGGCGCGGCGGCGCGCAGCGCGGCGTCCGGGTCGTCCTCCTCGATGTTCATGTGGTACGTGTCGGCGGCCACCCGCAGCGCCGGCGACCCGACCGCGCGGCACAGCTCGACGGCCTGGTCGAGCCGGTTGACCATGTGGTCCTCGTACCGGTTGAGCGGTTCCAGGAACACGGTGACCCCCTCGGCGCGGGCGTGCCCGGCCAGCTCGCCCAGGGCGTCGACGAGCACCCGCCGGTCGTCGTCGGCCGAGCGTGGTGGTTCGAACGGGGGCAGCCGGCGGGAGAACATGCCCCACGCGGCAGGGGTCATCGCGCCGACGCCGCCCAGCTCGGCGATCACCGAGAGCTGCGAGCGCAGGTTGTCCACCGCGTCGCGGGAGCGGCCCGGGTCGAAGTCGCCGACGAAGTGGTCCATCTCGACGCAGACGGTCGGCATGACCACGCCGGCGGCGCGGGCGCGGCGCAGCTCCGGCAGCCGCCCGGCCAGCGCGAGGTCACCCCGGCCGCGCAGCTCGATGCCCTGGTAGCCGAGGGAGACGGCGAGGGCGTACTTCCCGATCAGGTCGGCGCCGGGGAGCAACTGCTCCTGGCAGGCGAGCGGAATGTCCATCAGAACCTCAGCACCACTTGGAGGACGTCACCGTCACCGCGGTCGAGCAACGCCAGCGCGTCGGCCACCGCGCCCGCGTCGACGACGTGGCTCACCAGCGGCAGCGGGTCGACGCTGCCCTCGGCCACCAGGTCCATGAACGTGTCCGCGATCCGGGTCCCGGACCACCGGCCGGCCGTGCCGGGCGCCGGGTCCGGCCCGGAGACCTGGGCGGCCACCAGCTGGATCCGGTTGTGGTGGAACTCCTCGCCGAGTTCCAGCCCGTGGGCGCACCCCTGGTAGAAGCCGGCCGCGACGACGCGGCCGGCGTGGGCGGTGGCCCGGATCGCCTCGTGCAGCGCCGGGTACGACCCGGACAGCTCCAGGCAGACGTCCGCGCCCCGGCCGCCGCTCTCGGCGCGCAGCGCGGCGGCGGGCGACTCGGCGGCGGCGTCGACCGTCCGGCGGGCGCCGAGCCCGGTGGCGTGCGCGAGCCGCCCGGGCATCCGGTCGACGGCGACCACGCGGGCGCCGGAGAGCACCGCGAGGCGCGTGCCGAGCAGCCCGATCACGCCCTGCCCGAAGACGCCCACCCAGTCGCCCAGGTGCAGGTCACCGGCGAGCACCGCGGTCAGCGCGATGGCGCCGGGGCGGGCGAAGACGGCGGCGAGCGGGTCGATGCCGGGCGGCAGCGAATGCGCCGCCGCGGCGGGCAGCACCGCTTCGGCGCGGTGCCCCCAGATGCCCCAGACGAGCTGGCCGGGCCGCCGCCCGGCGACGTCGGGGGCGACCTCGACGATCTCGCCGACCTCCTCGTAACCGAAACCCACCACCGGGTACGCGGACCCGGCCTGGCGGGGCACGAACATGCGGGTGCCGGCGTCCCAGTCCTTGCGCAGTCGCGGGTTGCTGCCCCGGTAGAGCGTCAGCTCGGTGCCGGCGGAGATGCCCGAGTAGTGGGTGCGGACGCGGACCTGGCCCGGACCGAGCCGGTCCGCGGGGCAGGGCTCCAGGCGTACGTGCCGGGGCCCGGCCAGAGAGACAACCCAGTTGCTCATGGCGTCGCTCCGAAGAAAGTGCCGGCCTCGATTCTAACCCAAAAAATGGGCATATGTGATTACATTGACGAATCGATGGGTATTAGCGGCAGGCCGTACTCTTTCGAGAGGAGTGCCACCGATGTCATCACCCTCCACACGGCGGCTCGCAATCAGCCTGATCCTGGCACTGGCCGGGACCGGCGTGGCCGCATGCAGCGACGACGGGCAGAAATCCGACAGTTCCCGGATCACCGTCTGGAGCCTGGAAGACGTGGCGGACCGGGTCGCCGCCACCAAGGCGATCATCGCCGACTACACCGCCAGGACCGGCGTCAAGGTCAACCTCGTCACCGTCAACGAGGACCAGTTCCCGTCCCTGATCGCCTCCAGCGCCGCCGCCGGTGACCTGCCCGACGTGGTCGGCTCGGTCTCGCTCGCCGGGGTGCGCACGCTGTCCGCGAACGAGCTGGTGGACGCCGACGCCAACGGCGCCGTCGTCGAGCGGCTCGGCCGGGACACGTTCACCCCGCGCGCGCTGGAACTCACCAGCGACGGCGGCACGCAGCTCGCCGTACCGAGCGACGGGTGGGGCCAGCTGCTCGTCTACCGCAAGGACCTGTTCGACGCCGCCGGCCTGCCGGCGCCCGACACGTACGAGAGGATCGCCGCCGCCGCGGCGAAGCTGAACACCGGCGGCGTCGCCGGCATCACCGCGGCGACCGCCCCCGGTGACGTGTTCACCCAGCAGACGTTCGAGCACCTGGCGCTGGCGAACAACTGCCGGCTCACCGACGACTCCGGCAAGGTCGTTCTCGACTCCCCCGAGTGCGTCGAGGCGTTCCGCTTCTACGGCGACCTGATGCGCAACAACTCGGTCAAGGGCGCCCAGGACGTCGACACCACCCGAGCCACCTACTTCGCCGGCAAGGCGGCCATGCTGATCTGGTCGCCGTTCATCCTCGACGAGCTGGCCGGGCTGCGCGCCGACGCCCGTCCCACCTGCCCGCAGTGCCAGTCCGACCCGGCGTGGCTGGCCAAGAACAGCGGGTTCGTCACCGCGATCAAGGGCCCGAACGGCACCGAGCCCGCCCAGTACGGCGAGGTCAGCTCCTGGTCGGTGCTCGACGGCGCGGCCGACCCGGCGAAGTCGTTCGTGGAGTACATGCTCTCCGACGGCTACCCGCGCTGGTTCGGCATGTCCCCCGAGGGGCGCTTCCCGGTGCGCACCGGCACGCCGGAGGACAAGCAGAAGTTCCGCACCGCCTGGAACACCAGCCCGGCCGGCGTGGACACCAAGAAGCCACTGTCCGAGGTCTACGGCGAGGACGTGCTCGCCACCCTGCGGCGCAGCCCCGACACCTTCCAGCGCTGGGGCCTGACCGAGAACCAGGGCAAGCTCGTCGGCGCCATCCTGGGTGAACTACCAGTGCCCAAGGCGCTCGCCGACGTCGTCGGCGGCAAGTCCGACGCCCGCGCCGCCGCCGAACGCGCCCGCAAGGACGTCGAGGCGATAGCCAAGGGCGTCAATTGACCACCACCGCGCCGGAGGCCGGCCGCTCCCCCACCCCGGAGCGACCCCGCCGACCCGGCCGGCGCCCGCTGACGCTGCGCCGCCGCGAGTCCCGCGCCGGGCTCGCGCTGGTCGCCCCGACCCTGCTCGTCGTGCTCGCGGTGATCGGCATACCCATCGTCTGGACGGTGGTGCTGGCCTTCCAGCGGGTACGCCTGGCGACGCTGCGCAAGACCGGCCTGTTCGGCGAGCTGACACTGGACAACATCGACCGGGTGCTGCACACCCCCGGGTTCGCCGACACGCTCTGGACCACAGTGCTCTACAGCGTCGGCGGCACCGCCGGCTCGATAGTGGTGGGCCTGGTGGCGGCGCTGGCCGTACGCGGGCCGTTCCGGGGCCGCACGCTGGTCCGCGCGTCGATGCTGCTGCCGTACGTGGCGCCGGTGGTCGCCATGACGTTCGTCTGGCAGGTGATGCTGGACCCGCAGCTCGGCATCGTCAACGACTGGGGCAAGCGCTTCCTCGGCTGGGATCAGCCGGTGCCGTTCCTGTCGCAGGAGTCCACCGCGCTGTGGACGGTGATCGCGTTCGAGGCGTGGCGCTACTTCCCGTTCGCGTTCCTGTTCCTGCTCGCGCGGCTCCAGGCGGTGCCCGGTGAGCTGGAGGAGGCCGCCCGGGTCGACGGCGCCACACCCACGCAGCGGTTCCGGCACATCCTGCTGCCGCAGCTCATGCCGGTGATCGCGCTGATCGGCGTGCTGCGGTTCATCATGACGTTCAACAAGTTCGACGACGTCTACCTGCTCACCGGCGGCTCGGCCGGCACCGAGGTGGTGAGCGTCCGCGTCTACCAGTTCCTCACCGCCCGTACCGACATCGGCGCGGCCGCCGCCCAGGCCGTCGTGCTCGCCGTGGTGCTGCTCGTGTTCGTGGCGATCTACCTGCGCTTCTTCGGCGCGCGACGGGAGGCGTGATGGACCGGGACCGGATCGAGACGGTCAGCCTGCGCTGGCTGCGCCGGCTGGTGATCGCCGGGTTCCTGGTGGTCACGCTGCTGCCGTTCTGGTACATGCTGGTGCTGTCGGTACGCCCGATCGAACGCCTGCTGCTCGACCCCGGCTCGCTGTGGGTGCCGTTCGGCGAGCTGACCGTCGCCACGTACGCGGAGGTGCTGAAGTCCGTCTCCGACGGCGGCCAGGGCTTCCTCACGTTCATCCGCAACAGCGGCCTGGTGGCGCTCGCCGCCACCGCGCTCACCCTGGTGATCGCCATTCCCGGCGCGTACGCGGTGTCCCGCCTGCGGTTCTTCGGCCGACGCCAGGTCAGCGCGCTGTTCCTGGCGGTCTACCTGTTCCCGTCGATAGTCATCGCGATCCCGCTGTTCGTGGTCTTCACCCGGGCCGGGCTGCGCGGGTCGCTGACCGGCCTGGTGCTCGTCTACATCTCGCAGACCCTGCCGGTGTCGGTCTACATGCTGAAGAACTACTTCGAGACCATCCCGGTCAGCCTCGAGGAGTCGGCGGCGATCGACGGCGCCGGCCGGCTCGGCATCATCCGCCGGGTCAGCCTGCCGCTCGCCGCGCCGTCGGTGATGGCCGTCGCGCTGTACGACTTCATGATCGCCTGGAACGAGTACCTGTTCGCGCTGCTGTTCCTGGTCGACCGGCCCGACCGGTGGACCGTGTCGCTGGGGCTGTCGCTGCTCGCCGACGGCGTGGAGGTGCCCAAGACCGTGCTGATGGCCGGCTCGGTCATCCTCACGCTGCCGATCGTGGTGCTGTTCTTCGCCGGGGAGCGAATGCTCACCGAGGGACTCACCAGCGGGGCCGAGAAGGGCTGAGCGTCCGTGCCAGGATGATCGGGTGCGAGCATCACGGGAGGACCGACCGGCCGGCACCCGACTGGCCCGGCTGCTCACCGAGGCGCTCGCCCCGACCGTCCTGGTCACCGCGCTGCCGCTGATCGCCGCCGCCCGGGTCAGCCGCTCGGCGGGCCAGTTCCTGCTCTGGGGCGGCATCGCGCTCACGTTCTGCGCCGTCATCCCGATCGGCGTGCTCGTCCACGGCGTACGCCGGGGGCGGCTCACCGACCGGCACGTCGGCGACCGCACCCAGCGGGCCCGGCCGCTGTCGATCGGGCTGGCCTCGGTCGCGGCCGGGTTGCTGCTGCTGGCGGCGGTCCGCGCGCCCGCCGAACTGTTCGCCGTGATCGTGGTGGTCTTCGTGGTCGGCGCGGCGTGCGCGCTGGTGAACCACTGGTGGAAGCTGAGCATCCACGCGGCGGTCGCCGCCGCCACCGTCGCCGTGCTGGTGCCGCTGGCCGGGCCGGCGGCGAACCTCGGCTGGGCGCTCGTCGCGGCGGTCGGCTGGTCCCGGGTACGGCTGGTCGACCACACCTGGCCGCAGGTGCTGGCCGGCGTCGCGCTCGGCGGACCGCTGGCCGCCGGCACGTTCCTGGCGCTCGCCTGACCCGCCGCCACAAGATCAGCTACGGTGGCCTCATGGGCAAGCCGACCCGCTGGGTGACCGACACGAAGCCCGGCCACTCGCAGTGGTACGTGGACCGCTTCCGCCAGCTCGCCGCCGAGGGCGCCGACCTGTCCGGTGAGGCGCGGCTGCTGGACGCGCTCGTACCGCCGGGCGCGCGCGTGCTGGACGCCGGCTGCGGCACCGGCCGGGTCGCCGCCGCGCTCGCCGCACGCGGGCACGACGCCGTGGGCGTGGACGCCGACCCGACACTCGTCGAGGCGGCCCGCGCCGACCACCCCGGCCCCCGCTTCCTGGTCGCCGACCTGGCCGAGCTGGACCTGGCCGCGCAGGGTGAGGCCGAGCCGTTCGACGCCGCCGTGCTCGCCGGCAACGTGATGGTCTTCGTCGCCCCCGGCACCGAACGCGACGTGCTGGCCCGCGTCGCCGCCCACGTGCGCCCGGACGGCCTGGTGGTGGTCGGTTTCGCCACCGACCGCGGCTACCCGGTCGGCGACCTGGACGCCGACGCGGTGGCCGCCGGGCTGCGCCCCGAGCACCGTTTCGCCACCTGGGACCTGCGCCCCTGGCGCGACGACGCCGACTTCGCGGTGAGCGTGCTGCGCCGCCCCGCCGACTGACCCTTCTCCTGCCGACCAGGGCTCAGGCGGGTGCGGCGACGGTGCGGGCGGCCTCCGGGTCGAGCGGGCTGCCCGCCGGCAGGAGGTCCACCAGGCCCGCCGGCAGCCGCGCCGGACGCACCCCGGCGTAGCCGAGCATGCCCGGCACGTCCGCGCCGGTCAGCGCGTACCGCCGCCCCAGGTCGGTGACCACGCAGACCGTGCCGCCGGTCGCGCCCGGCGCGGACACCGCCTCCACCAGCGCGCCACGTCCCGGCTCCACCACCACCTCGTCGGCGAGCCCGGCCCGGCCGCTGGGCGTCCGCGTGGCGGCGGCGAGGTCCGGCGCGGTGACGCCGACGCGGATCTCGCGTACGCCGGCGTCGTCCCCGGCCCGCGCGCAGATCGCACCGCTCTCGGCGGCGGCCAGCCGGGGCGGTACGGCGGGCGGCGCGGTCGGCCCGCCGGGCACCAGACCGGGCAGCTTCGGCAGCGCGGCGAACCGGCCGAGCGTGATCGGTTCGGGCTCCCCCTGGCCGGTGCGGGCCAGCAGCAGCGCCGCCTGCAACTCGGTGATGCCGGCCAGCCCGCCGCGCTGCGCCACCGCGTACTGCCGCCCGCCACCGGAGTTGCGCACCAGGTACACGTCACCCACGCTCGCGCCGGTGACCCGCTCGGACGGCTCACCGAGGTCACCGACCGGTGGCGGGACCAGGTCGGCACCGGCCGGCAGCGTGTTGAGCAGCGCCGCCGCGACCGGCACCGCCCGTTCCCGCGTGGCGGCCAGCGCGGCGAGCACCCGGTCGGTGTCGCGCAGCAGGTAGCGCCGGTCGTGCCAGAGCAGGTGCAGGCCGCCGTCCGGGTGCCGTGCCAGCAGCCCCTGGTCGCCGAGCGCCCGGCCGCCGGTGGCCTGCCGCCCGATCAGCAGCACCGACCGGGCCGCGCCGCGCCCGGTCTCGCCCTCATCCGTGGAGCAGAGCGTCCACGCGTCGCGGACGAGCCGGTTCGGCGCGGGCAGCGAGTCCGGCGCGTCGGCGATGCCCAGCGGCAGACCGCGCGGCACCCCCTCGATGGCGCGGCGGCCGACCAGCACCGTCTTCGGCTGCTCCGCCCCGATGATCAGCAGCGCGGAGGCGTAGTTCAACACCGGGTGCAGCTTCTCGTCGCGGTAGACGAACCGTGCGCCCGACTCCTTCTCCACGATCACCGCGCCGGTCTCGCGCCACGAGTCACCGCCGCCGGTGAACAGGCCGTAGAGGGCGACGCCGCCGAGCGCGATCGCGGCGACCAGGACGCTGGCCAGACCGGCGCCGGCCAGCCGGCGGAACGGGGACTGCGGCGGGTCCGTCTCCCGCATGACGAGCGCGGCGACCGCCCGCTGGACGGTGAACTGGTACGAGTGCAGCTGGTCCTGCCGCGACGCCATCGTGTCCCTTCCCGCCGGGATGGTCGGCGCACAGGATAAGCGCTCCGTCGATGCCCCGGCGACCCTGCGTGTCCCTCACCGGCCCGGACCCCACCACCTCCCCGAGCTGGAGTCGATCAAGGCGGCCAGGACCACCCCACCCGGAATGGATACCCCCGGGGGTGTGTTACACATGCAGAACCCGAATCAACGGAGGTACCGATGGCCAGCGTGGCGTTGACCACCACCGACTTCGCGGAGACCGTCAACCGGGACGGCATCGTCCTGGTCGACTTCTGGGCCGCCTGGTGCGGTCCCTGCCGGGCGTTCGCGCCGGTCTACGAGAAGGCCAGCGAGCAGCACCCGGACATCGCCTTCGGCAAGGTCGACACCGAGGCGGAGCCCACCCTCGCGGCGGCCGCCCAGATCCGGTCGATCCCGACGCTCATGGCGTTCCGGGACGGCATGCTGGTGTTCGCCCAGCCGGGCGCTCTGCCGACGGCGGGGCTGGAGGAGTTGATCCGGGCCGTGCGTGACCTCGACATGAACGAGGTCCGGGCCCAGGCCGGCGTCTGATCGGGGTGGCGACAGTGGTACCCCCTGGGGTATGTTAGAACGCAGGAGGTGGGACGTGAATCTTCGACCCGAGATGACCGGCGAGGCGCTGACCCGGCTGAAGCGTGCCCGGGGGCAGCTCAACGCCGTCATCGAGATGATGGAGAACGGCGAGGACTGCCGCGCCGCGCTGACCCAGCTCGCCGCGGTCTCCAAGGCCATCGACCGGGCCGGCTTCAAGATCATCGCTTCCGGCATGCGCTACTGCGACGCCGCCCGCCAGGCCGGCGAGGAGCCGGAGATGACCGAGGAGGAGCTGGAGAAGCTCTTCCTGTCCCTGGCCTGACGGCGCCCGACCGACCGACCGAGTCCCGCCCGCCCGACCGGCTGAGCCCCGCCCGCGCCGTGTGACCACGGCGCGGGTGGGTAAACCACTGCCCGGAGAACCCGGGCCGCAGACTGTCCCACACATACCCCCCGGGGTATATAGGCAATGAGAGGAAACGACATGACTCTCGACGTGTCCGTCATCGCGACCTCCTCGCTCGGCGACCGCAGCTACCTGGCCTCCGACGGCCGGGTGGCGATCGTGGTCGACCCGCAGCGCGACATCGACCGCATCCTCTACCTGGCCGGCGCCAAGGGCGTACGGATCACCCACGTGGTGGAGACGCACATCCACAACGACTACGTCTCCGGCGGCCTGGAGCTGGCCCGGATCACCGGCGCGCAGTACCTCGTGGCCGCCGCCGACACCGTCGAGTTCGACCGCACGCCGGTCTCCGACGGCGACACCGTGCCGGTCTCGGACACCATGCGGCTGCGGGTGCTCGGCACCCCGGGCCACACGTTCCACCACCTGTCGTACGTGCTCGACGAGCGCGACGGCGACTGGACGCCGGCCGGCGTGTTCACCGGCGGCTCGCTGCTGTTCGGCACCACCGGCCGCACCGACCTGCTGGGCCAGCAGTACGCGCACGAGCTGGCGCACCACCAGCACGCCTCCGCGCGCAAGCTGGCCGACCTGCTGCCCGACGGCGCGCAGGTGTGGCCCACGCACGGCTTCGGCAGCTTCTGCTCGGCCAGCCAGGCCGACGCCCCCGAGTCGACGATCGGCCGGGAGAAGCAGGCCAACCCGGTGCTGCGGCTGGCCGCCGACCAGTTCGTCACCGAGACGCTGGCCGGGCTGGACGCCTACCCGGCGTACTACGCCCACATGGGCGTCGCGAACGCCGCCGGTCCCGCCCCGGTGGACCTCACGCCGGTGGCCCGCGCCGACGCCGACGAGCTGCGCCGCCGCATCGCCGCCGGCGAGTGGGTGGTCGACCTGCGCCACCGCAAGGCGTACGCGGCCTCGCACCTGGCCGGCACGGTCAGCCTCGGCCTGGACGGGCCGATGTCGACATGGCTCGGCTGGCTGATCGACTGGGGCGTGCCGATCACGTTCCTGGCGCAGACCCCGGAGCAGGTCGCCGACGCCCAGCGGGAGCTGGTCCGCATCGGCATCGACCGCCCGGCCGCCCAGGCCACCGGCGAGCCCGAGCAGTGGACCGGCGACCCGTCGCAGCTGCGCGAGATGGCCGTGGCCGACTTCGACGCGCTGGCCGCCGCGCAGGCCGGGAAGACGCCGGCCGGGCTGCCCGAGCCGCAGGTCGTCCTCGACGTGCGGATGACAGGCGAGTGGAAGGCCGGGCACATCGACGGCGCGGTGCACGTGCCGCTGCCGGACGTGCCGAAGCGGCTCGCCGACATCCCCGCCGGGACGGTCTGGGTGCACTGCGGCTCCGGCTACCGGGCCACCGCCGCCGCGTCCCTGCTCGCCAACGCCGGCCGCGACGTGGTGCTGATCGACGACTCGTACGGCCGGGCCGAGGCGGCCGGCGTACGCATGGCGCCCAGCGCCTGACCTCTCCCCGAGCGCCCGGCCGGCGTGCCCCTGCGCCGGCCGGCGTTCGACCCTGCCCGAAAACACCCGCTGAAGGAGACAGAGCATGACCACGACCACCCCCACCACCATCGACGCGGCGACGCTGCGCGAACTGATCGCCGCCGGCCGTACGCCCCGGATGCTCGACGTGCGCACGCCCGGTGAGTTCGAGGCGGCGCACATCCCCGGCGCGTACAACGTGCCGCTGGACCTGCTCCGGGAGCACCGCGCGGAGCTGCGCAGCCACCTGGACGAGGACGTGGTGCTGATCTGCCGCTCCGGCGTCCGGGCCGGCCAGGCCGGTCAGGCGCTCGGCACCGTCGGCCTGCCCAACGTCAAGGTGCTCGACGGCGGCATGCTGGCCTGGCAGGCCACGAACGCGCCGGTCAACCAGGGCCGGGCCCGCTGGGACCTGGAGCGCCAGGTACGTCTCGTCGCCGGCTCGATCGTGCTCGCCGCGATCGTCGCGTCGGTGTTCGTGCCGGGCCTGAAGTGGGTCGCCGCGTTCATCGGCGCGGGCCTCACGTTCGCCGCGCTCACAAACACCTGCGCCATGGGCATGCTGCTGAGCAAGCTGCCGTACAACCGGGGCGCCAGCTGCGACCTGGACACGATCGTGGGGCAGCTGCGCGACGGGAGCCGCAGGTGACCACCCTCGCGCTGACGCTGGCCGGCGCGGTGCTGATCGGCGTGACGCTGGGTCTGCTCGGCGGCGGCGGTTCGATCCTCGCCGTGCCGCTGCTGGTCTACGTCGCCGACCTGCCCGCGAAGGAGGCCATCGCCACCTCGCTGCTCGTCGTCGGCGTGACCAGCGCGGTGGGCGTGCTGCCGCACGCCCGCGCGAACCGGGTCCGCTGGCGCACCGGGCTCATCTTCGGCGTGGCCGGCATGACCGGCGCGTACGCGGGCGGCCGGCTGGCCGAGTTCGTGCCGGCGAGCGTCCTGCTCACCGGGTTCGCGCTGATGATGCTGGCCACCGCGGTCGCGATGCTCCGGGGCCGCCGGTCCACCGAGGGCCGGTCGAAGCCGCACGAGCTGCCGATGCTGCGGGTGGTCGGGGACGGCGTGGTCGTCGGGCTGGTCACCGGCCTGGTCGGCGCGGGCGGCGGCTTCCTGGTCGTACCGGCTCTGGCCCTGCTGGGCGGCCTGCCGATGCCGGTGGCGGTCGGCACCTCGCTGGTCGTCATCGCGCTGAAGTCGTTCGCCGGCCTGGCCGGCTACCTGTCCAGCGTGCAGATCCACTGGGGGCTGGCCGGCGCGGTCACCGCCGCCGCGGTCGTCGGCAGCCTGCTCGGTGGCCGGCTCGCCGGGCGGATCCCGGCCGACGTGCTGCGTCGCGGCTTCGGCTGGTTCGTCGTGGTGATGGGCGTGTTCGTGCTCGCCCAGCAGCTGCCGCTGATCTGGGGACTCACCGTGGGAGCGCTTGCCGCGGCCGGTACGGTCACCATGGCGGTGTGGGCCCGCCGAGGAAGGGGACACAGTGGACAGCAGCACCTGGGACAGCCGGTACGCCGACACGCCCGGGCTGGTGTGGAGCGCTGAGCCCAACCGTTTCGTGGTCGAGTCGGTCGCCGGGCTGACTCCTGGGTCGGCGCTGGACATCGCGGCCGGCGAGGGACGCAACGCGGTCTGGCTGGCCGGTCAGGGCTGGCGGGTCAACGCGGTGGACTTCTCCACCGTGGCCGTCGAGCGGGGGCGGCAGATGGCCGCCGCGCGGGGCGTGACAGTCGACTGGCGGGTAGCGGACGTGACCGCGTACCGGCCGGTGCCGAACAGTTACGACCTGGTGCTGATCAGCTACCTGCACCTGCCCGCCGCCGAGTTCGCCGGCGTGCTCGCCGCGGCGAAGTCCGCGCTGCGCCCCGGCGGCACGCTCGTGGTGGTCGGGCACGACCTGGCCAACCTCACCGGTGGCACCGGCGGCCCGCAGGACCCCGCCGTGCTGCTCACGCCCGAGGCGGTGGTCGACGGGCTGGCCGGGCTGCGGGTCCAGCGCGCCGAGACCACCCGCCGGCCGGTCCCGACGAGCGACGGCGGCGCCGTGGACGCGCTGGACACGGTCGTGGTGGCCACCCGCCCCGCCGACTGAGCGCCACGCGCCGTGGTTTCGCCGGGCCGGGCCGGCACCGGCCGGTAGCATCCGGGGACGGATCGGCGGAGAGGACACCGGGTGGGCGCGCGCTTCGAGGAACTGGCCTGGCGGGAGACGCCGATCGGCGAGATCAGCCTGCGGCGGCGACGCGACCCGGCGCTGGGCGCCGAGGTGTACGAGGTGAAGCTCGATGACGAGTACCTCATGTCCAGCGCCTTCCCGGTGGCGGAGATCGAGCTGGCCCGGCTCGGACTGGCCGCGCTGACCGGCACGGAGCTGGACGTGGTGGTCGGCGGGCTCGGCCTCGGCTACACGGCACGGACCGCGCTGGAGGATCCCCGGGTGCGTTCGCTGCTCGTGGTCGAGGCGATCGAGGACGTGATCGACTGGCACCGCCGGGACCTGCTGCCGTTCACCGCCGGGCTGGCCACCGATCCGCGTACCCGGTTCGTCCGGGCGGATTTCTTCGCCGCGGTCGCCGACGGCGGTTTCGACCCGGACGAGCCGGGCCGCCGCTTCCACGCGGTGCTGCTGGACGTGGACCACTCCCCCCGTCAGGTGCTGCACCCGAGCCATGCCGCGTTCTACACGGTCGACGGGCTGCGCCGGCTGGCCGCGCTGCTGCACCCGGACGGGGTCTTCGCGCTCTGGTCGAACGACCCGCCGGACCCGGAGTTCCAGCGCACTCTCACCGGTGTGTTCCCGACCTCGGTGGCGCACGTCGTCCGGTTCCCGAACCCGTTGCAGGGCCGGGAGGCGGCGAACACCGTGTACGTGGCCCGGCACTGACCCACCGGGCCACGCATGGCCGCAGGGCCAGCGGGAAAGCGGGCGGCCGACCGTACGACGGGAGGCTGGGACATGCGTGCGTTGCTCTGGGTGGTCGGCGTGGTCGCCGGTGTGATCATCCTGCTCGGGCTGCTGCTGGAGGCGGTCCGCTGGCTCGTCATCATCGGCGTGATCGCGCTCGCCGCGGTGATCATCGTCGGCATCGTGAAGGGCCGGCGGGTGGTGCACCAGCATTCGACACGCCGGCACTGACCTGCGCAGGTGTGACCTACCCGGCAACCTACGTTAGCGTAGGTTACCGCCCGGTCACGTTAGGCTGGGGTCGTCATCCGCGCGACGAGGAGTAACGGCGATGGACGCGACCGCCCAGCGACCCTGGACCCGTAGCTACGCGCCGGGCGTACCGGCCGAGATCGCCGAGCCGGACGGCTCGCTCGTCGACCTGCTCACCGAGGCGGCCGGGCGGTTCGGGCCCCGGGTCGCGCTCGACTTCTACGGCGCCACCACCACGTTCACCGAACTGGCCGACCAGGTGTCCCGCGCCGCCGAGGCGCTACGCCGCCTCGGCGTCGGCCCGGGCGACCGGGTGGCGCTGGTGCTGCCGAACTGCCCGCAGCACGTGGTCGCCTTCTACGCCGTACTGCGGCTCGGCGCGGTCGTGGTCGAGCACAACCCGCTCTACACCGCCGACGAGCTGGACCGGCAGCTCACCGACCACGGCGCAGGCGTCGCGATCGTGTGGGACAAGGTCGCGCCGCTGGTGGCGGGACGCGGCGCCGTGCGTACCGTGGTGGCTGTCGACCTGACCGCGGCGCTGCCGCGGCTCAAGCGGTGGGCGCTGCGGGCGCCGTTGCCGAAGGTCCGCGCCGCCCGCGCCGCGATGACCGCCCCCGCGCCCGGCGCCCTGGCCTGGTCGGACCTGGTTGCCGCCGCCGGGCCGCTGCCCGCCGGGCATCCCGCGCCGGAGGCCGGCGACGTGGCGTTGCTCCAGTACACCGGCGGCACCACCGGCGAGCCCAAGGGCGCGGTGCTGACCCACCGCAACCTGCGCGCCAACGCCGCGCAGGGCCGGGCCTGGGTGCCCGGCCTGCGCGACGGCGAGGAGACCGTGTACGCGGTGCTGCCGCTGTTCCACGCCTACGGGCTGACGCTCTGCCTCACCTTCGCCGTCAGCATCGGGGCCACCCTGGTGCTGTTCCCCCGCTTCGACGCCGACCAGGTGCTCGACGCGGTCCGCCGCCGCCCGCCGACGTTCCTGCCCGCGGTGCCGCCGGTCTACGCGAAGCTCGCCACCGCCGCCCGCGAACGCGCCGTCGACCTCACCTCCATCCGGTACGCGATCTCCGGCGCGATGTCGCTGCCACCGGCCACCGTGGAGCTGTGGGAGCAGGTGACCGGCGGCCTGCTGGTCGAGGGGTACGGGATGACCGAGACGTCCCCGATCACCGTCGGCAACCCGGTCGCGCCGACCCGCCGGCCCGGCACCGTCGGCGTGCCGTTTCCCTCCACCGACGTGCGTATCGTCGACCCGGAGGACCCGAGCCGCGACCGCGCCCCGGGCGAGGCCGGTGAGCTGCTGGTCCGCGGCCCGCAGGTGTTCTCCGGCTACTGGCACCGGCCGGAGGAGACGGCGAAGGTGCTGCTGCCCGGCGGCTGGATGCGCACCGGCGACATCGTCACCATGGACGCCGACGGCTTCGTCACGGTGGTCGACCGGATCAAGGAGCTAATCATCACCGGCGGCTTCAACGTCTACCCGTCCGAGGTGGAGGAGGCGTTGCGCCGCGTCCCCGGCGTCCGCGAGGCCGCCGCCGTGGGAATGCCCACCGACGACGGCGAGGAGGTCGTCGCCGCGGTGGTGGTCGACCCGGCGGTGGCCGCCACGCCGGAGGCGATCCGGACCTCGTGCCGCACCCACCTGGCCGGCTACAAGGTGCCGCGCCGGGTCGTGATCGTCGACGAGCTGCCGTACTCCCAGATCGGCAAGATCCTGCGCCGCGAGGTCCGCGAACGGCTGCTCGCCGCCCGCTGACGCAGTCCCCCACGGCCCGCGGACGGCGAGTGGAACGCCATGGGTCTCAAACGGGGCCGGAGACACCCACAGCGTTCCACCGACGGCCGGACGTGTCGGTGCCGGCGCCTACGCTGTGGCGATGGTCGACAGACGTCAGGTGCTGGCCTTCCGCGTGCGCGCCCAGCAGCTCGACCGGGCGCAGGGCTCGCTCGCCGACACCGCCGTGCTCGACATCGGAGTGCAGGATACCGGCCCCGACGGCGGCCGCTGGGCGCTGGCGACGCGCGGGGTCGACGTGACCTCGCTGACCGGTGACGACCTGGTCATGCTCTGGACCGTACGCGGCGCCCCGCACCTCTACCGCCGCGCCGACGTGGGCGCGGTGGCCACGGCGGTCGAGCCGTTCTCCGACGCCGACGCGGGCAAGCGCATCTACGACGCGACAAAACCGTTGAAGGCCGCCGGCATCGGCATCGTCGCCGCGCTCGACGAGGTGGCCGCCCGGATGCGGGAGATCGTCCGCACGCCGACGGTCAAGGGCGAGGTCTCCGGGCGGCTCGCCGAGGTGATGCCCGAGCCCTACCTGCGGCACTGCCGGCCGTGCGACGCGATCCACCTCTACGAGATGCCGTTCCGGCTCGCCGCCGTACGCGCCGGGCTGGAGCTGCGGCTCGACACGTCGCCGCCGGTCCTGGAACGCATCCGCGGGTTCCGTCCGGCTGCCGCGCCCGGCGACCGGTTCGAGCTCATCCGCGCCTACCTGCGGCTGCTCGGCCCGGCCACCCCGAAGCATGTCGCCGACTACCTCGACGCCCCGGTCAAGGAGGTCAAGGCCCGCTGGCCGGGCGACGCGGTCGAGGTGAGCGTCGACGGTGAGACGCGCTGGCTGCTCGCCGCCGACGAGGCGGCGCTGACGTCGGCCGAGGTGAGCACGACCCGCCTGCTCGGCCCGTTCGACCTGTTCCTTCAGGCGAAGGACCGGGCGACGCTCGTGCCGGACGCGGCCCGCGCCAAGGAGTTGTGGCCGGTGCTGGGCCGCCCTGGCGCCGTGCTGGCCGACGGGGAGCTGGCCGGCACGTGGCGGCCCCGCAAGTCCGGCCGGTCGTTCAACGTCGCGGTCCAGCCGTGGCGAAAGCTCCCCGGCAGCACCCTCGACGCGGTGGTCGCGGAGGCCGAGCGCCTCGCCGCGTACCGGGGCGTGCCGCTCGCGGGTGTCGACTTCGCCGCGTGATGGCATCATGATCGCGTGATCGTCTGGATCAACGGCGCGTTCGGTGTCGGCAAGACGACCACCGCGCGGCTGCTCACGGAGTCGCTTTCGGACGCGCGGCTGTTCGACCCGGAGTTCCTCGGCTCGATGCTCACCGCGTTCGTCACCCCGCCGACCGGCGACTTCCAGGACCTGCCCCTGTGGCGTCACCTCGTCGTGCAGACGGTCACCGGCCTGGACCGGCACCACCCGGGCATCTGGATCGTGCCGATGAGCCTGCTCGTCCCGGCGTACCGCGCGGAGATCCTCGGCGGCATCCGCGCCGCGGGCGTCGACGTCCGCGAGGTCGTGCTCACGCTCCCCGAGGACCGGTTGCGGGCCCGGGTCGACGCCGACCAGGTCGAGGCCGGCGCGCGCGGCTGGCGGCACGACCACGTCGCCCGGGCGCTGGACACGTTCGCGTCGGTGACCGACGCCCACCTGATCGACGCCTCTCCCCCGCCCGAGCACGTGGCCGACGCCGTCGCCGCGCACGTGACCGGGGATCCGGAAGCGTAGGGCGAGGGCCTGATCTCACCGGTGGGCGAAGACGAAGCCGCCTTCGACGTCCGGGGCGGGGTGATGCGTCATCTCGGCCTCGACGGTGAAGCCGGCGTCGGTCAGCCAGGCCGCGATCCGCTTCGGTGGACGGCGGTGCACGTGGACCCGCATCGGGTGCCCGCCGTACCCCTGTGTCTTGAGCCGGCTGCCGTCACCAGCGTGGAATCCGAGCAGCACGACGCCGCCGGGCCGCAGCACGCGGTGGAATCCGGCGAAGACGGCGGGCATCTCACCGTCCGGGACGTGGATGAGGGAGAACCAGGCGAGCAACCCGGTCAGGCACTCGTCGGTGAGGTCGAGACGGGTCATCGAACCCACCTCGAAACGGAGGTCCGGGTGGTCGCGCCGCGCCAGGTCGATCATCGCCGGTGACAGGTCGATGCCGAACGCGCTCAAGCCCAGATCATGGAGATGCCGGGTGATCCGGCCCGGTCCGCAGCCGACGTCCGCGACCGGCCCGCTCCCCCGCGACCGGACCAGCTCGGCGAAGAGCGCGAGGATGCCGCGCTGGAACGGCTCGTTCGCCAGGGCGTCGCGCAGCAGGTCGGCATAGCTGGACGCCACCGTGTCGTAGGAGGTGCGGGTGTCGTCCAGCCAGCCGGGTTCGCTCACGCCGCGCACGATAGCCGCGAACGAAGGACCGATCGTGGGAGGATGGCCGGCATGCCGGGTCGCGCGTTGAGCTTCGGAGCGGCGGCGCAGGCGTACGAGCGGTTCCGGCCCGGCTATCCCGAGGAGCTTGCCGACCTGGTGCTGGCGTACGCGGACCGGCCGGTCCGGAGCGCCCTGGAGATCGGCGCCGGGACCGGCAAGGCCACCCGGCTGTTCGCGCGGCGCGGCATCGCGGTCACCGCCACCGACCCGGATTCCGCGATGCTCGCCGAACTGCGCCGGCACGTCCCGGCCGGGGTGCGGGTCCGGCAGGCCGCGTTCGAGCAGTTGCGCACCGGCGAGCACCACGACCTGGTGTACGCGGCGGCGGCGCTGCACTGGACCGACCCGCACCGGCGGTGGGAGCGGGTCGCTGGGCTGCTCGCGTCCGGTGGGGTGTTCGCGTCGTTCGGCGGGCCGCTGCGGATCGCCGACCCGGCCCTGCGCGACGCGGTGGCCGCGGCCCGAGCCGCGTTCCTCGCCGACGACGAGATCCCGTCGCCGGACGGGACGCCGCCGGAGGCCGGCATGCAGTGGCCCGGCACGGAGCTGCGCGCCTCCGAGTGGTTCACCGACGTGCGGCAGGAGGTGATCGAGCGGCGGATCCCGATGAGCGCCGACGACTTCGTCGGTCTCCTGTCGACCGTCTCGGCCTATCTCGAACTGCCGCCACCCGTACGTGAGCAGGTGTTCCACCGCGTACGCGAGGTGCTGCCCGGCGCGGTCGAGGTCACCGCCGACATCACGGTCCACCTGGCGCGGCGGACGTCGCAGCCCTGATCAACCGGCACCGGGTGATCCCTTGACGGCACCCTGGCGCGAGTCGGCCCGCCACGGCGCCCCTTCGCCGCCGTCGGCACGCGGAGGCGTCCTGGCACCGCGCCGGACGACAACCCGAAGATCTACGCGGACGAGGGAACTTCCTGACACACCTGACCGACTACTCGATCGGGACACGGCAGCCGGGCAGCCCACGGCTCGACGGGCACGAGCCACCCCGAACAAAAAGCCGATATTTTCGATCGGAGTAGTCGATGTCCGTCACCGAACTGTCCGGCGATCCCGCGCCGGACACCTCCACCGCCGCGCCGGCCGCTCGGCCGGGCCGCCAGCCCACGCCGTTCGCCGCGCTGCTGACCCGGCTCCATTTCTACGCCGGCATCCTGGTTGCCCCGTTCCTGCTGGTCGCCGCCCTGACCGGCCTGGCGTACACCATCACCCCCCAGCTGGACCAGGCCCTCTACGGCGACCGGCTGACCGTGGCCACCGTCGGTGACCAGCCGAAGACCCTCGCCCAACAGGTCACCGCCGCGCGGGCGGCGCACCCCGACGGCACCATCGCCGCCGTGGCGCCCGGCACCGGCGACCGGACCACCCAGGTGGTGTTCTCGCTCGAGGAACTCGGCGACAAGCAGCACACCGTCTACGTCGACCCGTACACCGGCGAGGTGACCGGGCGGCTCACCACCTGGTTCGGCTCCACCCCGGCCACCACCTGGCTCGACGACCTGCACCGCAACCTGCACCTCGGCGAGGTCGGCCGGCACTACTCCGAGATCGCCGCCAGCTGGTTGTGGGTTCTCGTTCTCGGCGGGGTAGTCCTGTGGTGGCGCCGCCGCAGCGCCACCCGCGCCCGGACGACACACCTGCTCGTACCGGACCTGACCGCCCGCAAGGGAGTTCGCCGTACCCGGGGCTGGCACGCCACCACCGGTGTCTGGCTCGCGGTCGGCCTGCTGTTCCTCTCCGCCACCGGCTTGACCTGGTCCCGGTACGCCGGCGCGAACTTCAGCACCGGCCTGGACACCCTGCGCGCCGGCACTCCGGAACTCTCCACCAC
>NZ_LYXF01000020.1:0-76260 GCF_001709195.1 Micromonospora sp. II | reverse complement strand
GGCGGCGATGGTGCCGCTGAGGCGGACCGGGCGAGCACAGCCGCCGGCGGGGCGGGTGTGCTCCAGCCAGCCGGAGAACTCCGGCGTAGCGGCGCGATGCAGGACCTGGGCGTCACGACCGGCGGCGAAGCCGGGGCGGTAGGTGGTGAAGATGGCTGTCTCCTCTTGCGGGGGTGGCAGGGACGGGAGACGAAGCACCACCAACCCGTGGACGCCTGTCCGCTGGTGGTGTTCGTCGTGTCTCCTGGCACCGCCGAGAGGGCGGCTAACGCCGGAGGGCGGAATCGTGGTGATGCCACTTCCCGCCGATGGGTCATGTCCTTTCACGCTCGTGGTTTTGGCATCGAGGCCGGCACGGGTGGGGAGGCTGGGATGTCGGCATCCGGCGGGTTGCCGCAGGCTGCCCCCACCCGTGGAGATCAGCGAATCCGGGCCATCGTGGACGGCATGCAAAGGCCGTCCTGGGCCGCTTAGCGGATTCGGGGGTCCGGCATGGCGGCCGGTGTGATCGAGAGTCGGCGGGGCGTGGCCCGCATCAGCGGCAGGAAGGCCGCTCGGCATCTCCAGAATCGAGTTCAGCGATCCGGCAGGAAGGCCGCGCTGGCGCGCTCGACGACGCCAGAGTAGCACCGCGTACCGACACGTCAACCCGAAGTAATGCCGGAGCCTGAGAGGTCATCCGGCCACCCGAGGACGCGCTCGGTGATTACGCCTCGCAGGGTGGCCCCGTCCCACCGGGCCCCGGTTACGTCTGTGCGTCCGTACTCCGGATCGTGTGTTCTCACGTAGGTGAACTGCGCGTACGAAAGATCCGCATCGCGCAGGTCGGCTCCCCGCAGATCGCAGCCAGCGAAGTGAGCACCTCGAAGAGAGGCGCCCCGAAGGTCGACGCCCCGGAAGTCGCAGAGCTTAAAGGAGTGCCTGTCCAGGGTGCGATGCCGAAGATTGCGACCCGCGAACGATTGTCTCGTCGCGCCGGGCAGGATGCTCATCCGCGAACCGTAGCCCGATCGCCCGTTGCCGAACCATCGGCTTTCTACGCGCTCACATGCGACCCATCAAGCGGTGCAGGCGCCGGCCGCCGGCGCCGGCCGCCGGCTTGTTGGGAGGACTTTCTGTACGTCTATCAAGGCGGCCCGCAACGGGCCGCACGCGCCGCCGCCTGGGCGCGCGCCAGCCGCTGCCGCTGTCGCTCTGCGGCCGTCACGCCGGATGCCCGGCGGCTGGCGCGGATGGCGGCAAGCCCAGAGGGCCGCCGCAGAACGACAGGCCGTTGACCGAAGATGTGGTGGGCCGGCAGCCGGCCGGGCCGCGCAGTCACGAGCCCGCGCGGCGCAGGGGAGCGCACGGCCGGCCGCGTCGGCGAGCTGGCGGCAGTCGCGGGGTTGCGGTTACTGCGCCTCCGGCGGGGGCGCTCAGGCTCCAGGATGGCCGGGACCGTCGGCGGGTCGCGGTCCGTGGGTGGTTGCGAGTAGGCCATCCCGCCTGCCATCGACCCGCGCAAGCCGAGCAGACCGCCGCCAGGAGGGCGGGTCGACGGCAGACAGTGATGGCTTCGCTCCGAGGGAGTGCTGGAACGGCCACGCTAGACGTTGCCGCGCGTACCGAAGGCACTCCCCATTGTGGTCCGTTGCCGGTAGCCTGAAGCTCCAGCGCACCAGGAGGTCTCTTGGATCACTCGACGGACCGAGCCCCGTGGAGCGCCTCCACCAATTCGCCGTGCTGCCTCCACATGCGACTCGATGCAAAGTCCCACCGAGAAGGGGACTTCAGATGAAGAGCGCTCCAATACGGTTTGCGACAGATATCCTTCGCCGGCTCGGTGAGGAACTTAACCCGAATATCGACCAAGGCATCCTTGAGCTAGTCAAGAACGCCTACGACGCAGACGCGGCCACCTGCACTGTCTATCTGAACTCTATAAGTCAGGCAGGCGGTTCAATCGAGATTCGCGACGACGGCGATGGCATGGAGTTGGACGACATCCTTCATGGCTGGCTAGTCCTCGGTAGATCTCGCAAGAGAACGGCCGCCCGGACGCGAAAGGGTCGCATCCCCGCAGGCAACAAGGGGCTCGGCCGGCTAGCCGCGCTTAGGCTCGGCCGCACGGTGGAAATGGTCACCAGGCCACGTCAGACGGATAACGAGTATGCAGTCGAGATCGACTGGCACGAGTTTGACAATGCAGCGCTGGTGGAAGATGTCAATGTATCCGTTGTATCGCGGCCCCGCTCCTCAAGAAAGGCCGGAACCACTGTCCGGATCACAGACCTCGGCGGCCCGATCGGAAGAATGGAAGTCAAGAGGCTTGCCAGATCCCTCATTTTGTTGGCGGACCCTTTTTCCGATGATCCCCGCGCTTTCCGGCCAGTGTTGCGCTCAAAGGAGTTCCAAGACCTCGCCGAACTCGTCGAGCGCCGCTATTTCGACGATGCCGAATATCATCTGGTAGCAAAACTGCGAGACGGGAAAGCATCCGCGGCGGTAGTTGATTGGCGGGGCAACGTCCTCTTCGAAGGGGACCACCAGGAGTTATCAATCCGCAGGGAGTCTCCAGCTTATAACGCCCCAAATGCTGATTTCGACTTGTGGGCCTTCATTCTAAATAGCCAAGCATTCTCCACCAGAAGCACAACCGTCCACGAGGTTCGCAGCTGGATTGATCAATTCGGTGGAGTCCATCTATACCTGAATGGACTCCGCGTCGGCTCCTACGGCAACGCCGGGAACGACTGGCTGGACATGAACCTCCGCCGCGTACAGAGCCCAGAAGAGCGCCCAAGCACCAACACCTCCATCGGTAGAGTGTCCGTAACAGACGTATCAGGGCGACTAGCTCAGAAGACGGACCGGTCAGGTTTTATCGAGGACCACACCTTCGAGGAGCTGCGCGCTTTTGCGCAGGATTCGCTCGAATGGATGGCGCGACGCCGGCTCGCAGCGGCGGAGGCGCGCCGGCGGCGGGAGCGGAAAACTACTCAGACTCGAACCCAGCGCTCAAGAGCAACCCTCAAGGAGCAGATTGAGCGGGCTCCAGCAGAACTCAAGACAGAGTTGAATATAGCGCTACAAAAGTACGACCGAGAGCGGCAACGAGAGACAGATGCACTCCGACGCGAGGTACAGCTTTACCGAACTCTTAGTACGGCCGGGATCACTGCGGCCACCTTCGCGCACGAGAGCGGGGGAAATCCCCTCAAGGTGATCGGGCAGTCTGTCAATGCAATTGAACGTCGCGCCAGGCGTGAATTGGGCGAAAAATATGACGTACTCGCGGATCCTGTCTCAAGTATTCGCAATGCTTGCTCCACCTTGGGAGTTTTGTCGACTGCAACGTTGCGACTAATTGATGCGGACAAGCGGCGACTCGGTCGGATCGATCTACACCAAGTGGTCCAACAAGTGCTGGCGACGTTCGCCCCCTTCCTCGATGATCGAGAGGTTGAGCTAGAGGTGGACCTCGCACCTGGCCAACCCTATATGCGAGGCACGGATGCTGCGATTGAGTCCATTCTCACCAATTTCCTGAACAATAGTCTCACCGCCTTCGAAAGTAGTACTGATCACGAGCGGAGGATGTTGGTACGGACCGAGGTTGTTGAGGACGTGTGGCACCTTACCGTTGCTGACAACGGCCCAGGTATCGAGGGCGTCAAAGTTCGCGACATTTGGTTGCCCGGACAGACATCTCGACCCAACGGCACGGGGCTTGGATTGACGATTGTCAGAGATGCAGTTTCGGACCTAGGTGGGACCGTCAACGCAGAGCCGAACGGCGTGTTGGGGGGAGCCTCCTTCGTGGTCGAGTTGCCGATACTGGGGGTCTAGGCGTGGCCGTTGAGTTATTGAGCAGGCAACTAAGTCGTGTGGCGATTGTCGATGACCAGCCGGAAAGCAGGAAGAGTTACAGCTACACGGTAGAAGACGCCGAGTTAGAGCCTGTCGCAGAAGATGGCCCACTTGGCTCATTGGACGACTATCTCCGCAGCCGACATATCAGCCAATACGCTGACGCGGCGTTGTGTGATTATAGGTTGGGCGGCCGCGCCTATGCTTCATTTTCTGGCGCACAGCTAGTAGCTCGTTGGTACAAAGAGAACTTTCCGGCCCTGCTCTGCACTCGTTGGGAGAAGGCTCAGATCGAACACATTCGGCCTTATCGCCGATGGATACCGGTCCTGATGACTCCGGACGAACTTACGGTAGATACGCTGATGGATGGCTTGAAAGAATGCTTGTTCGAGCTAAATGGCAACTTCCGTCCGCATCGGCGGCCGTGGCGTACACAGGTCCACTTCCTCTCCAAGGACGACGACCAGAGGAACACCTATTTCGCTGAGATCCCTGGCTGGGAACGGAACGACGTAATTCGAGTCTCGTTGACCGACCTGCCGCAGGAGGTGGCCACGATGGTTCGCGATGATTGGCGTTGTCATGCACGGGCCAATTTGGGAGCTGAATCTCCCGAAGAGTTGTACCTGTGTGATTGGGAGACGCGTTGAATTCCGATGGGCCCAAGTCCGTAGGATCCCTCACTATTATCGACGTCGGCCACGGTAGCTGCGCCGTTATTGCCGGGAAGGACAGCGCTGTTCTAGTCGACAGCGGCCCTAGCGCCTCGGTTTTGGAGTATCTGCTGGAGCAGGGGATCCGCATCATCGACACCGTGGTTTTGTCTCACGCGGACAGCGACCACATCAGGGGCCTGGTCGCATTGCTCGGGGCGGACGACTTTGAGGTTCGTCGGGTGCTCCTGAACACTGACTCCGCCAAGAGCAGCGAGATTTGGCAAAGCCTTGCTTACGAAGTGGACGATTGTAGACGCAGACATCAGCTCGATCTTCAGGTGCAGCTGCGTGAAGGAGATGAGATCTCGGTCGACATTCCAGGCGTCGAACTGTCGGTTCTGGCGCCGAGGGATCGGCTGGTGATGCTAGGGCCAGGAGCGCGGGATCATTTGGATCGCCGTCTTACCTCCAATTCGGTCAGCGCGGTAATATTGGTCAAGGTCGAGGACCGACGGCTCGCGTTAATAACGGGAGATCTTGACGAGATTGGTTTTGACCACCTCCGGGACACCAGGCAAGACCTCTCCGCAGAAATTCTTGTGTTTCCACATCACGGCGGTCTGTCAGGCAGCAACCCCGTCGACGCCGGGCTATTTGCTTATCAACTTGCACAAGCGGTTCGCCCTCGGCAGGTGGCTATCTCCCTTGGACGGGGCCGCTATCCCAATCCTCGGCCTGAAATCGTTGAAGGCATACGCACGGGGGCGGCGGAGGCCCGTGTTGCTTGTACTCAGCTATCCGGCGAGTGCTGTCCGAAGATTCCGAATGTAAGCGCCACGCATCTGTTACCTCTCTATGCTCGCGGCCGCCGTGACGGGGTTTGTTGCGCCGGCACCATGAGGGTTGACCTAGGACACGATGATGGCTTGCTGCCGAAAGCCGATGGGCACATGGATTACATCCGACAGGTCGCACCCGCCTCCGCGCTTTGTACCCGAGTTCTACCTCAGCAACGTGACGCCGGCAGTGCCAAGTACGCCGACAGTAAGGACGGACACGCGGGAAAGGGAGGTTGACGATGCAGAATCGGCCGCCAGCAGCTCCTACGCCAGCTTCTCGCAATGACCTTGGCTTGGCATCGCGGCCGATTTAGCCGTTATCTAGGGGCTGTACTTGAGCATTCAACCCAGGCGGTGGGAGTAGCAACCGCGACCAGGGCATCGATCTTCTCTTGTTCGGGTAGCGCCAAGGGCTGGCCGCTTCCAAGACTGCTCAAGGTCTCCTCGTTCGGGAATCGCATAGAGCGGAGATCCGTCGCATTCACCTGTGTGTGGCCGGAGAAAGTCCGGAAGGCGCGGTCAACGAAGGTACTGTTGAGCCAAAGGCTCAACCCTACTGCCAAGTCACGGCTCAGCCCTGCTCCGTCCGAGTGAATGACGTTGAGGTGGTTTTCGAACGCTATCGGCTTATTGCCGTTGAGCTTAGGATCCCATACTGCCGCCACCACTCTTTTTCGCTCCTCCTTAGCGGAAAATCGCTTCACGACGACGTAGCATCCGGACGGCAGCAGGAGCTTCTGCGCCCCTAAATCCTTCGGTAGAAAACCTTGCGGCTTGCGAATGCCTCTAGGCCATTCAACGATCCCGCTTCGGAGATTTCCGGGGTAGACAAGTGGAACGCAGTCAGAGCATGGATCATCGCGGAGGTACTGGGTCGAGCGAAAGTCAACGACTTTTCCAGTCGACACTCGCAGCTTAAGTTCGCTGAGGCGGCAGGGCAATTTGGCCATTGTTTGAGCAAGCGCTAGATCGGTTCCTGTCGAAGGAACCCGGATGAACTTCTCCGTGTCGCCAGGCAAAACAACCTGATCATAACGAACCCGCAGGCTTACTGGACTGTCGGCATGACCGTGGCTTGAAAGGATGGTGACGTCTGCCTCTGGGCCACCCCGGGTAGCGGAGAAGACGATGTTCTCTTGAAGCACCCCCGTGTCGGAGAACACCGTAGAGCGAGACTTGAAAAGGTGGATTCTGTTCAGGGTGAGGTGTTGGAGAATGAAATGCCGGAACTCGCTGAAGTGCGGGCCGTTGGTGAAAGATTGCGGAGTGATGGCAACAAGCTGGCCATTTGGGGCTAGCGCTTTTGCCGCGAGGGCGACGAAAGCTGCGTACAGATTGGGGCAATCGACCCCCAATTTGGCCAGGGCGATTCGGTGTTGTGAAGCCGCGGAGAGCTTGCGGTAAGGCGGGTTCATGATTACTAGGTCGAAGGGCTTAGAGAGGGATGGCACTAGTTGGCGCGACGCAATATCGACAAAGTCGCCTACGACGACCTTGGTCTTTACATGGCGTCCCAGTGATTTCGCCGTCTTGGCCGCGTCCTCAAGTGTCGCCCTCAGCTGGGCAACGACGGCTGAATCAATCTCCACGGCAACCACTTCTAGCCGCAGGTTCGGTGACTCCTCTAGCGCCCGCGAGACAAGAGCTGCGGTCAGGGAGCCAGAACCGGCCCCTGGGTCAAGGACCCGGAGCGTGCCGGCCGCCGGCAGCGTCGGCATGGAGGCGATGAGGGTGGCGGCGCCCTGCGGTGTGAAGAACTGTCCAAGCGCTGCTTGACGGCGAGGGTCGATCAAAGCCAACGCCTGGGTTCGGCGTGCCTCTGCACGTTCGGTTAGCTCGCCTGCAACCACGGCGGTAAGGGTATGTTATGTGTCCCTGCCACCGTGTCGCAGAGCGCCGTAGACGTAGCCCACCCGGCTCCCCCGAGGGGGTTGGTCTGCGGACGGCGGCGGGACGGCTGTGTACGGCAACGCTGACAGCAACCGCGCCGGACAGCGGCACGCTGTGGCGCACTGGCAGGGACTAGGGTCGAGCGTGCAGCCGTTCCCGGACGTGTGTGGACGCGATGTACAGAACTTGTAAGCGAGATGTCTTCGCTCCTCGGCTCCCTCATCTCCTCATCTCCTCACGCTGCTGCCGATTTCCTCTGTTCTGGATCAAGGTGCCGCGCTCCGCGCGGCGCGGGCGGTGAGCCGGCCGGCGGCAAGCCGCCCCGGCCGCCTTCGGCGCCGGGGCGGAGAGCCACCGACTGCCGCCGGACCGCCGCCCCGAACTTCACCGATCCAGACCCAGCACGACCAAGGCTAGGCGGCACGGAAGCCGGCAGGTCGACCTGATCGAGGGCCAGGGCTTCCGACTGCCGCGCCAGTCCAACCCCGGGACTGGCTTGCCCCCGGCTACCTACGCAGCCAGCTAAGCCCGCGGCAGCCTCAGCCCGTGCTCCAGGTGCGATCAAGCCAGGGCCGACAACCTCCCGGAGCACGGGCGTTCGCAGCCCCAGAGAAGCCCTGACGGGAAAGATCGGCCTGCCCACCATCTGCCCACAACCAGTCGTGAACGGCTGTACTCAACCGGACTTGGCTAGATCAACGACAACGGCCCCCGATCAGCATTCCTGCTGGTCAAGGGCCGTGTTTGCACCTGGTGGCGGGTAGAGGATTCGAACCTCTGAAGCTTTCGCGACGGATTTACAGTGCATGCCCAATTGGGTACGACACACCGGCTTGTGCCGTTGCGGGTGCGGTGAGAAGAGGTCCCGCCCAGGTGGGTCGGGCGAGACCTCTCCCATGATCAGCTCAGGTCGGTCAGGTTGACCCGACGCTGATGCCGGCATGGCTCAGCCGTCCACACCAGTTCCTCGCGGACAGTCCCAGGCCGGACATTGCCGCCGGAGGTGTCCTGCCCCTCCGGGCCGCTTACCGCAGTTACGGTGACACCGCACTCCGGGCACGGCTCGCCCTCAACGAAAGCCATGGTCATATCGCTTCCCTTCAGCCATGGGTGGGCCGTGTCCAGTCTGAGCCACGGGTACGACAACCATGCGCATCTGGAGGCCGCGGCACATCGCGGGCTCCGATGCGTCCACGGTGTCGGGCGTCAGCGAGGCAGCGAGAAGGCAGCGCCAACCTCGATGCGAGTCGGCCACGAACGTCAACCGTTCAGGTCCGGGACCTGCTCGTCGATGCGGGCCGCCACTGGCTGCCACCAGCCGACGGGTTGAATCCGCATCCCCCAGCGGGGGCCAGCCCAACGGTGGTGGCAAAGAGCAGGCCCGGGTCGGCCCACTTGTCGGCGTCGAACCGTTCCGCTGCCTGCCGCTCGCGGTGGTGGCGAGACGAGTCGGGTCATGGTCGGACCGAGCATGTTGCGCTCTCGCTGTCCGGCACTAAGTTGAGACCCGGGATTCCGAGGAGGATTTAAGTGCCCAAGCGCGTCAACACCGGGCCGGGAGACGACCCGGACGAGTACTTCTTCGAGTGCGAGGACTGCGAGGGCGTAGGGACCATAAACGTCCCAGACGGACTTGATGAGTCGACCACTGTCAGCGGCGAGTGTCCCGGGTGCGGCGGCCTGGGCTTCTACGAAGGCGACGCTGACGATGTCGAACCGTGCAACAAGCGCTTCCACCCAAAGGGTGGGGGGCCTGATCCCGGGGCCTACTGGTACTTCTGCCGTGAGCCAAGGGGCCACGCGGGAGACTGCGATTGCCCGGCAGTTCACGAGTAGCGCCAGCGAAATGGCTGTCGACAGCAACGCTGACAGCAACCGCGCCGGACGGCGGCACGCAGACGAGGACTGGCATGAACGAGGTTCCGAGCGTGCAGCCGTTGCCGGACGCGTGCGGACGCGACGCACAGAGCTTGTAAGCGAGATGTCAGGTGCGCTGCTTCGCGCGGCCGGAGCGCTCATCGCAGCTCGTTCTGAGTCGCCCGTGAGGCATCCAAGTCATCGTCATGCAAGACGGTCTCGGGGTCTTCTGCGCCGAGCTGCGCGCGGACCGCGCGGTAGAACTCCTGGAGAGCGTCGTTGAGTCGGGCAGTCGGCGACATGGAGGGGTACTCCGCTGCCCGTGGGTCCAGGCACTGTTCGGCCCGAGCTCTCACCGCATAAGCGTGGCGAGTCACCAGCCGAGCCGCAGACTGCACCCTCAGGTTCCCCAGCAGGCGCAGCTGCTCGCACGCTACACGCATCCCTTGGTGCGCTTCGTCGAGCGCCTTCCGATGGCCGTCCTCGCTCTCGCTCCGCGACGGATGTTCTGCCAGGTGTCGCAGGGTACGCGCCGAAGCAACGAAGGCAGCGCTCCGCTCAAAAAGTGCACCGTCCCAACGAGCCCGGACCTCAGCGACCATCCGCTGGTTGTTCGTCCTCATCACAACGTAGGCCGCGATGGTTGCTGAGATCAGGCCGCCAAGGAACGACAGAACGGCAGTCACCCATTGCATGTGGTGAGTGTCGCCTTCGTCACGGACGGGGTCTAGAGAGAGGCAGCAGTGAGGCAGCAAGACCTTTCGCTGTAGGCACCAACACATGTCGCGTGCCGGTGTCGGCTACCTGCTGGTCGTCACTGTCTGACCTTCGCCGACGCCGGTCGGCAAGTTGTGTCCGCATCCCCCGACGGGGGTCGCCGAGGTTGCGTCAGCGGCCGACGCGGATGCGATCGGCGGCGTACAGCTCGCGGGAGCCGTCGGCGCGGAAGATCACGATCACCGGGATGCCCTCGCCCATCTCCAGCTCGCGCCGCTCGACAGGGGTAGGCATCCGAGCAGTGGCGGTGTCGCCCTTGAGGAGAGTCACCGTCTCGGTCGGCTCGACGGCCCGAACGAAAGTGCCGCGCGGCGGTTCCACGATCACGAGCCCTTCCGACCGGAGCAGCGCTACTGCTTGTCGGACACTCGTACGGCTCAGCCCGTACTCCTGAGCCAACCGCAGTTCGCTGGGAAGTGAAGCCCCGGGCGCGAGGTCGCCAGAGGTGATCCGGTCTCGCAGGAGGTCTGCGAGCTGCCGGAACACGGCGCGATCCGCACTCGGGTCGATCACGAAAGTGACGCTACGTGTCCAACAGCTCTACATCTTATTGTATCTACAGTCCTACGTCGTTACGGTGATGCGAGCTGCGGCATTGCGCTGAGCCGGTCTGCGGGAACACCCGCGACCTTGGTCGAGAGCCGAGGGAGGCCCGATGCCTCGTGTCTCGTACGAGGAGTACCTGATCGCCGTCGCGCTCACTCTGGCCAGGCGGCACCGGCCGGTCTGGTCATGGGAGCGATGGCGGAGGGTCTGCCGATGCGGAAGCGAGCTGCCCTGTCGTACGACGCATCGGATACCGATCAATCGAGGCCACTGGCCTTCTGAGGACGACCGGCAAGACGCCCGACCAACGAACCAGGCGGCGAAGGAGCTGCGGAGATGACGACTCACCTCCCGGTCACACCGGCTTGGAGCTGCGGCGGCTGCGGTGCCGACTGGCCCTGCCAGACGCGGCGGCGGGAGCTGCGAGCGGAGTACGACCGCGCCCCTGTCTCGATGGCTCTCTACCTGGCCGCCCAGCTCGTCGACGCCGCCCAGGACCTGGCCCACGTCCCCGCCGGCCACCTGCACCACCGATTCCTCGGCTGGACCCGATGAGCATCCTTCGGCCCGGGGACGAGAAGTTCCACTACAGCGACGGCTCCCACCGGTGGACCCCGCCAGACCTGGACTACGACCAGGAGGTCTGGGAGGAGCAGGTCCGCCAGCACAAGCAAGGCCACCTCAGAAACGAGCGCCCCAAGGTCCGCATTCAACGGCTTATCTGATGCCAGCAGTACAGCAGCGAAGTACAGCAACCGTGCCAGCCGAACCAAGCCGAGAAGCGCGCCAACAGGCCCGATGACCTCGCACCGCGCCCGACCCAGCCAGTTCGCCGGCAATCCATAGGTTCAGGGTTCGAGTCACTGGCGGCCCACTCTCTTGCAGCTCAACGGCCCCATTGTGTGGGCTCGATCTTGGCTCAGCGGTTCGCCCAGGACGAGGCGCGGGCCGCTTGCTCTGGAGGTGGTCATGCGGGCCGTCAACTTCACCCAGCTAAGGCTGAACCTGGCCGCTGAACTCGACAGCGTCATCAACGACGCCGAGGAAGTGGTGGTGACCCGCTCGGGCCACGAGCCGGTGGTCATCGTTCCGCTTGCCGAGTACGAGGCGATGAAGGAAACCGAGTACCTCTTTCGCAGCCCGGCCAACGCCGCCGCGCTGCGCCGTTCGATGGAGGAGCTCGAGAAGGGCGACGCGGCTGACTAGAACCAGTACCTCAGCCACACGGCCAAAAGCTGGTCGAGCTCATCAACGGCCTCATCGCGGACGTGATGCAAGGTTCGAAGCTCTGCCGGCCCACCACATACCGCCTCCCGGGTCCTCCGGGGTCGAGCCGAGTCGCGGGCGCCGCGGGCCGCGACCCGGCACCGCTGGTCGGATACTGGCCGTGTGACGGAGGAACTGGCTAGCAGGTCGACGCGCTGGACGATTCACGGCGAGCGGGTAGTGGACGGCAGCCGGCGCTCCCGGTTGAGCATCGCCGACGTGGAGTTGCCGGACGGGGTCCGCTTCGAGCAGTACGTGATCCGGGCGCCCCGGTCGGCCATGGTTGCCGTGCTCGACGGCCAGGAGCGCCTGTTGCTGATGCGGCGGCACCGGTTCGTATTCGACAGATGGGTGTGGGAGCTACCTGGCGGCTACGTCGATGAGGGCGAGGACGCGGCGACCTGCGCGATCCGCGAGGTCGAGGAGGAAACCGGCTGGCGCCCGGGCGCCGTGGAGCCCTTGGTGTCGTTTCAGCCTTGGGTAGCAACCGCAGACGCGGAGAACTTGCTGTTCCTTACCCGGACCGCGGAGTACACCGGTGCTCCGGTGGACGTCAACGAGACGGAGCGGGTGGCCTGGGTTCCGCTGGAGGAGACGCGGCAACTCATCTCCGAGGGAGAGATCGTGGGTGCCGGCACGGTGATCGCCGTGTTGGAGCTGATGGCGCGCAAGGCTCGGGGTGAGCTGTAGTCAGCGCCGCTGGCCGAGCGCCGCGTCGACCCGGGTGATGAACTGCCGTACTGCCGGCTTGCGGCGGTGGGGCGCCAGACCGGTCTGCAGATCGCGTAGGTAGCGGACGGCACGAGCCGACCGCAGTTGGGTGGTCAGGGTGAGCGCCTCCGCGCCGACGGCACTGGCGCGTTCCGGCTCGCCGTGGCGAGCGTGGACGCTGGCCAGCAGGGCGAGGTTGAAGGCTTTGCCGCGTACGTAGCGCTCGTCCATCTTGAGTGAGCGAGCGGCGAAGCGCTCGGCTCGGCGGTGTTGACCGAGCGCGTGGAAGCAGTGGCCGAACTTGGCCGACAGGTACGCCTCGTCGAAGTAGCCGAGCCACTGAGGATCGCTGCTGCGGTCCGCTCGGTCGAGGGTTCGCTCCGCTTGGTGAAGCGCGGTCGCGCAGTCGCGTTCGTGGAGGGCGACAGCGTGGGCATGCGCTTCCATGACCAGCGCTTCGGCAGTCAGCGCCGTGAGGCCGGCGCGTTGTGCTGTCTGCCGGGCGGCGCGGGCGAGGTCGACCCCCGTGGCGGCGTGCCCGAGGTAGGTGGCTTGATGGCTCATCGCGGCGAGGATCTCGGCACCAAGGCCGGCGTCGGCGGCCGTTCGGGCGAGGTCCAGGGCATGCGTGAGGTATCGCTGGGCGAGGCCGTGTTCGGCCATGTCGTACGCCTGCCACCCGGCGAGCTGCGTCAGTTCGGCAGCAGCGGCGAGCAGTCTGCGGCCGGTCGCCGGGTCGTACCGGCCCTCGGTCACCAGGGGCGCCACCTCGTGGTGCAGGAAGCGGGTGACGTTGTCGCGGGCATGCCCGCTGCCGTACTGGTTGTCGAGTCGCCGATAAGTGGCGGTCATCTGCCGGATCGTGTCGATGTCGGGTTGACCGACCGTTCGTCGGCCCTCTTGCTCGACGGGCTGCGCCGTGGTGGCGGTGAACCAGCGTAGGGCGGGCAAGGTGTACGCGGTGGAGCTGAACACTGTCTGGCGAAGCATGTCTCGACGGTTCACATCGCCTTCCCATAGCTGCGCGGCGGCCCGGACGTCCTCGCGCCAGGACCGGTTGGCCGGCACGTCACTGTGCCGACCGAGGGAGTGATCCGCCATGGCCGGGCGATATGACCGCAGGCAGGGCGCGAGGCCCAGCGTCATTCGAGCTTCGTCGGGCATGCCGCAGCCGTCGGCGATCCGCTCCAGCACGTCGATCGAGGTCACCCGTCGGCCGGCGATGATCCGGCTGATGTAGCCCTGCTCCAGGCCGACAGCCGCACCGATGCGAGTTTGGCTCGCGTCGGTCTGCCGAGCGAGCAGCCGGAACACGGCACCGATGTCGCGGGCCGCCAGAGCCTTGTGCATGTCCTCGCGCGACCAGAGGTCGTCGGGTATCCGGAGATTTTCCAGCAGCACAACGGCTCCCAGCGTCGTCAGACGACTACCCATGGTGGTCGGTCAGGAGCCTACGGTCGGTGTACGGGCAGGGTCGAGTCCGCTCATGTCACCGTGACATGACCAGTCGACATGGTCACCGCACCCCACTCGGCGGGACCGTCTCCGGCATGGACTTCGACGTTGACGACCCGCCGGGCGGGATGTTCGTCTACGGCTCTGAGCCGCCGGTCAGGCTCGCCTTCTCGACCTTGCACGACAGGACGGGCTCGTGACTATCCGGGGTCGCCTGTGTCCGTTGGTGCGATGGCTGTTCCGGCAACCCGATCCGGCATCACCGCCCGGAACAGGGCAGCGGTACCAGGACGCCGAGCGCGCGGCAGCGCAACAGCGCCTACTCGACCTGGCAGCGCAGCTACGACGCCCCGAAGGCAACCGTGAACCGGCGCAGGACGCGGCAGAGCAGCGATGAGCCGAAGGGCGGGCCGGACGACTCCGAGAGAACGACACGTCTCGTACGAGGACTACCTGGTCGCGACGGCACTCACTCTCGCCCGGAGGCACCGCCCTGTCTGGTGCTGGCGGAAGTGGCGACGGATCTGCCGCTGCGGAGCAGATCTGCCCTGCCGCGCCCGGCACCGAATCCCTATCAATCGTGGCCACTGGCCGGGAGAGGACGCGTCGTGAAGGACGACCTGGAGCAGGCGATCCTGGCCGTGCATGTCCGAGGGTTCGACGGCATGTGCACCGGCTGCCGCGCCTGGTGGTCGCGGCTGTCGCCGTACCCCTGCTGGCAGGTGGAATGGGCGACCAGCCGGCAGGCACGGACGATCACCGCCCGTTTCCTCGAGGGTGTGCGGTGACCACCCACGGCCCGGTCATGCCGGTCTGGAGCTGCGGAGGTTGCGATCTGCCCTGGCCCTGCCCGACACGGAAACGCGAGCTGCGCGCGGAGTATGACCGCGCTCCCGTGTCACTGGCCCTCTACCTCGGCGCCTACCTGGTCCAAGCCACTGAGGACATGCCGTGGACGCCAGCCGGGGTGTTGCACCGCCGCTTTCTCGGCTGGACCAGGCAGGCCGACTAGGTCCGGCCGACGGAGGGTGAGTTCTCGCCCGTGACGGACTTCGAGTTCCCCGTCGGCAACGCGCCCTATGTCGTCACCGCTCAGTATCCCGACGGCACCTGGTCGGGCGGTGCCGGTGTTCCCGGCACTACGACCGCGTACGCGCCGGCCCCTCCGGTGTCGGAGATCGGGACGCCAGAGGGGTCGGCCAGAGCCGGCACTGCCTGTCGATCGACGCCCCCACGCTAACGCTCGTTAGGTCTATGGTCAGCGACCATGGTGAATGCGAATCGCAATCTGGGGCTGGGGCACGGCAGCGCATTCGGCGAGCGTGGGGTGGCGAAGAGGCTCGGCACATTGGGCCGGCACACATCGCTGACCGGCCGGCGATTACTGGAGATCGGCTGCGGGGACGGCACGTACACCATGCGGCTGGTCGACGCGTTCGCGCAGATCGAGGCCGTCGACGTCCAGCAGGATCGGCTGAAACTGTTCCGGGAGCGGCTGGCCGGCGATCCGGCGGCCGCCCGGAAGATCAACGTGCGGGAGTTGTCCGCCACCGAGCTGGACTACCCGGACGGCAGCTTCGACCTGGTCACCGCCATCGAGGTGGTGGAGCACATCGATGACCTGGATGCCGCCCTGCGGCAGGTCCACCGCGTGCTCGTGCCCGGCGGCCGGTTCGCGCTGACGACGCCCAACCGGTGGTTCCCGTTCGAGACGCACGGCTTCCTGATCCGGGGCCGGCGGTACCGGCCGGCGCGGGGCCCGTTCCTGCCGTGGATCGTGCCGCTGCACCGTCGGCTCGCCGACGCCCGTTCCTTCACCGCCCGTGGCTTGTCCGCGCAGTTGCGGCGGGCCGGGCTGGAGCCGGTAGCGGTGGACTACATCATGCCGCCGTTCGACAGGTCCCGCTTCGGGCGTCGCATCCGGCCGGTGACCGACGCTATCGAACGCTCGCCGTTGAAGTTCTTCGGCATGGCCCTGGCGGTTGTCGCCCGCCGCCCGGCATGACGGTCCCACCACGGAAAGCGCCCCAGGTTTAGCAGCTTGGCGGATGGCTATGAGGGGAATCGATCCGCAGACCGACGATCGAGGAGAGAGCCGATGGCCAGCGGTGCGATCCCGTCCGACGATCCGACCCGTACCCTCGTCCATGCCCGGCCCGACGACCCCGGCCTGGCGCACCTCGCCATCGCGGGCGGCACCTACACGATCCTGGTCACCGGTGAGCAGACGGCCGGCCGGTACTGCCTGATCGACATGCGGGTTCCGCCGGGTGGTGGGCCGCCTCCGCACCGGCACGACTTCGAGGAGATGTTCACGGTGCTCGACGGGGCGGTGGAGTTCACGTTCCGGGGCGAGCAGACCGTCGCGCGGGCCGGGGAGACGGTGAACATTCCGGCGAACGCGCCGCATTTCTTCCGCAACTCCTTCGACCAGCCGGCGCGGCTGCTGTGCATGTGCACGCCGGCCGGGCAGGACGAGTATTTCCTGCGCGTCGGCGACCGGGTGGACGGCCCCACTTCGCCGCCGCCGGCTCTCACCGAGGAGGAGCAGGCCGAGCGCCGGAACCGGGCCGCCGCGCTGGCCGCCGACTACCGCACGGAGTTGCTGATCGGCTGACACCGGCAGCACGCGAGCACCACGAAAGCGGCTCACCGCCGTGGCCGAGACCACGACGGTGAGCCGTTTTCCGTACGCGAAGGTCAGCTCGTCGCGACGAGCTGGAACCGCTGGTTGGCCTGGCCGTTGCAGTCGTAGATCTGCACCTGCTGGCCGTTGCCGGTGCCCCAGACGTCGAGGCAGCGGCCGGACTGGACTCCGGTGATGGTGCCGTTGGAGTTGACGTTCCACTGCTGGTTCGTCTGGCCGTTGCAGCTGTAGATCTGGACCGCCGAGCCGTTGCCGGAGCCGGCGGCGTCCAGGCACATCGAGCCGTACACGGTCAGCTGCCGGCTGGAGGTGTAGGTCCACCGCTGGTTGGTCTGGCCGTGGCAGTCGTAGAGCTGCACCCGGGTGCCGTTGCTCTGCGAGGAGTTCGGCACGTCGATGCACCGGCCGGACTGGCTGCCGACGATCCGGCTCGCGCCGGTGGTCGGCGGCGGCGTGGTCGGTCCGCCGGTCGGCCCGGCGGTCGGGGACACGGTCGGCGAGACGGTCGCGGTCGGCGTGGGGTTGGGCGACGCGGAGTTGAGGACGTTGAGGACCGAGTTGTACGCGGCCTTCTTGTTGCCTCCGCCGTCGAACAGCAGCGGGCTCTCGTTGGAACGCCACGAGTCGCTGTCACGCACGCCCCACACGGTGATGCCGATGCAGCGCGGCACGTTGATGCACGCCTGCGTCAGACCGGCGTACTGGCTGGTCGAGGAGTTGGTGACGTCGACCTCGGTCAGCGCCACGTCCACACCCAGCGCGGCGAAGTTCTGCAGCGTGGTCTGGAAGTTGCCCGGCARCGAGCTACCACCGGTGAAGTGGGTCTGCAGACCCACGCAGTCGATCGGCACACCCCGGGACTTGAAGTCCCGGATCATGTTGTACACGCCCTGCGTCTTGCCGTACGACCAGTTCTCGATGTTGTAGTCGTTGTAGCACAGCTTCGTCGACGGGTCGGCCGCCCGCGCGGTGCGGAACGCCACCTCGATCCAGTCGTTGCCGGTGCCCTGGAGGTTGGAGCTGCGGCGGCTGCCGTCCTCGTTGAACGCCTCGTTCACCACGTCCCACGCGGCCAGCTTGCCCTTGTAGTGGGCCATCACGCCGTTGATGTGGTCGATCATCGCCTGACGCAGGTTGCTGCCGTTCAGGCTCTGCATCCAGCCCGGCTGCTGCGCGTGCCACGCGAGGGTGTGGCCGCGGACCTGGAGACCGCGCTGGGTGGCCCAGTTGTAGATCTGGTCGCCGGAGGAGAAGTTGAACTGGCCCCGGTTGGGCTGGAGCGCTTCCGGCTTCATCTCGTTCTCGGCGGTGATCATGTTGAACTCACGCGCCGCGATCGTGCTGTACGTCGAGTCGCCCAGTCGGTTCGCCGCGATGGCGGTGCCGAAGTAGCGGCCCGACTGTGCTGCGGCGGCACCGAGCGTGCTCGCCGCCGCCTGGGCAATGGTGGGCACCACGAGCGCGGCGCCGGCGAGAGCCAGCGCGCTGCTGACGGCGGCCAGCACCACGCGGTGGCTGCGCCTCGGTAGATGTTTCATGACACTCCTCTGCATATCGGACGATGATGCGCTGGCGATGCCCGGCTTGACGCGGGTGGGAGCCGGCGGTGCGCCCACCCCCGCGTCACTGCCCTGAAACTTTTCGAAGATGTACCGGTAACTTCCCTGGGAAGATATCCGCGACGGCACGATCGGTCAATGTCGATGTCGACGCGAACATGGACTCAACCGGCTGATCAGCGCGGGAGTCCATGGATGACCGTGCGAGCGAAGGGCGCCGAGAAGCGCGAGCACGACCGAAAGTTTCGGAGATCCGGTCAGTGACCGGCGGCGTCGTACCGCTCGCGGTTGGCGTGCACCTCGTCCATGTGCGCCTCGGCCCACAGCTTCATGCCGTACATCAGCTGGTGCAGCGACTGACCGAGGTCGGTCAGCTCGTAGGTGACAGTCACCGGCACGCTCGGCGTCACGGTGCGGGTGACAAGGCCGTCGCGTTCCAGTGAGCGCAACGTCTGGGTGAGCATCTTCTGGCTGACCCCGGCCAGCCGCCGCGACAGCTCGGAGTAGCGCATGACCCGGGGTTCCGCGTTGCGGTCGGGCCCGTCGCGGCCGAGCGCGGCCAGGATCAGCGCCACCCACTTGTCGGAGATCCGGTCCAGGAGTTGCYGGCTCGGGCAGCCGGCGAGGAACGCGTCGTACTCCTCCCGCGCCTGCGCCCGCTTCTCCGCCGCCGTCTGCGTCGGCATCGTCCGCGCCTCCTACCCGGGGGTACCCAACGCACTCCGAAGTGCGTACTTCCCGATGGAAAGTTACCCCTCCATCGTGGAGCAGGGCATCCCTCACGACCAAGGAGACAGAACCATGGGTACGCGTACCTTCCGCGCCGCAGTCGTCCGCACCCCGGGCGGACCCGAGGCCATCGAGATCATCGACGTTCCGGAGCGCGAGCCGGGGCCCGGCGAGGTCCGGGTGGACGTCGCGGCGGCGCCGGTCAACCCGGCCGACCTCGGCGTCGTCAGCGGCTTCTTCCACTCGCTGGGGCTCATCCACCAGCCGCACCACACCGGCCTGGGCTGGGACTTCGCCGGTGTCGTCGCCGCGGCCGGGCCGGGCGTCGACCTCGCCGTGGGCACCCCTGTCGCCGGGCTGGTCGGCGGGTTCGACCGCGACTTCGGCACGTACGCCGAGCAGCTCGTCGTGCCCGCCGCCGACCTGGCCGTCGTACCCGATGATCTGGACCTGGTGGCGGCGGCGGCAGTGCCGCTCAACGGCCTGACCGCGGCGCAGATCGTCGACCTGCTCGGTGACCCGCCCGCCGGCGGCCGGCTGCTGGTCACCGGCGCGGCCGGCGCGGTCGGCGGCTACGTCGTGCCGCTCGCCCGGGACCGGGGATGGCGGGTGACCGGCCTCGCGCGGGCCGGGGACGAGAAGTTCGTCCGCGGGCTCGGCGCCGACTTCACCACCGCCGCCGAGCCGGGCTGGGACGCGGTCGCCGACGCCGCGGCGCTCCAGGACCGAGGGCTCGCGCTGGTGGGCGACGGCGGCGTGTTCGTCGGGGTACGGCCGAACGCCCACCCGGCCGCCGAACGCGGTGTCACGGTGCGCGCGGTCGAGGTGCACGCCGACGGGGTACGTCTGGCCGACCTGCTCGCCCGCACCGCCGCCGGTGAGCTGCCGGCTCGGGTGCACGCGGTGGTGCCGCTGGACCGGGTGGCGGACGCCCACCGGGCGGCGGCCGAGGGCGGGGTACGCGGACGCTACGTGCTGCGTCCCTGACCGCCGCGAGCGCGGTCCAGCACCTCCTCGACGGTGAGCGGACTGCGCGGGTGGTGGGTCAGTGAGAGCGGGGTCCGGATCTTGCGGGGCGCCGCGCCCTCGGCGGCGAGGTAGAACTCGCCGACGGTCAGGCGGGAGATGTCCGGCACGTCGCCGCCCTTGGCCCGGGCCATCTCGCGGGCCGTCTCGATCTGAATCGGGCTGTTCATCAGGCCGTACAGCTGGGTCGCCGCGTTGCCCGGGATGCGGTTGTGCAGGCTCTTCGGCGCCTGGGTGGCGAAGATCAGCCCGAGCCCGTACTTGCGGGCCTGGGCGGCGAGCGCCAGCGTGCTCTGGGTGCACGCGGTCATCGCGCCGGACGGGGCGAACGTCTGCGCCTCGTCCATGATGAGCAGCCCGAGCAGCGGCCGGTCTCCGGCCGGGTTCTTCTTGATCCAGGCGAACAGCGCCATCTGGAGCTGGTTGACGAAGCTCTGCCGTACATCGTCGGACGGCAGACCGACCAGGCTGACCACCGAGACGCGGGCCCGCTTGCCGGGGGCGGGGGTGAGCAGCACGCCAGGGTCCATCGGTGTGCCCTCGCCCCCGAACAGCGGGTCGTTCACCATGGCGGCGGTCAGGGTCTGTGCCAGGCTGAGACCGATCTTGTCGGCGTCGTCCAGGTCGATGATCCCGTCCGGCAGGTCGGCGAGCGTGTCGACGAGGCCCTGCAGTCGGGAACCGCCACGCCGGCCGTAGTGCTCGACGGCCTTGCGCAGCACGGCCAGCCCGAGGTGGGCCCGGGTGGCCCGGCCGGTGACCATGGCGCGCGGCGCGAGGGCCGCGACGGCCGCCTCGACGGCCTCGGCGAACTCGTCCGGGTCGTCGCGTACGCCAGTGAAGTCGGGCAGCGGCTGGAAGCTCAGCGGGCGGCCCGAGTTGCGGCGCGGTGTCCAGACGACGACGTCGGTGTGGGCAAGGTAGTCCCGGGCCCGCTCCGCGTCACCCGGGCGCCACTGCGCGGGCGGCTCGGGCCACCCCTCGCCGAGCCGGGCGAGGTCGTTGTTCGGGTCGAGCACGATGGCGGAGACGCCCGCCAGCGCGCACTCCTCGACGATGCGGCGGATGAGGACTGTCTTGCCGGAGCCGGAGCCGGCAAAGATCGTGGTGTGCTTGCGCAGCGCCTCCAGCGCCAGCGGCACGGGTTCCCCGTCGTCGTACCCGTGCCCGACGACGAACGCCGGGTCGGCGTCGGGCACGGTGGCCGCGACGGGCTCCGGGGTCGGCTGGGCCGCCGGCTCGGTCGGTTCCGGCGACGGTCCGCCGTCGGTGGTCCAGCGGTCCACGTCGGCCAGCGCGTGCTGGAGGAACTTCAGCTCCCGGGTCGGCCGGCGCTCGGCCAGCCAGCCCTGCAGGTCCATGGTGGCCTCGGCGAGCATGACCCGCAGCGCGGAGAGAACGCGCACGTCCTCGTCGTCGATGCCGAGCGTCTGGCCACCCGCCTCGGTGAACGCGCCCACCGCCTTGCGGGTGGCCGCGCTTGTCGACCAGGCACGGTTGCGCAGCAGGAACAGCTTCCGCCGGCCGGAACCGGTGTCGAGGGCGGCGGCCACCGACGCCTTGCGAAGCCGGGCCAGCGCCGCGTTGCCGTGGTGGTCGTCGCCGATCGCCCGGAAACACCAGTGCACCTGGTCCTCGGTGCGCTCGTCGAGCGTGAGCCGCAGCCGGGCGTGCAGCGGCGGGTCGGTGCTCGGGGGCGGGTCGACGCTGAACGCCTCGCCCGCGTCGCCCCGCTCCAGGATCCAAGCGGTGAGCCCGGCGGCGAGCAGCGGCGGCATCGCCTCGTCCTCCGACGCCCGCCGGAGCGGACCGGTGACGTCGGCGGCCTCCCGCAGCTCGGCGAAACGGGCGTCGTAGCGGTCCATCTCCTCGCCGGTGGCGGCCACCGGGGCAGGTCGGGGCGCCCGAGGTTCGGCGGTGGGCGGATCGCCGAGCGTGGTCATCTCCCGGACCTCGTCAGCGGCGAGGCATTCGCGGATGTGCCCGTCGATCTCGATGAGCAGCTGACGCGGGGTGAACGCCCCGGCCTCGGCAAAGGCGCGCGGGGACACCGGCCACGACGGGTACGGCGGGACGAACCCCGCCTCCCGGTAGCGGAGGGTGAACCGCTTCTCGATGATCGCCCGGGCCAGGTCGGCGTCGTCGATGCGGCGCAGCGGCGGCGTCTCCCGGAACCGGTCGGCCACGGTGTCGGCGGCTGTGGACTTGATGATGGTCCACGAGTTCGGGATGCAGGCGAGGACGGTGAGCGTGCGCCGGGTCGTCTGCCGCAACGCCATCAGGCCGTCCGCCATCCGGGCCAGCATCAGCGCCTGCTCGGGGCTCATGTCGACCGCGCCGGCCAGGGCCGGGTCGCTCTGGATGGCCAACTGCGCGATGAGCGTGTCGACCTGGTCGATCGCCACGACGGACGGGCCGGTGAGGGCGAGCAGCCAGGAGAGGTCCTGCACGATCTGCTGGGCCGGGCGCGGGACGCGGCGCATGCCCCAAGCCGCGCGTTCCCCGGCGACCATTTCCTCGCCCGAGAGGAAGTAGTTCTCCGCGATGTCGCGGTGGGCGATGTCCTCGGAGGCGCTCAGCGCGAGCGCACGCGCCGTCTCCTGACAGGTGCGGGCCGCGTGCCTGTCGAAGTCCCCGAGCCCGTCCAGGAAGGCGTCCAGCGCCGCCTTGGTCAGTTCGGTGTCGCCCATGACCGCCCGGCGCGCCGTCCGGGGCGCCCCCACGAGCGCGGACAGGCGCCGCAGCAGCAGTTTGAGTTGTGTCTCGCGGCTGCCGGGCACCGGCCGCGACAGGCCGTCGAGCATCGCGGCGAGCACGCCGTCCCAGAAGCCACCGGCGTCGAGCAGGCCGACCAGGAAGAAGTAGCCGTTCCGCTCCTGCACCTGCTGGCGGATCACGCCCAGCAGGTGGGTCTTGCCGGAGCCGCGCTGGCCCTGGACGACCAGGCCGAGCGGGCTGCCGTGCGGGTTCGACGCGGCCTCGTCCACTCCGGCGAGCACGTCCCGGACGACCGGCACGTGCAGACCTTCGACGTGGAAGGGCAGTGGCCGCCACACGTCGTCGGGCACCGGCGCCCAGTCGAACCGCAGGGTGGCCAGCGCGTTCCGTTCCGCCTCGTTCATCACACGCCGATCGCCAGCAGGTGGTTCTCCTGCCCGCCGAGGCGCAGCGCGGCCGCGACGTCCGCCTCGGTGAGCGTCTTCTGGTTCGACTCCGGCGCGATGGTGACGCCCTCGGACCGGCTGAGCCGGCGCAGCGCCTCGTCCACGTCGTCGCGGGGCACGTCGGCGAGGAACGGCCGCAGCCGGCGCAGGCTCACCCAGGCGCCGGGCTCGTCGGCGAGCGCCCGGTACGCGCTGACCACACGCGCGGTCAGCGATCCGGACGGCTCGGCGGCCGGCGCGCGCACGTCGGTGAGCGCGAAGAGTTCGGCGAGCGTCGCGCAGCCGCTGCGCCCCAGGACCCGGTCGCGCAGGTGCGCCTGCAACGCGGTGAGGGCGGCGCCGAGCGCGCTCGCGCCCCGCAGCGTGAAGTCGAGGTCGCTCTGCATCCGGACCCAGCCCTTGTCGTCCAGTTGCAGGGCGTATGTCGGCCCGCTCTTGCGGCTGGCCACGTAGTGCAGGCGGGTGAGCTTGTCGCGCTGCGGCTTGCGTACGACCAGGCCGTAGCGGTCCCGCAGCTCGGTGCTCAGCACCTCCCGCGCCTCGGCCATGAGCACGACGAGGATCGCGCTCTCGGATGCGGTCAGGTCATCGCCGGCCATGGTGCCGTCCTTCCGCCAGGTCTCGGCGACGTGCCCGCAGATAGGTGCCGATCTGCGTGACCACGGTGCCGACGTCGTGAACTACTCGGGCGTTGGTGAAGCGCAGGACGGCATAGCCGTCCAGTTGCAGCTGGACGTCGCGTTGCCGGTCGGCCTCGAAGCGGACCGGGCGGCAGTGCTCCGGGCCGTCGATCTCCACCACGCACCGCTCGTCCGGCCACACTAGATCCAGTCGCACCGGCGCGGAAAGGCGGTGCGACTGGTAGCTCTGGTTCCATCTCCGTCCGGCTGCCCAGCTCTGAGCCGCGAGCGCCGCCTCCAGCAGCTTCTCCGCGTCGCTGCCCGGATGCGGCCGGCCCGCCACCGGAGCGTGCCCGGCGGGCACCGTCGCGGGTGCGACGCGGAACACCGGCAGCCCGTCCAGTCCGGCCGTACCCGCTCCGGCCAGCCAGACCGCCGGGCCGCCGTGCTGCACGAGCCACGCGGCACCGGCCGCGATCACGGCGGCGTCGTCGACCGGCCCGACGAGCAGCACCACCTTCCGCCGGCCGAACGCGGCGGCGACGAGACGCGCCAGCGCGGACGCCGTGGCGCGTAGCGGGAGCGCCCTGGTGGCGGGGCGTCGCCCGGTCACCGCGAAGACGGCCAGGTCGGTCAGGAAGGAACCCGGGTAGCGGTCCCGGCGGGCGAGAGCGGCGGCCGCGGCCCGCACGGCCGCGAGCCCGGAGGTATCCGGGCGGACGCCGTGCGCGGCTTCCGGGAGCCAGGCCGGCAGCAGCTCGACGGCCACCTGTTCGAGCCGGTCCAGCGCGGCGCGCGCGAAATCCGCCGGCATGGCGTACGCCGAGGCCGGGCGGTGCACGACGACGGCCAGCTCCGCGTGGTCGCGGGCGATCGCCATGGCCACCGCGCCGGTGTCCGCCCCGGACAGGGCGAGGACACGGTCGGTCGGCAGATCGGCGAGGACCGGGTCCATGCAGCGTCGACCTCCCCCACCGTCGACCCCGGACGTCGGAGGACCAGAGTACGAATCGTCTTCGGCCGACGCCACCCCTGTTACGCCGGACGGCGACCGCGCGGCGACGCTCAGGTGATGTCGCGGCGCATCGGGACGACCACGGCGATCGCGGCTGCGGCGAGCGCGTACCCGGTCAGCAGCAGTGCGCCGGCCGCCGGCGGCAGGAGCGCGACGGCGTCGCTGCCGAGCTGCGCGGACATCGCGTCGGCGACGTACGTGAAGTCGGTGAGTGCGGCGGTGGCGCCGCCGGGCAGGAGCGGGTAGAGCGCGTTGACGCCGGGGATCATCATCAGGACGGGCTCGGCCAGGTACAGGTAGCCGACCACGACGCACACGGCCGCGACCTGGTTGCGGAGCAGCGCGCCCACGCCGGTGCCGACGAGCAGGTACACCGCCATCGCGACGCCGATGCGGGCGAGCAACGCCAGCACCGTGGGAGCGGGCAGGCCCAGCGACACGCCACGCGCGGCGGCGACTGTGAACAGGGCCGCCGCGGCGGCGACGGCGAGCACGAGGCCGTAGGCGAGGCCGACGATCGCGTGGGTGGCGAGTTTGGCGGCCAGCACCCGCCCTCGGCGCGGCGCGAACATGAACGTGACGGCGGCGGTGCCGTGCCGATGCTCGGAGGTGGCCGCGAGGGCGCCGGCGGCGGCGGGCACGAAGGCGGTGAAGCCGAGGATGCCGAGGATGGACCGCAGGCCCTCCTCGGTGTGCAGGCCGGGCATCGGCGGGTCGAAGTTCTCCGGCCCGACGAGCGCCATGAGCCCGACCAGGCCGCCGCCGAGCGCGACGGCCGCGAGCAGCAGCGCACCCCACATCCGGGTGGCCAGGACCCGGCGCAGTTCCGCTCTGAGCAGGTTCATCGGGCCTCCGCCTTTTCGGTGGTCAGGTCGAGGAAGAGCTGTTCGAGGCTTGTGGTCTCGGTGACCAGTTCGTGGACCCGCAGCCGGTGGTCGGCGGCCAGGTCGGCGACGCGCGGCGCGTCCAGTCCGCGTACCCGCAGGCGGTCGGGCCCGGCGGCCTCGACGGACCCGGCGGCGGCCGTCAGCGCGGCGGCCAGGGCTGTCGCGTCCGGCGAGGTGACGAGCACCGTCGGCGGGCCGGTGAGCCGCGACCACGGCCCGGCGGCGACGAGTTCGCCGCGCCGGATCACCACCACGTCGTCCACCACCTGCTGGACCTCGTGCAGGACGTGGCTGGAGACCAGCACGGTGCGGCCCTCGTCGGCGAGGCCGCGCAGCAGCCCGCGCAGCCACGACATGCCTTCCGGGTCCAGGCCGTTCGACGGTTCGTCGAGCAGCAGGACGCGCGGGTCGCCGAGCAGCGCCGTGGCGAGGCTGAGCCGTTGCCGCATGCCGGTGGAGAACCCCCGGGTACGACGGTCGGCGGCCTGCGCGAGGCCGAGCAGATCCAGCAGTTCCGCGACCCGGCTGTCCGGGCAGCCGGCCATCGCGGCGTAGACGCCCAGGTGGTCACGGGCGGTGTGGCCGGGGTGGAACGCGTTGCCGTCGAACACCGCGCCGACGGTCCGTGCCGGCTGGGCCAGCCGGCCGTACGGCTGACCGCCGATGGTGGCGGTGCCGCTGGTCGGCGTGACCAGCCCGGTCAGCATGCGCATCGTGGTGGTCTTGCCGGCGCCGTTCGGGCCGAGGAAGCCGGTGACCGCGCCGGGTCGTACGGTGAAGGTCAGGTCGCGTACGGCGGTGACGTCGCCGTAGCGTTTGGTCAGGCCCGACGCCTCGATCGCCAGGTGGTCGCCGGTCATGGCCGGCCCCGCGTCGCGCGCCCGATCGTCTCGGCGAGGCCCGGCGCGGCCGGGTCGGAGACCACCACCTCGTCGAACTCGCCGCCGGCCGCCGCGCGGTCCAGCACCAGGTGCAGGCCGGGCTGACCGCGCCGGGCCGCCACGAGCTGCCGGGGACCGCCGAACAGACCCCAGACGCCGATCTTGGCGAAGCCGGACACGGCGTACCCGCGCCGGGCGCCCCGGGCCAGCCGGATCGGCTCGTCCACCGGGGCGGCGTGCCGCACGGCGGTCAGGCGCAGCGCGAACCGCTCCCGCCCGACCCACATCCGTTCCCATCCGGTGAACCGGATGTCGATCACATCGCCGTTGAGCATTACGGAGGCCATCAGTCGTCGCCCTTCGTCGTGTCGGAGTCGTGCGCTGACGTGTGCGTGTCGCCGGGGGTCACCGGGCGATCGGCGGGCATCAGGACGGTCGCCAGCAGCCGGGGGATCCGGCCGTCGCCGGGCCCTCTGGCGAGCAACGGGCCGACCAGCGCGTTGAGCCCGGCCGCGAACTCGTGCAGCTCGGCGTCGGTCAGGTGCAGTACGAGCTGCTGGTATCCGACCCCGTCGGCGACGAAGTCGACGCGGTCGCGGGCGAGGTAGCGGGAGAACTCGGACAGCAGGCTCGACACGAACGCGGTGAAGTAGCGCGCGTGGTCCTCCGGCGTGGCCGTGGCCAGGGCCGCCGGGTCCAGCGCCGCGCCGTGCGCGGGCAGCGCGTACACCCGCTCGACGGCGCCGCGCACCTTGCGCTCCTGCACCACGTCGAGCATCCCGGCCTTCACGAGCGTCGCCAGGTGCCGGTAGAGCGTGGCGTGCGGGACGTCGGGCAGCAGCTCGGCCAGGTCGTGAGTGGTCACCCGGGTGCCCGCCACGGCACGCAGGACGCGGAGCCGCACCGGGTGCAGCGCCACCTCCGCCCACCGCTCCATCGACATCGCCATGGCTAAACCGTATCACTATCGATAGTGATAGAGGTAGGGAGTGGGGCGACCGGGCGCGAAAGCCGGACGATCAGACGGGCGGACGGGTGTGGTGGGCCAGCACCCGTGCAAGGAGCCGGGTCAGGTCCGCGCGCTCGTCCGGCGTCAGCGGCGCGAGCAGGTCGTCCTGCACCTCGGCGAGTCGCTTCTCCAGCCGCCGCAACTGCCGCCGCCCCGCCGCGGTGATGGTGACGACGTTGCGCCGCCGGTCGGACGGGTCCGGGGCGCGGACCACGAACTCCCGCTCGGCGAGCTCGTTGAGGGCCGCCACCACGTCGCTGACGTGGATGCCGCTACGCCTGCCGAGCGCCGCCTGACTGGCCGGGCCGAACTCGTCGAGCGTGGCGAGCAGCCGGAAGTGATAGCCCCGCGCGTCGACCGCCGCCAGCCCGTCGCTCACCAGCCGGCCGGCGCGTACGGCGGTCTGGGTGATCAGCCAGCTCGGCAGGCCGGCCAGGCGGGTGGGTACGACGTCCGGCTCCGGGTTCTCCACATGCCCAGCCTATCCAAAAACGTTGGCGTCCCCAACGATCTGCGCTATCGTTCGTCGCACAAACGTTAGTGACACCAATGATCGGAGCTACCGTGATCGCGCCGTTCCGTATCCACGTCCCCCAGGCCGACCTCGACGACCTGGCCGACCGCCTGGCCCGCACCCGCTGGCCCGACGAGCTACCAGGCACCGGGTGGGACTACGGCATCCCGCTGGCCCGCGTACGCTGGCTGGCCGAGCGCTGGCGCACCGCGTACGACTGGCGGCGGGCCGAGGCCGAGCTGAACCGGTATCCGCAGTTCACCACCACCATCGACGGGCAGAACATCCATTTCCTGCACGTACGGGCCGCCGACCCGGACGCGCTGCCGCTGATCCTCACGCACGGCTGGCCCGGCTCGGTCGTGGAGTTCCTCGACGTGATCGGCCCGCTGTCCGAACAGTTCCACCTGGTCGTACCGTCGATCCCCGGTTTCGGCTTCTCCGGCCCGACCCGGGAACGCGGCTGGGACGTCGACCGCGTCGCCCGCGCCTGGGCCGAGCTGATGCGCCGGCTCGGCTACCGGCGGTACGGCGCCCAGGGCGGCGACTGGGGCTCGGTGATCTCCACCCGGCTCGGCGGCATCGACCCGGAACACGTCGTCGGCGTGCACCTCAACTACCTGCCCACGCCCCCGCCACCCGGCTGGACCGGCGAGGCCGGACTGTCCGGCGAGGACCGGGACCGGCTCGCCCGGATCATGCGACTCAAGACGCAGCGGCACCCGCACCAGGTGCTCTACGCCAGCCGCCCGCAGACCGTGTCGTACGCGCTCAACGACTCACCCGTCGGGCAGCTCGCGTGGATCGCGGAGAAGTTCACCGAGTGGACCGACCCGGGATCGGCCGTCAGCGTGGACCGCATCCTCACCGACGTCTCGGTCTACTGGTTCACCGGCACCGCCGCCTCGTCCGCGCGGCTGGTGCGGGAGAGCGCGTTCGGTGGCCCGCCCGCGCCCTGCCCGCCCCCGCTCGGAGTCGCCGTGTTCGCGCACGACATCACCCGGTCCGTACGCCCGATCGCCGAGCTGACGTACACGATCCGGCACTGGAGCGAGTTCGACCGGGGCGGTCACTTCGCCGCGCTCGAGGTGCCGGACCTGTTCGTCGACGACGTCCGGTCGTTCTTCTGGAACCTGCGATGACGCCTGGGACGAGTCGCGGAAGTCCCCTGTCCCACCCTCACCGTCGTGGATCTGCACCTGGTGGTGTGCCGTGCCCTGTGCGCCGTCACCTGTGTCCTGTGCTGGGCATGCGTTGTGTGCCGGGGAGTCGAACCCCTGCGCCTGCCCTCGGCGCGCCAGGAGTGAGCCGGATTGCCCGCCGGCTCTCGGGGGCGTGCACGCCTCCACGTCGGCTACCTGCTCCGCGACTCGTCAGTCCAGCAGGTCGACCTCCCAGTTCGTCCGCTGGATCGTGGTGTCCACCTCGCGGATCTGCCGGGCCAGCTCGTCGGCCTGCCGGCGCAGCTCCGCCACCGGCAACGCCGGAACCATCTTCAGCTCCGACCGGAGCTGACGGTAGCCGCGCTGGCCCTCGCCCGCGGCGGCGTCCGCTGCCGCTGTGACCACGCCGTGCCGCAGGCGCAGCACGTCGCGACGCGCGAGCGCGTCGGTCAGGGTGCCACCGTCCACGACAGTCGCGGCGTTCGTCCGGTTGATCCGCCGGATCAGCGTCTCCAGCTCACCGAGCACCCCGGCCGCCTCGACGAGCAGCGCCGAGGCGTCCTCGGCGGGCGTCTCGCCCTCCTGGTAGCGGGCGCTCGCGGTGATGCGGGCACGGAGTTGTTCGGCGCGTCGCGCCGCATCCGCCCGCAGCGCAAGGGCCTCCGCAATCTTCATGGCGAGCAGTATGGCCACAGGGGATCACGGGTGTCGCCGCGTTTTCCGGGGGCGGTCCGGCCCGGGACGACCGGGCCGGACCGCCGCCGCGGCGTTCAGCTCATCGCCGCCGCGAACATGCCCGGCTCGTACGAGCCGCCGCGCTGGTGCACGAGCACCGCGAACCGGTTCGCCGCGTTGATCAGCCCGAGCAGGCACACCAGCGCGGCGATCTGGTCGTCGTCGTAGTGCTCGCGTACCCGCGCCCACGTCTCGTCGGACACGCCCTGATGCGCGTCGGCCAACCGGGTGCCCTCCTCGGCGAACGCCAGCGCCGCGCGCTCGGCCTCGGTGAACACTGTCGACTCGCGCCAGGCGGCGACCAGGTTCAGCCGGACCGCGCTCTCACCCCCGGCCACCGCCTCCTTGGTGTGCATGTCGATGCACCAGCCGCAGCCGTTGATCTGGCTGGCCCGCAGCGACACCAGCTCCTGGACGGTGCGCGGCAACGTCGACTGGTGGATCGCCAGGCCCGCGCCGGCGAAACGCTTCATGAACGCCGCCGAGACCGGGTTCTCGAACAGGTTGAATCGGGTCTGCATGGGTTGCGCCCTCTCTGCTTCGGTGGTGTCGGACGAACACGAGATGCCGGGGACCGCTCCGGCGTGACGGCGCCGGCGGGTGAGGACCACCACAGCGACCCGATGTCACACGGCGGTCGCGGGCGGCGTCTGGTGGGGAGCGCAGCCGGACAGCGGAGGAGCCAGTCATGGCGGACCAGGCCACCGAGGACTTCCTCGCGCACCGCAACCTGCTCTTCACCGTCGCGTACGAGATGCTCGGCTCGGCCGCCGACGCGGAGGACGTGGTGCAGGAGACCTGGCTGCGCTGGGCCGGCGTCGACCTCGGCGAGGTGCGGGACCGGCGCGCCTACCTGGTGCGGATCACCACCCGCCAGGCGCTGACCCGGCTGCGCACGCTCGGGCGGCGCAAGGAGTCGTACGTCGGGTCGTGGCTGCCCGAGCCGCTGCTCACCGCGCCCGACGTGGCGGACGACGTGGCGTTGGCCGAGAGCGTGTCGATGGCGATGCTGCTGGTGCTGGAGACGCTGACGCCGACCGAGCGGGCCGTGTTCGTGCTGCGTGAGGTGTTCGACGTCGGCTACGACGAGATCGCCGAGACGGTCGAGCGGACGCCCGTCGCCGTGCGGCAGATCGCGCACCGGGCGCGCGCCCACGTCGCGGCGCGCCGCCCCCGGCGTACCGTCCCGGCGGCCGAGGCCCGCGACGCCCTCGACGCGTTCCGGCGGGCGGTCGAGACCGGCGACCTGGACGGGCTGCTCCGCGTCCTGGCCCCGGACGCGGTGCTGGTCGGCGACGGCGGCGGGATCAAGCAGGCGCTCGCCCGCCCGGTCACCGGCGGCGACAAGGTGGCCCGGCTGCTGACCGGCGGCTGGTCCCGGATCGCCGCCGTGGCGTCGATGGAACCGGCGCAGGTGAACGGCTACCCGGCGCTGCTGGTACGCCTCGACGGCGAGCTGGACACCGTCGTCGCGGTACGCCTCGACGACGGCCGGATCAGCGGCCTCTACGCGGTGCGCAACCCGGAAAAGCTGTCCCGCATGACCCGGGAAACCACACTGCGCCGGTGAGCGCGTGGTCGTGGGACGATCGCCGGATGAGCAGCGCCGCCTCACCCGACGTCAGCGCCCTCGCCATCAACGTGACGGTGCCGGAGGAGCTGCGCTGGACCGACACCCGGCGCGGCGAGGAGTTCACCCTGACCACGCTCAACGTGCGGCTGCTGCCGGACGGGCGGCTCGCCGCGAAGGCGTACGGCCGGCCCACCGCCGGCGGCCGCGGCGCGTACGTGTCGTTCCGGGTGCCCGACCGGCCCGAACTGGCCGCGCTCGTGGCGGCGGCGGCTGACCGCGCCGCCGCGCTCTGGGCCGCGCACGGCGGCCTGGACTGACTCCCGCCTCAGCGGCGCACGCCCACCCCGCCGTAGCCGTGCGACACCGCGGCCTGCGGCTCGCCGTCGGGCCGCCAGTCCGCCACCTTGACCAGGCCCGGATCGACGAGCTCGTACCCGTCGAGGAAGCGGGCCACCTCGTCGCGGGTGCGGGGCACCAGCGGGGAGCTGCTGCGGCGGTAGATCGCGGTGCCCTGCTCGGTGGGCAGCGTCGGCAGGCCGTCCAGCGTGAGGTGGGACAGCGCGAGCACGCTGCCCGGCACTGTGGCGTCGCGCAGCGTCGCCACCGCCGCGTACGGGTCGTCGGCGTCCGGCACGAAGTGCAGCACCGCCAACAGCAGCACCGCCACCGGCTCGCTCAGGTCGATGGTGGCCCGCAGCGTCGGGTCGGCCAGCAACTCGCCGGGCCGCCGCAGGTCACCCCGGAGCACCACGGTGCGGCCGTCGGTGGGCAGCAACCGCCGGGCGTACGCGACCGCCACCTCGTCGTGGTCGACGTAGACCACCCGGGCGTCGGGGCGGATCGCGCGCACCACCTCGTGCACGTTGCCCTGCGTGGGCAGGCCGGCGCCGATGTCGAGGAACTGGCGAATCCCCTGCTCGGCGGCCCAGCGCACGACCCGGCGCAGGAACGCGCGGTTGCTCTGCGCGGCGACGCCGGTGTCCGGGAAGATCCTCAGGACCTCCTCGGCGGCGGCCCGGTCGGCGGCGAAGTTGTGGCAGCCGCCCAGGTAGTAGTCGTACATCCGGGCGACATTGGGTCGGTTCTCAGCCTCCGTCACGCCTCGATGTCTAGCACTCTGCGCGACACACCGCTGACCCGTCGTGTCGATGATCCGGCCGATCCCGCCGTCCACCTGGTACGACGGTGGGACACGCCGTCGCGAGGAGGTACCGATGACAGGTGGACGGGAGACAGTGGAGGTCGAGCCGGCGGTGTTCCGCGCCGTCTACGACTCGCCCGCGTCGCTGCCCGGGCGGCACCGCTGGACCACCCCGGAGGCGGACGTACGCCGGCTGGAGAAGCTGCTGAACATGCCGGCGCGCAGCATCGGCGCCCCGCTGTGGGTCAGCGGCGACGAGCCGGACTGCCCGAAGTGCGGGCGGCGGCCGACCTGGTACGACATCGTCGCGTCCGCGCTGCACGGCGTGCACGACCGCACGATGATCGCCCGGGTGATCCTCGGCGAACGCAAGTACGTGAACACCGAGGTGCCGGACGCGATCCCGGGCGTCCACTGTGCCGACTGCCGCACCCCGATCACCGGGTTGCGCAGCTTCAAGTGCCACAACTGGGCGTACGCGTTCGAGGCGCTGGAGGAGGTCGTCGCCCGGATGTCCGGCCTGCCGGCTCAGTCGTCGCCGCCCGCCGCCTCCTGAGCGCGCCGTTCCGGACGGCGGCCGGGCGGGGCCTGCGGCTCCGGGCCGGGGTCGGGCACCGGCGGCATCGGCCGGGTGACCGGCCCGTCGCCGGTGACGCGGAGCTGTTCGCCGTGGTGCCACAGCTCGACCGCGTCGCCCGGACCGGCGTCCGGCAGCTCGTAGCGGGCCTCCCGCGGCGTGAGCGTGACCCGCAGCCGGTGCCCGTGCCGGCGCAGGTGGAACACCAGCCGGGTGATCCGCCGCGGTAGCCGCGGCTCGAACGCGAGCACGCCCCGGTCGTCGCGCAGCCCGCCGAAGCCCTGCGCCACCACCAGCCAGGCGCCGGCCAGGGACGCCAGGTGCAGCCCGTCCGCGGTCTTGTCGCCCAGGTCGGCGAGGTCCTGCAACGCCGTCTCGGCGAACAGGTCGTACGCCAGGTCGAGGTGCCCGACCTCGGCGGCGAGGATCGCCTGCGCGGACGCCGACAGCGACGAGTCCCGGACGGTCCGCGCCTCGTAGTAGGCGACGTTGCGCGTCTTCTCCTCGGCGGTGAACTCCCCCGGGCAGCGCAGCATGGCCAGCACCAGATCGGCCTGCTTGACCACCTGCTTGCGGTACAGCTCCTGGTAGGGGAAGTGCAGCAGCAGCGGATAGTCGTCCTCGCCGGTGCCGGCGAAGTCCCACTCCGGCTGCGCGGTGAACCCGGCCGACTGCTCGTGCACGCCGCGCTTGCCGTCGTACGGGACGAACATCGCGTCGGCGGCGGCCCGCCAGCCGGCCACCTCGGCGGCGTCGACACCCAGCCGGGCGGCCACCTCGGGCCAGTCCTCGGCGGCGTCGGCGGCGCCGCGCAGGTTGCGCCGGGCCATCAGGTTCGTGAAGACGTTGTCGTCGACCAGCGCGGAATACTCGTCCGGGCCGGTGACGCCGGTCAGGTGGAACGCGCCGGCGTCGTCGAAATGGCCGTAGCCGTGCCACAGCCGGGCGGTCTCGATCAGCACCTCGGCGCCGCACTCGGCGAGGAACGCGGTGTCGCCGGTGGCCGCGACGTACCGCAGGATCGCGTCCGCGATGTCCGCGTTGACGTGCAGGCCCGCGCTGCCGGCCGGCCAGTAGCCGGAGCACTCCCGGCCGCTGAGCGTCCGCCACGGATAGGTGGCGCCGGTCAGACGCAGCTCGGCCGCACGCTCGCGGGCCTCGGGCAGGTGGGCGTGCCGCCAGCGCAGCGCCGAGCGGGCCAGCTCCGGCGCCAGGTACGTCAGCACCGGCAGCACGTAGCCCTCGGTGTCCCAGAGCACGTGCCCGTCGTAGCCGTTGCCGGTCAGCCCCTTCGCCGGAATGGTCCGGGCCCCGTCGGCGCGCCCCGACTGGAGCAGGTGGAACACCGAGAACCGCACCGCGAGCTGCAGCTCCGGGTCACCGTCCAGCTCGACGTCGGCGGTGGCCCACGCGGCATCCAGCGCGGCGCGCTGCTCGGCGAGCAGGGCGTCGAACCCGTCGGCCCGGGCCGCGTCCGCCTCCGCGACGACCAGGTCGGCCAGCTCACCAGCCGGGGTGCCGTCGACCTCCGCCCACTCGTACGCGGCGAACCGGGTGACCCGGATCCGCTCGCCGGGGCGTACCGGACCGGACAGCGCCAGCCGGAACCGGTCGGCGGTCAGCTCGGTCCCGGTGGCGATCTCGTCGGGTGCCTCGACCCGGTGCGCGACGGCGACGGCGACCCGCTGCCCGCTGCGCCCGGTCCGGTGCACGAGCACCCCGTCCAGGCCGTCGTCGCGGCGGATCTCGCCGGTGAGCGGGTCGTGGATCACCGAGGCGGCCCGGGGGTCGTCGGCACGTTCCGGCACCCGCTGGTTGGCGAGCAGGTCGGCGCCGATCCGCAGCCGTACCGGCTCGTCCAGCGGTTCGACAGCCCAGTCGACGGCGGCGACCGGACGGCGGGTCAGCGAGACCAGGCGGGTGCTGCGGATCCGGACACCCCGGCCACCCGGCGAGACCCATTCGGTCTCCCGCCGGACCACCCCGGCGCGCAGGTCCAGCTCCTGGTGGTGCCGCCGGATCGTGCCGGTGCCCAGGTCCAGCGGCTCGTCGCCCACCCAGAGCCGGATCAGGGCGGCGTTCGGCGCGCTGATCACGGTGTCGCTGCGCTCCGGGAACGCGTACCCGCTCTCCGGGTAGCTCAGCTCGTGCTGCTCGTGGAACCCGTTGAGGTAGCTGCCCGGCATGCCGCACGGCTCGCCCTCGTCGAGCGTCCCGCGCCAGCCCACCCAGCCGTTGGCGAGCGCGAAGACCGACTCGGTCTCGCCCAGCCGGTCCAGGTCCGCGCTGGTACGCCGGATCCGCCAACCGTCGTCGCCGTGCGACACGTGCCCTCCCGAGTCCGAAGCCTGGACCGCCACCGAACCAGACCCGGCTGGGAGGCGGCTGGGACCCCGATACCCGTGGCGACCCCGCCCGCACCTGCGGGTGGCCGATCACACGGTGACGAGCACCAGCGTGGCGGCGGTGCCGAGCACCAGGAACGGCCCGAACGGCAGGTGCCCGGACCAGCGGACCCGCCGGGCGGCGAGCAGCGCCACCCCGGTCGCCCCGGCGAGGAGGAGCGCGAGCACCAGCCCGGCCACCAGCACCGGCCAGCCGTACCAGCCGAGCAGCGCGCCCGCGCCGAGCGCCAGCTTGGCGTCGCCGAGGCCGAAACCGCGCCGCCCGAGCAGCAGCGTGGTCGCGGCGAAGCCGCCGCCGAGCGCCAGAGCGGCGGCTGTGGCGCGGATCCACGGGTCCGCGCCCGTGCCGGTCAGCGCGGCCACCCCGAGCAGCGCCCACGCGCCGGCCGCGGCCGGCCAGGTGAGCCGGTCGGGCAGCCGGTGCGCCATCGCGTCCACGATCGTCATCGGCACCGCCCAGAGCAGCCACCAGGCGAGCGCCAGGCGCGCGGCGGGCACGCCGCCGGCAAGCACCGGCACGGCGACCGCCACGAGCAGCGCCACCTCGACCACGGCCGGGGCCGCGCCGACCCGGGCCCGGCAGGCCGGGCACCGGGCCGCGGGGCCGAGCGCCGGCAGTGGCCGGTCCAGCCCGATCGGGGCGGCGCAGCCGTCGCACGCCGTCCGGTCCGGACAATCCGGGGGTACGGCGTAACGCGCCACCGCCAGCCGGAGCAGCGGTACGACCGCGAGGGCGGCCAGCAGCCGGACGACCGGACGGCTGGCCTCGGCCACCGGTCCGGTACGCCGTACCCGTTCAGTGGTCACGCCGGCTCCCCCGTCCGGTCGCCGTATGTTCCATGGTGGAGCACGCAGAGTGATTTCTCGTTCGCGCTGATGTGACGGGGGAGCCCGCAGCGGCGTGCGGCGCGACGCGCGACCGGCCGGGACCGACCGCGGTGTGAGCCCTATCGAACCGGCGGGACGGATCGGACGAGCGGCCCGCTCCCCACCCATACCGGCGGCTCGTCGCCACCGCCACGGCGGGTACGGGTGAGCACACGCCCGCCGGCCCGGAGCCCACCGGAAGCCCGCTCGTCATCGTGACGACACACACCGGCCACCACCTCCCGTCTTCACTCACCGTGTTCACGTGAATTGCCTCTGTTGCATCGGCGGACGTGAGCTTATGCTCGCCCCTTGGGTACGACGCAACCCCCGATCAATTGGCGTCGGAGGAGTCAGGGCACAGAACCCGCAGCTATCAGTACAGGTCAATACGAGTGGCGGCGACGGGGACCCGGAGCGACAGTTCCGGGTGCGCTTCCGCATGCCCGGAGCGGGTCGGCGTGATCGCCCCGGGCCGGCACCGAGGAGGGATCGGCGTTGCGCACACGGCAATCCCGCCGATGGGAAATCTACCTGCTCAGCCTCGCGCTGGCGGTCGGCGCGGCCGGCTGCGGCACCGAGCCGGAGGCGGCCAACCGACCGCTCACCGGCCGCGCCGCCGCCCCCGCCACCCATTCCGCCGAGGCGGAGAAGGAAGCCGAAAAGGCGGCGCTTGCCGCGTATTCCGGCTATCTCGACGCGTCCCGGGCGGCGAGCGCCCGAAGCGATCCGTCCCATCCCGCTCTGGCCCGTTTTCTGGCTGATCCGCTGCTGACCCGGGTGCGAATGGCAATTCTCGACGCGAAGGAGCACGGCGCGATGCGTACCGGGAAACTGGTCTCCGACCCCACAGTGGTCTCGGTCGACCTGACCGCCCGCCCACCCACCGTCGAGATCCAGGACTGCCTGGACGCGAGCGGCTACCGGCTCGTCTACGCCAAGGACCGCAAGGCCGTGCCGGGCACCCGCGGCGGGCGCTACCTCGCCACCGCCACAGCGGCCCGCTTCCCGGACGGCCGGTGGCTGATCAACGGCGGCGCCGCACATCAGGACCAGCCGTGCTGACCTGGGGAGGAAGGGGTGTCCCGGCCCGCCCGCCCCGGGCCGGGACGCTCCGCCGGGTGCTGCTCGCCGCCGGCCTCGCCGCGCTGCTGACGCTCACCGGCGCGCCCGCGCGTGCCGCCGACCCCGGTGGCTCGTGCCCGCCGGAACAGACCGACTGCGACGTGTGGGACGACGACCCCGGCACCCCGGGCGGCCCGGGCGGGCCGGGCGGCGGGGACAACGGCGGTGGCGGCAACGGCGGCGGCGCGCCGAAGTGCCAGTGGAACGGCCGCGTCATCCCTTGCTACAACGAGACGCTCGGCTGGTTCAACAACGCCGACGGCTGCTACTACAAGCTCGCCGAGCCGCAGGACGAGGCACCTCCCGGCAAGCAGTGGTACCAGCTCACCTGCAACGGCGGCGACACCAGCCCGGGCAGCATGCGCCAGGAGCTCCTGGACGCCCCGCCGCCCGGCTACGGCGCCCCGCCGGACCCGGAGGAGCTGGCCCGGCGCGCGCTGGCCTCGATCTCGCTGCTCCCGCCCCGGGCCTCGGTCGCGCCCCGGCGCAGTCAGGGACCCGGCCTGGTCGGGCTGCCGGTCTGGATGTGGGCCAGCCCGGGCGAGGCGTACTTCGGGCCGCTGAGCGCCTCCGCCTCCGACCGCGGGCTGACCGTGAGGATCACGGCGAAGGTGGACCGGATCGTCTGGCACATGTCCGACGACATCGACGTCACCTGCCACGGACCGGGCACGCCGTACCGGGCCGACGGGCCGCGGGCCGGCTTGACCTCGCCCGACTGCGGTCTCGACGCCGGCTATCCGAAGGCCGACACCTACCAGGTCAGCGCCACCACGTTCTGGACCGTCGAGTGGTCCGGCGGCGGGGAGAGCGGCGTGATCGCCCAGAGCCGGTCCAGCGGCGTCATCCCGGTACAGATCAACGAGCTTCAGGTGGTGACCCGATGAGTGTGGTGGCAGCCCGCAACGGAACCCCGATGGAGGCGCCGGTCGCGCCGCCGAAGGTGGTCCGGCAGCGACGTGTCCGGCCCGGCCTGCTCGGCCTGGCGATCCTGCTGATCGCCCTCGGCGGGCTCGGCGCGGCGTTCGCGGTCACCTCGGTGCGCTCCACCGGCACGTACCTGGCCGTGGCCCGGCCGGTCGACGTGGGCCGGCAACTCACAGCCGACGACCTGGTGCCGGTGCGCGTCTCCGGCGGGCGGGAACTCCAGCCGGTGCCGGCCGACCGGATGGACGAGGTGCTGGGACTGCGGGCGGCCGTCCGGCTCACCCCGGGCACGCTGCTCACCGAGGCGCAGCTCACCGAGGCCCCGCTGCTCGGCGCCGGCCAGCAGCAGATCGCTCTCGGGCTGGAACCGGAGCAGGTGCCGGCCCGCAAGCTGAACCCCGGCGACAAGGTGCTGCTGGTCAGCACCCCGAGCAACGCCACGAACGGCTCCGACGCGTCCCGTGCCGGTGGAACCCGGTTCGAGGGCACCGTGATCGACACCGCCACGCCGCAGAACGGCGACGTGGTGGTCTACCTGGCGCTGACCGTGCGGGACGTGCCGGCGGTCGTGGCGCTCGCCGCCGCCGACCGGATCGCGCTCGTGCTCACCGAGGCGGCCTGATGGCGATCATCGCCCTGGTCTCGGCGAAGGGATCGCCGGGCGTCACCACCGCGGCGCTCGCCGCCGCGCTGAGCTGGCACCGGCGGCTCGTGCTGGCCGAGTGCGACCCGGCGGGCGGCTCGATCCTCGCCGGCTACCTCGGCGGGGCCCTGGACGGCCCGCGCGGCATCGGTGAGCTGGCGGTGGGCGAGCTGCGCGACGGCAGCCTGGAGCACACGTTCTGGTCCCAGCTGGTCGACCTGGACGCGCCCCGGCGCGAGCGGCTGCTGCTGCCCGGCGTGGTGGACCCGGCCCAGGCCGGCAGCGTGATCCCGCTGTGGCAGCGCTTCGCCGACTACTTCACCGGGCTGGAGCGCGGCGAACCGCCGTACGACGTGCTCGTCGACTGTGGCCGGCTCGCCGTCGGCGGTCCACCGTGGCCGCTGCTCCGGGCCGCCACCGTGGTGCTGCTGGTCACCCGGGCGACCCTGCCCGACCTCTCCGCCACCCGGGCCACCGCCCGGGCGATCGAACGGGACCTCACCGAGCACCGCGTACCGCCGGGCACGCTGCGGCTGCTCGTGGTCGGGGACGGGCACGGCACCAGCGAGATCAGCAAGGCGCTGCGGCTGCCGGTGATCGCCCGCCTGCCGCACGACCCGCGTACCGCCGAGGTGCTCGCACACGGCGGCACCGTACGCGCGAACCGGCCGCTGATGCGCGCGGCCGGCGCCCTGGAGGTGCCGGTCCGGGCGCTGCTGGACCGGCGGCGGGCCCGGCTCGCCTGGCCGGGCGCGACCACACCGCGCGCGGTGACCGCCCCGAGCGTGCCGGGGGTGTCCGGTGCGGTTTGAGCCGGTCTCCCACGACCCGCGCGGGCAGCAGCCCGGTGTCGTCTCCACGGTTCCGCCGCTGGCGCCGCCGAACGGGCGGCACCACGTGCCCGGCCCGCTCCCCGCCGCGCCCCCGCCACCGCCGCGCCCCCGGATCGACTTCGCCGTGGTCCGCGAGCTGCGCCGGGAACTGAGCGAACGGCTCACCCACTGGCAGCGCGGCCGCGAGTTCGACGCCGACGCCGAGGAGGTCGAGCGCGCCCGGCTGGCGGTCACCGTGGTCTCCGCGTACGCCGACTCGGTACGCCGGTCCGGCACGCCGATGGCGGCGGACGAGGAACGGCTGCTGCTCGACCAGGTGACAGCCGAACTCGTCGGGCTGGGCCGGCTCCAGACGCTGCTCGTCGACGACAGCATCGAGGAGGTGCACATCCTCGGCTGCGACCAGGTACGCATCACCCGGCACGGCGGCGGCGTCGACTGGGCCGAGCCGATCGCCGAGACCGACGACGAGCTGGTGGAGATCCTCCAGGCGGCGGCCCGCCGGGCGGGTGCCACCGAACGGTCGCTGTCCACCTCGAAGCCCACGCTCGACCTGCAACTGCCCGACGGCAGCCGCCTCGCCGCCGTGTTCCTGGTCAGCCACCGCCCGTACGCGGTGATCCGCAAGCACAACACGCTCGCGGTGAGCCTGGAGGACATCGCGGGCGGCAGGCCCGACCTGGACGAGATGATCGACCCGCTGCTGCGCGACTTCCTGCGCGCGTCCATGCGGGCCGGGCTGAACATCATGGTCGCCGGGCTCGCCGGGGCCGGGAAGACCACTGTCATCCGGGCGCTGATGGACGAGATCCCGGCCGACGAGCCGTACGTGCTGCTGGAGGAGAGCCGGGAACTGCTGCCGGCCCGGCGTGGGCACAAGCACCGTGCGGTGATGAGCTTCGAGTCCCGGGAGGGGCACGGCGAGCGCGGCGCGGACGGACGGCCGGCGGGTGAGGTCAGCATCGCCGACCTGATCCCGGTGTCGCTGCGGATGGGCGTGCTGCGGATCATCGTCGGCGAGGTGCGGTCCCGGGAGATCGTGCCGATGCTCCAGGCGATGACCACCAGCCGCGGGTCGATGTGCACCATCCACGCGCGTACCCCCTCGGGGGTGAGCGAACGCATCATCGAGCTGGCGCTGTCGCACGGCCGGGAGATGACAGTCGACCAGGCCCGCCGGATGGCCGGCAACGCGCTCGACCTGATCGTCTACGTGACGGTCGAGGACGAGACCGCGATCGGCGGGCGCAAGCACCGCTTCGTCTCGCACGTCGAGGAGGTCATCGGCGTCGGCGAAGGCAACCGGATCACCACCACGACCGTCTTCGGCCCCGGGCCGGACGGCCGCGCGGTCCCCCGCCACCTGCCCGAACGCATCCGCGAGCAGTTGCTGCGCGTCGGCTACGACGCCCGGCTGCTCACCCGGTTCGTCGAGGCCGGCGTGGGCGCGTGGCGGCGGCCCCGGCACACCCGCCTCGGGGCACGGCCGACCGGAGGCCCGGCGTGACGCAGATCGAACTGATCGCCCTGGTCTCCGGCGCGGCCTGCGTGGCCGGGCTGGTGCTGGCGGTGGTCGCGCTCGTCGGCACCCGCCGCCCACCGGGCCCGGCCCCGGGCGCCGGGCCCGGCCTGAGCCGGCTCTGGACCGGTTCCGGCGCGAGCCGCGCCGACCAGCGCCGCTACCAGCTCCTGCTCGGCGCCGCGGTGGTCGCCGGGGCGGCGGCGTTCCTGCTCACCGGGCTGCCGGTGGTCGGCCTGCTGGTGGCGCTCGCGGTGCCGGGCGTGCCGTGGCTGTTCGCGGTGGGCCGGGCCGAGCAGCGGGCCATCGCCCGGGTCGAAGCCGTAGGCGAGTGGACCCGCCGGCTCAAGGACATCTCGGCCACCGGCCAGGGGCTCCAGCAGGCGATCATCGGCACCATCGCCACCGCGCCGGAGGAGATCCAGGAGGAGGTACGCACGCTCGCCGCCCGCCTGCAGGCCGGCTGGCTGGCCCGCTCCGCGCTGCTCGCCTTCGCCGACGAGATCGCCGACCCGGTCGCCGACCAGGTGGTGGCCGCGCTGATCCTGCACCTCACCGACCGGGGTGAGCGCCTCGGCGACGTGCTCGGCTCGATCGCCACCGCCGCCTCGGCCGAGGTGGCGACGCGGCGCGAGGTCGAGGCCAAACGCACCCAGCCGCGGTTCGCGGTCCGCTTCCTCACCGGCATGACGCTGGCGACCCTGGCGTACGGGCTGGTGAACAGCGACTACATCCGTCCCTACGGGACGCTCACCGGTCAGCTCGTGATGGCGGTGCTCGGCGCGGCGTTCGTCGGCCTGCTGGTCTGGGTGCGGTCGATGAGCCAGCCGCCCCGGCCCGCGCGCTTCCTCCCGGCGCCCGATCCGGAGGAGGCAATCGCGTGATCCTCAACTGGCAGATGGCGATCGCGGTCCTCGGCGGGTGCGCGGTCGGGCTCGGGCTGTTCCTGGTGGTACGCGAGGCGCTGCCGGCCACCCCGGCGCTCGGCCCGGCGCTGCGCCGGCTGCACCAGCCGCCCGGGCAGGCCCCGGCCGCCGGCGCCGGACCGGACTGGCTCGGCGGGTTCGCCCGCTGGCTGCGCCCGCCGCACCGGCAGCTCGCCCTGCTCGACCGCACCCCCGAGCAGTACGCGCTGTCTGTGCTGCTCTCCGCGCTCGTCGGGTTCGCCACCCCGGCGGTCGCCTCGGCGGTGCTCTTCGTCGGCGGGGTGGCGCTGCCGCTGGCCGTGCCGGTGGTGGCCAGCCTGGGTCTGGCGCTCGGCGCCGGACTGCTCGCGCACCGCTCGGTCCTCGCCAAGGCCGACGCCGCCCGGGACGAGTTCCGGCAGGCGGTCTGCACCTACCTCGACCTGGTGGCGCTGCAGCTGTCCGCCGCGCACGGCCCGGTGCAGTCGCTGGAACGCGCGGCGGCGGTCTGCGACGGCTGGGTCTTCGACCGGATCCGGGAGGCGCTGCGGCTCGCCCAGCTCCAGATGCACTCGCCCTGGGACGAGTTGCAGGAGCTGGCCGACCGGATCGGCATCCCGGAGCTGGGCGACGTGGGCGCGATCATGCGCTCCTCCGGCAGCGAGGGCGCCCAGGTGCACGAGACGTTGCGGTCCCGTGCCGACTCGCTGCGCGACCAGATCCGTACCGACAACCTGGCCCGGGCCGAGGGGGTCACCAGCAAGTTGGACATCCCCGGCTCGCTGCTGGTGTTCGTCCTGCTCGGCTTCGCCGTCTATCCGTTCCTCGCCCGTCTGTGAACCCCATCGAGAAGGAGACGACCATGCACCTCTACGCCTACCTGTACGTGGCGGTGAGCACCCGCCTCGCCGAGCTGCGCCGGGACTCCGAGCGCGGCGACAGCCCGGTGCCGACCGCGGTGATCATCTTCGGCCTGGTCGCGGTGGCCATGGCGGTCACCGGGCTGGCCCTGGCCAAGGCGAACAACTGGATGAACGCCATCCCGAACAACACGGCGCCGCAGGCCCCGTGATGCCCCGCCCCGCCCGTACGGTCCGGAGCCGGCCGGCGCCCGCCGGCCGGCCCGCCGGTCCGCCCGGTCCGGGGCGGATCGCCGCTGCTCTGCGCGCCCGTCTGGCCGAGGGTGAGCGGGGCGCCAATCCGGTCGAGCTGGCCGTGGTGATGCCGGTGATCCTGGTGATGCTGTTCGGCTCGATCCAGGTCGCCGTCTGGTTCGTGGCCCGGTCCACGGCGCTCAACGCCGCGCAGACCGGTGTGAACGCCCAGCGCACGATCGACGCCGGGCCGGACGCCGGCCGGGAGCGGGCGATCAGCTTCCTGCAGCAGTCCGGGGACTGGCTGGTCGGCTGGGAGCAGACCGGCCCGACGTGCGTCGAGACCGCCACCGCCGTCACCTGCACGGTGCAGGGGCGCTCCCTGTCGGTCATCCCGGGTGTCTCGTTCGCGGTCACGCAGACCGCGCACGGCCCGGCCGAACGCTGGACCACCGGATGAGCGCCGGGCCGCGGCGGGACCGGGGTTCCGTCTCGATCGAGGTGGCGGTGCTCGCGCCCGCCTTCATCGGACTGATGGTGCTGGCCGGGGTCGCCGGGCGGACCGCGATCGCGGACGAGGCGGTGGAGTCGGCCGCTCACGACGCCGCCCGGGCGGCCTCGCTCGCCCGCAACGCCGACGACGGTGCGGAGGCCGCCGAGGAGGCGGCCCAGGACCAGCTCGGCTGGGCGGGACTGAACTGCACCGGTCCGCCCCAGATCGATCTCGCGGGCTCGGTGGCCGGGACGACGACGAGCTTCGCCGCCGCGTACGCAAGCGCCGCAGGCGTGCCGGCGAGCGTGACTGTCACTGTGACCTGCACCGTCTCCTTCGACGACCTGAGCGCGCCCGGCCTGCCCGGCGTGCCGGGCGGCAAGACCGTCTCGGCGAGGTTCACCTCGCCGCTGGACACCTACCGGAGTCGCGGATGACCGGGCGGCGCGCGGCGGAGAACGGCCGGGTGAGTCTCTTCCTGGCCGTGGCGATGACCGGCGTACTGGCGATCATCAGCCTCGCCTACGACGGCGCCGGCCAACTGCGCACGCTCCAACGCGCGGACAACCTGGCCGCCGAGGCAGCCCGCGCCGGCGGCCAGATGATCGACCGCGCGCGGGCCATCGAGGGCGGCCCGAAGCAGATCGACCAGGTCGCCGCCCGCGCCGCTGTCGCCGCCTACCTCGACGCGGCGGGCGGCGTCCAGGACCACGAGGTCGACTTCCCCGTGGTCGGCGCCGAGACCCAGATCCGGGTGAGCGTGCAGATCACCTACAGCCGGGACCTGCTGAGTCTGTTCGGCGTGCAGAAATCCGCCACCGTCACCGGTGAGGCCACCGCTCGGGCGCTCACCGGCCCACCGTAGGAAGGGAAGGCCGCCATGGGCGCACCCCGACGCTCCCCCGTCCGCCGCGCCGGCCAGGTTCTCACCGGCCTCGGCGCCCTCGTCGTGCTCGTCGGCGTGCTGGCCGGCGGGCCGGTCGCGCTGCTGGCGTTCGCCGGCAACCCGCTGCCGGATCACCTGCCCACGTTCGCCGAGATCGGTACGACGTTGACCAGCCGCGACGACGGTCAACTGTTCCTGCGCGCGCTGGCGGTGGTGGGCTGGTTCGGCTGGGCCACGTTCGCGTTCTCCGTCGTGGTGGAGTTGCTCGCGGCTGCGGTACGCCGGCCGGCGCCGAAGCTGCCCGGCATGCACCGCCAGCAGAAGGCCGCAGCCGCGCTCGTCGGTTCGGTCGCGCTGATCCTGGCCGCGAGCCCGGCCGCGGCGAGCGCCGCCGCGCTGACCGCCCCGCAGCCGGCGGTCGCCGCTTCTGCCGTCACCGCGCCGAGCCGGGTCGCGCCGCCGGCCCCGGTCGCGTCGAAGGCGGACGACCCGGCCGTGTACCGGGTGGCGAAGGGCGACTACCTGGGCGAGGTGGCCGACCGCTACCTGGACGACTTCGACAGGTACAAGGAGCTGGCCCGGCTGAACCGGCTCGCCGACCCGGACCGGATCCGCCCCGGCCAGCTCATCACGCTGCCGGACGGCGCGACGGACTCCGGCGCCCGGCGGCACGCCACCGGACGGCTGGTGGTCACCAAGCCGGCCCAGACCGCACCGGTCAAGCCGGGTGGCGGCGGCGCGTCGTCGAGCGCGCCGCAGGCGAAGCCGAAGCCCACCCCGCGGGATGCGACGCCCACAGTGGAGGCGCCGGTCGGTCAGCCGCCGGCCATGTCGGCGGGCGCGTCCCGGCCCACCGCCGAGGAGGGCATCAACCGTCCGCTCGCCATCTCGGCGGTGCTGGCGGTCGCGAGCATCGTGGGCGCGCAGATCGGCGCGCTGCTGGGGTTGCGCAAGCGGCCGGTGCCCGCCCGCGCGGGTTCCAGCGGGCGGCACCGGCGGGACTGAGTCAGGGCAGCCGGGCCTCGACCCGGCCGGACACCACGCGGGTGGGGAGCACGATCTGGTCGTTCGCGGCCGGGCCGTGCACCACCTCGCCGCCGTTGAGCCGGAACGCGCTGCCGTGCCAGGGGCAGACCACGCAGGCGTGGCCGTCGATCTGCTCCACAGTGCCCTCGCCGAGCGGGCCGCTCTGGTGCGGGCAGCGCTCCAGCATGACCGTGACGTCGTCGCCGTCCCGGTAGAGGATCACCGAGACGTCGTCGATCTTCTTGGTGACCAGCTCGTGCCGGGGCAGGCTGCCCAGATCGCCGACCCGGTGCCAGCCGTCGCTGATCAGGTGCAGCTCGGAGACGCTCTGGCTGGCCTGGGCGCCCTGCTTGTACGCGAGGTGCCCACCCAGGTACGCGCCACCGCTGGCGGCGGACAGACCGAGGTAGGACAGCGCCCGGCCGAGGCCGTGCCGCCCGTTGAGGCGGGCCGCCAGCGAGCCGGCGTACAGCGCCAGGCCGACCGTGTTGGCGGCGGCGTGCACCAGGCCGATCCGGCGCTGGTCGCGGGAGAGCGTGGCCCAGTCGTTGAGCCCGGCGACCGCTGCGGGCAGCGCGCTGACCGTACCGAGACCCACCAGCGCGGTGGCGGCCCGGCGCTGGCCGGGCAGCAGGTCCACCACGGCGGCGGAGATCCACGCGCCGACCGGCACCTGCACCATCGCGGGGTGCAGCGGATGGCCGAGCCACACGCCGTGCAGCGCGTCGCGTACCCGCTGGGAACGCAACGTGCCCTGGACGGCGCGCTGCAACCGGTCACCCACCCGGTCGAGACCGGTGGCCTGTTCGATCTTCGTCAGTAGTTCGCGCACCCGTTCCGACTTCCCGGCAGGAGAGCCCCCAAACCGGACGCCCCGGAATTCCCTCGCACGACCTCCGCGCTGGATATACTCGGGCGGCTGGTCGTATATAGGGAGCCGCGATGACCAAGATCCTGGTGGACGTCGACGACGAGGCGCTGGCGGATGCCGCCGAGGCGTTCGGCACGAAGACCAAGAAGGACACGGTGAACGTCGCTCTCCGCGAGGGCGCGGCGCGACTGCGCCGCGCCCGGGCACTGGCGGAGCTGGCCGAGCGCGGGCAGGCCGGTGATTTCGACGAACTGCTCGACAAGGGTGCCTACCGCTCGTGAAGCTGGCCGACTACCTGATCGACACCAGCGCCCTCGTCCGGCTCCTGCGTGATCCCGACGTGCTGGCTCGCTGGGAACAGCAGGTGACAGCGGGTCTGCTCGCCGTGTGCCCGCTGGTCGAGCTGGAATTCCTCTACACCGCCCGCTCGGTCGCCGACCGGGCGCGCCTGACCGAGCAGCTCCGTGCCGCCTTCGGCTGGGTGGTCATGCCGGACCGGATCTACGAACGCGCCGCCGAGATCCAGGGCGAGCTGACCGCGCGGGGCACGCACCGCTCGGCGGGCGCGGTCGACCTGCTCATCGCCGCCACCGCCGAGTACCACGGCCTCTCGCTGCTGCACTACGACCGGGACTTCGACCAGGTCGGCGCCGTCACCGGCCAGCCGATGCGCTGGCTGACCCGACCCGGCTCGATCAAATAGGGCGTAGCCACGGCAGCGCCGTCGCGGGCATGCTGAGCCCATGGGGGTACGCGTCGAGCACGCCGGTGCCGTGACCACTGTGATCCTGGACCGGCCCGAGGCCCGTAACGCCGTGGACGGGCCGACCGCACGAGCGCTGGCCGACGCGTTCCGCGCGTTCGACGCCGACCCGGACGCGGCGCTCGCGGTGCTCTGGGGCGCGGGCGGCACGTTCTGCTCCGGCGCCGATCTGAAGGCCGTCGGCACGCCGCGCGGCAACCGCGTCGAGCCCGAGGGGGACGGACCGATGGGCCCCACCCGGATGCGGCTGTCCAAGCCGGTGATCGCGGCGATCTCCGGGTACGCGGTGGCGGGCGGGCTGGAGCTGGCGCTCTGGTGCGACCTGCGTATCGCCGAGTCGGACGCGACGCTCGGCGTGTTCTGCCGCCGGTGGGGCGTACCGCTGATCGACGGCGGGACGGTCCGGCTGCCCCGGCTGATCGGCGAGAGCCGGGCGATGGACCTGATCCTCACCGGACGCCCGGTCGGCGCCGACGAGGCGTACGCGATGGGTCTGGTCAACCGGCTGGTCGCGCCGGGTGGGGCCCGCGCGGCGGCCGAGGAACTGGCCGCCGCGATCGCCGGGCATCCGCAGACGTGCCTGCGCAACGACCGGGCGGCGGTGCTGGACGGCGCGGGGCAGCCGGAGCCGGAGGCGATGGCCACCGAGCTGGCCTACGGCATGGAGTCGCTGGCGGTGGACGGGGTACGCGGCGCCGGCCGGTTCGCCGCCGGGGCCGGCCGGCACGGTGCGCCGGCCGGCTGAGGCGTCACTTCAGGGCGCGCAACGCGTCCTCGATGGCCCTGTGGAACGTGGGGTACGCGTAGATCATGTGCCGGAGCTGGCTGATCGGCACCGCCGCGTGCACCGCCACGACGAGCGCGGAGAGCACCTCGCCGCCGGCCGGTCCGGCCGAGGTGGCCCCGATGAGCACGCCCTGGTCGGCGTCGGCAACCAGCTTGATGAACCCGGCGTTGCCGGTCTTGTGGATCCAGCCCCGGGCCGACGAGGTGAGATCGGCGTATCCGACCTGGACGTTGACGCCGCGCTCGCGGGCCTGCTGCTCGGTGAGGCCGACCGCGCCGACCTCGGGGTCGGTGAACGTGACCCGGGGCAGCGCCCGGTAGTCGGCGACCGGGACGCTGCCCGGCGCGACGCTCGACCCGCCCGCGCTCATCGCGCCGCCGACCGAGCTGACCACACCGGCCGCGCCGCCGACCACGCTCGCGGTGCCGCTGGCGTCCGGGCCGCCCTTGGTACGCCGCATGTGGTCGAGGACGTCGGCCACCACGATGCCGGCCTGGTACATGGCGATGTGGGTGAACGCGCCCTCGCCGGTGAGGTCACCGACCGCCCAGATCCCGTCGGTGACGTGCATCCGGTCGTTCACCGGCAGGTAGCGCTGCCCGGCGTCCACCCCGACCGTGTCCAGGCCCAACTCCTCCAGGTGCGCCTTGCGGCCGGTCACCACGAGCAGCTTCTCGCCGGTGAACTCGGCGCCGTCGGCGTACACGGTGAACGCGCCGCCGTCGTGGCCGACCCGGCCGGCCTTGACCCCGGTGTGGATCTCCACCCCGTCGGCGCGCAGCGCGTCGGCGGCGAGCGCTGACGCCTCCGGCTCCTCGACGGCGAGCACCCGGTCGGCCGCTTCGATCACCGTCACCCGCACGCCGAACCGGGCGAAGACCTGCGCGAGTTCCAGCCCGATCGCGCCGCCGCCGAGCACCAGCAGCGACGCGGGCAACTCCTCCACCTCGATGGCCTGGTGATTCGTCCAGTACGGCGTGTCGGCCAGCCCGTCGATCGGCGGGACCGAGGGCCGGGTGCCGGTGCCGAGGACCACGCCGTACCGGGCCTGGAACACCTGGTCGCCGACGCGTACCCGGTTCGGGCCGTCGAGCCGTCCGCTGCCCCGGACGAACCGGCCGCCCTTGCCGGTGAAGCGGTCCACCGCCACCTTGTCGTCCCAGGTGTCGGTGGCCTCGGCCCGGATCCGCTTCGCCACCGGCGCCCAGTCCGGCTGCACCTGGGCGGACCCGGCCAGCTCGTTGACCCGGTGCGCCTCGGCCAGCGCGTTCGCCGCCCGGATCATCATCTTGCTCGGCACGCACCCCCAGTAGGGGCACTCGCCGCCGACCAGGTCCCGTTCGATGCCGACCACTGTGAGGCCGGCCTCGGCGAGCCGTCCGGCCACCTCCTCGCCGCCGACGCCGAGCCCGACCACTACTACGTCAACCTGTTCCGGCTCCGCCATTCCGCAAGCATTCCGTACCTTCGGGACACCGGCCACCGTACCGGCCCCGAATTCCCGCGCTCGTCACGAACGCGACCGCCTACCGTGGCCGCATGCACACGCGCTTCAACCCGGTCCGGGACTGCTTCCACGACCTGTTCGTCACCGGCCGGGAGACCGGCGCGTCGCTGGCGGTGTGGCACGACGGCGTACCGGTGATCGAGCTGATGGGCGGCACGGGGGCGGCGGTCCCGCCCAGTGCGGTCGTGCCGATGGCAGGGGCGGACCGCGCGTGGCGTCCGGACACGCTCGTGGACGTCTACTCGACCGGCAAGCCGGTGGTGGCGCTCTGTCTACTGCTGCTCGTCGACCGGGGCCGGGTCGATCTGGACGCGCCGGTGTCGGCGTACTGGCCGGAGTTCCGCACCCCGGCGACCGTCCGGCAGGTCCTCGCCCACACTGCCGGGCTGCCCGCCTTCCCGGTGCCCCGGCCCGCCGCGGCCATCGCCGACTGGGGCCTGCTCTGCGCCGACCTGGCGACGGCCGAGCCGGAGTGGGACCCGGGCGCCGTCGCGGGCGAGCACGCCTGGACGTACGGGCACCTGGTGGGCGAGTTGGTCCGCCGGGTGGACGGGCGGCCGGTGGGCCGGTTCCTGGCCGAGGAGATCGCCGGTCCGTGGCGCCTGGACCTGGCCTTCGGGCTGGGTGAGACCGACCGGCGGCGGTGCGCCGACCTGTCGTACGCCGATCCGGCCTGGCCGGACGCGATGCGCGGCGAGCCGGGTTCGTTGCGGGCGCGGGCGCTGGACAACCCGCCCGGCGGGCGCGACGTCGCGATGGTGAACAGCGACCTCTGGCGGGCCGCCGAGATCCCGGCGGTGAACCTGCACGCCACCGCCGCCGGGCTCGCCCGGCTGTACGCGGGCCTGCTCGCCGGCGGCACCCTGGACGGGGTACGTCTGTTCAGCCCGGAGCTGGTCGCCGAGGCGACGCGGGTGCAGTATTCCGGGCCGGACCTGCTGCTGGACCGGCCGGTGGACTGGACGCTCGGCATGCAGTGGGAGCCGGACGGCAGCTGGGGCATGGGCGGGATCGGCGGCAGCAGCGCCTGGGCCGACCCGGAGCGGGGCTACACCTTCGCGTACGCGACCGCCCGGCTGGCCGACCACGATCGGGTGGAGGAGCTGGTCGAGGCGCTGCACTCCTGCCTCTGACGGTTAGTCACGTTCTGTGATTCCGGCGCGTCGTCACGCAGCGCATTCGGCCGGCAGTCGCGCCTGGCTTCCCCTTTTCCGACTTTGCTCTGCACCCATTGGCGCAGCACCGAGTTGAGCAGCGGATTTCCGCTAGGTCCGAAATCCGCGAGAGGCCCGCACCGGTCACGTTCCGCAACGGGTGCGGATATGGCTGCAGAGCAAAGTCGGCGGAGGTGGATAGGCGCGGGCTAGAGGTGCAGTCACCCGCAGTAATCGTGGGCGCCGTGCTGCGGCCCGCGCGGGCCGCCAGCGACGTTGGGCTCGTGTGACGTTCGCGCTCGTGCGCGGGCGGCGGGCGGCGAGGGGGAGGGCGTCAGCGGAGCCAGACCGGGTCGGCGCCGGGCACCTCCAGCGGCGGCGGGTAGTCGAGCGTGCGACGCACAGCGTCGGGCAGCCGCCACGGCTGGTGCACCGCCTTGCCCGCCACCGATTCCAGCTCCGGCACCCACCGCCGCACGTACGCGCCGTCGGGGTCGTAGCGCTCGGCCTGCCGTACCGGGTTGAAGCCGCGGTACGGCCGGGTGTCGTTGCCGGTGCCGGCCACCCACTGCCAGTTGCCGGAGTTGTTGACCCGGTCGCCGTCGAGCAACCACCGGAAGAAGACTTCCAGGCCGGGCCGCCAGTCCAGCCCGAGGTGCTTGGTCAGGTAGCCGGCGGTGATCAGGCGGGCCCGGTTGTGCATCCAGCCCTCGGCGCGCATCTGACGCATGCCGGCGTCCACGATCGGCATGCCGGTCCGTCCCTCGGTCCAGGCGTCGAGCGCGTGCTCGTCGTACCGCCAGTCCTCCCGGGCGCCCCGCCGGTAGGCGGCCGTGGACAGGTCCGGGAATCCGGCGACGACCTGGTGGTAGAAGTCGCGCCAGCAGAGCTGCCGGACGAACGGGCCGTCGCGGTCGCCGGCCCGGGTCGCCACCGCCAGCGGGGAGACGCAGCCGAAGCGCAGGTACGGGCTGAGCCGGGAGGTCTCGTCGCCGGCCATGTCGTCGTGGATGTCGTCGTACCGATGGAGGGTGGGCAGCCAGGCGGTGAGCCGGCGGCGGGCGGCGTTCTCCCCGCCCACGGCGGCGGCCGGGCTGTCGCCCTTCGGCGGGTCGGGCAGGCGGCCCGGGTCGACGCCGTCGGGCAGCCGGACCCGCTTCGGCGCGGCCAGTTCGTCCCGCAGGCGCACGCCCTGCCAGGCTCGGAAGTAGGGGCTGAACACGCGGTAGTGGTCGCCGCCGCTCGGGCGCAGCGCGCCCGGCTCAACGATCGTCAGGCCGGGGAACAGCCGCAGGAACATGCGGTGCCGGTCGCACTCGGCGCGCAGGCGGCGTTCCCGGCGGCGGGCGTAGTGGCTGACGTCGGCGGAGAGCCCGACGCCCTCGGCGCCCACCTTCCGGGCCAGCTTCACCGTCTCGGCCACCGGGTCGCCGCGCCTGATCACCAGGTCGCCGCCGCGCTTGCGCAGCGCCTCGCGCAGGTCGGCCAGGCTCTGGTGCAGGAAGCGGGTGCGGTTCGGCGAGAGCTTCTGCAACTCCGGGTCGAGCACGTAGAGCGGCACCACCCGCTCGAACGCGGAGCAGGCGGCCGCCAGCGCCGGGTGGTCGTGCACCCGCAGGTCGCGGGTGAACAGCACGACCGCCGTCCGGCCGGTCATCCGGCCAGGGCCGGTTCCAGCGCCGGGCCGGGCACCTGAACCGGCGTGCCGGGCGGGGTGAGCAGCGCCCGCGCGGCCACCGCCATCCGGCGCCGCTGCGGCACCAGGGCCCGGCTGACGAAGACGTCGTAGTCCTGCGCGGCGACCTCGTCCAGGATGCCGCCGTAGAGCGCGTACGCGGTGCGCATGCACGCCTGCGAGGCGGGGTTGAGGAGCGGGATGCCCGGCGCGGCGGCGAGGTAGTGGGCCTGCGCGCGGGTCACCTCGTACTCGATCAGCTCGCGGATGCGCGGCGTGGTGCGACCGGCGGCCTTGGCCGCGACGAGGTCGGCGCGGGTGACGTCGAACTTGGCCAGATCCTCGTCGGGCAGGTAGGTCCGGCCCCGGTCGAGGTCCTCGGCGACGTCCCGGATGAAGTTGGTGAGCTGGAAGGCGAAGCCGAGCTGGCGGGCGGGCTCCCGGGCGGCGGCCGGGTCGGAGCTGCCCAGGATCGGCAGCATCATGGTGCCGATGACGGCGGCCGAGCCCTCCATGTAGTCGAGCAGGTCGTCGTAGGTCGGGTACGACATCACCGTCAGGTCCATCGCCATGCTGCGCAGGAACGACGCGAAGTCGTCGCGGTCCAGGTCGAACACGGCGATGGTGTGCAGCACGGCGGGGAGCAGCGGGTCGTCGACCGACGCGCCGTGCAGCCCGGCCACGAATCGATCCGACCACTCGCGCAGCCGGGCCGCGCGCTCGGCGGGCGGCAGGTCCTCGGTGCGGTCGACGATCTCGTCCGCGTAGCGGGTGAATCCGTACAAGGCGTGCACATGTCGCCGTTTCCAGGCGGGGAGCAGCCGGGTGGCGAGATAGTAGGTACGGCCGTGACGCCGGTGCAGCTCGCGGCAACGGTCATAGGCGGCGGCCAGATCCACGTCCATCGGCCCTCCTCAGTTTCGACGCAGCAATCGACGCAACTCGTAACCCTAGGGTACGCTCGCCCACATGGCCAACGACGCAGTTGCGGGTAATGCGCTCCGCGTCGCGCCGGCTCAGGCCGGGGCGACGGACGATCCGGTCCGCGGCGTACTGGCCGCGTTCACGAAAGACCTGATCAAAGGGGTCGATGAGACGCTGGTGGCGTTCCTGGCCGCGGAAGTCGATTCGCTGACCGAGATCGACGCAGCGATGGGTGCATTCGCCGCAACCGCGCGCGACTGCGTGCTGGCCGGCGGGAAACGGGTCCGGCCCACGTTCGCGTACTGGGGATGGCGGGGCGCTGTCGGCGGGGAGGAACCGATGTGTTCGGTGCTCCCGGCCCTGTCCGCCCTCGAACTGCTGCACACGTTCGCGCTCGTGCACGACGACGTGATGGACGCCTCCGACACCCGACGCGGGCTGCCGACCGCGCACCGGGCCGCCGCCGCCCGGCACCGCGCCGCCGGGCACGCGGGCGACCCCGACCGGTACGGCGAAGCGGTCGCCGTCCTCATCGGCGACCTCTGCATGGTGTGGGCCGACCGGCTCATGGGCCACGCGGCGGTCCCCGCCGAGCGGCTGCTCGACGTGCGCCGCTGCTACGACCAGATGCGGGTGGAGACGGTCGCCGGGCAGTTCCTGGACGTGCTCGGCGAGAACGACGCGGGGAACTGGACCGTCGACCGGGCGCTACGGGTGGCCCGGTACAAGACCGCCAGCTACACCGTCCAGCGGCCGCTGCTCTTCGGCGCCTGCCTGGCCGGCACCGACCCGGACGACCCGCTCATCGCCGCGTACACCCGGTACGGGCTGGCCGTCGGCGAGGCGTTCCAGCTCCGCGACGACCTGCTCGGCGTCTACGGCGACCCGGAGACCACCGGCAAGCCGGCCGGGGACGACCTGCGTACCGGCAAGCCGACCGCGCTGCTGATGCTGGCCCGGCAACTCGCCGACCCGGCGCAGCGCCGGGCGCTGGACCGGGCCGGCTCGGTCACCACGGCACGCGACGTGGACCGGCTTGCCGACGTGGTCCGCGACACCGGCGCCACCGCCCGGGTGGAACGGATGATCGCCGACCGGGTCACCGAGGCGCTCGCCGCGCTCGGCACCGCACCGATCGACGAGACCGCGCGCACCGCGCTGACGGGTCTCGCCACCGCCGCCACGGCGCGGCGGGCATGATGAGCAACTTCGCGAGCAAGGGGGCCGGAATGCGTACCGTCAAGGGACGGACCGACCGGGTGGTGGTGGTCGGCGCCGGGCTGGGTGGACTGGCGTGCGCGCTGCACCTGGCCGGCAGCGGCCGGCAGGTGACGGTGCTGGAGCGCGAGCCGGTGCCCGGCGGGCGCGCCGGGCGGCTCAGCGTCGACGGGTACGAGTTCGACACCGGTCCGACCGTCCTCACCATGCCCGACCTGATCGCCGAGGCGCTCGGCGCGGTCGGCGAGGAGCTGGCCGACTGGCTCGACCTGAGCCCGCTCGACCCGGCGTACCGCGCCTACTACCCGGACGGGTCGACGCTCGACGTCATCACCGACACCACCCGGATGGCGGCCGAGATCGCGCGTGTCTGCGGCCCCCGGGAGGCGGACGGCTACCTGCGTTTCGTCGACTACGCCCGCAACCTGTGGCAGTGGGAACGGGCCGACTTCATCGAGCGCAACCTCGACGCGCCGACCGACCTGCTCACCGGCAACCTGCTGAAGTTGTTCGCCAACGGCGCCTTCCGGCGGCTCCAGACGAAGATCAACCAGTTCTTCCGCGACCCGCGTACCCAGCGGATCTTCTCCTTCCAGGCCATGTACGCGGGCCTGTCGCCGCACGACGCGCTGGCGATCTACGCGGTCATCGCGTACCTCGACTCGGTGGCCGGTGTCTGCTTCCCGCGCGGCGGCATCCACGCGGTCTCCCGCGGGATGGCCGGCGCGGCCGAGAAGCACGGCGTGCAGTTCCGGTACGGCACCACGGTGACCCGGGTGGAGACCGCCAACGGCCGCGCCACCGGCGTGATCACCTCCGACGGCGACTTCGTCCCCGCCGACACGGTGGTGCTCAACCCCGACCTGCCGGTCGCCTACGAGGACCTGCTGCCGCCCAGCCGGCAACGCAAGCTCACCTACTCGCCGTCCTGCGTGGTGCTGCACATCGGTTCGACGCAGGGCTATGGCAAGATCGCCCACCACAACATCCACTTCGGGCGCTCCTGGAAGGGGACGTTCGACGAGGTGATCCGCCGAGGCGAGCTGATGACCGACCCGTCGCTGCTGGTGACGAACCCGAGCCGCACCGACCCGTCGGTGGCGCCGGCCGGGAAGCACACCTACTACGTGCTGGCGCCGGTGCCGAACCTGGAGCGGGCGCCGTTCGACTGGACGGGCGACCTCACCCAGCGGTACGCCGACCAGCTCGTAGGCACGCTGGAGGAACGCGGATACGTCGGCTTCGGCGACGGCATCGAGGTGATGCGGGCCGTCACCCCGGCCGACTGGGCGGCGCAGGGCATGGCCGCCGGCACGCCGTTCGCCGCCGCGCACAGCCTCTTCCAGACCGGGCCGTTCCGCCCCTCCAACCTGCACCGGAAGCTGGACAACGTGGTCTTCGTCGGCTCCGGCACGCAGCCGGGCGTGGGGGTACCGATGGTGCTGATCAGCGGCAAGCTCGCGGYGGCCCGGATCACCGGGGCGACGGCATGAGCGAGCGGGAGGAACACCTGGTCGAGCTGGTCGGCGACGACGGGCAGGTGCTCGGCGAGACCACCGTGGCGACCGCCCACCAGCCACCCGGCCGGCTGCACCGGGCCTTCTCGGTGCTCCTGGTCGACCCGCAGGGGCGGGTGCTGCTGCAGCAGCGGGCCGCGGTGAAGACGCGGTTCCCGCTGCGCTGGGCGAACTCCTGCTGCGGGCACCCGCTGCCGGGCCAGTCGCTGACCGAGGCCGCCAACCGGCGGCTCGGCGAGGAACTCGGCGTCGGCCCGGTCGAGCTCACCGAGGTGGGCGTCTACATCTACTACGCCGAGGACCCGGCGACCGGCCGCGTCGAGTTCGAGTACGACCACGTGCTGCGCGCCGACGTACCCGCCGACCTGGTGACGCGGCCCGATCCGGACGAGGTGGCCGAGCTGCGCTGGGCCGACCCCGGCGCGGTGGTGGCCGACCTGGACGCCGACCCCCGCGCGTACGCCCCGTGGCTGGGCGGCGTGGTCAACCGGCTGCTGCATCCGGCGGGCCCGGCCCGGCCGGGCGTCGCGGCCTCCGAGGCACCGGAGCGGTCGGGTGGCCGATGAGGCGCTGAGCGCGGGGGCCGTGGCACGCCGGTTGGGTGTGGCGGTCACCACGCTGCGCACCTGGCACCAGCGGTACGGCCTCGGTCCCAGCGAGCACGTGCCGGGCCACCACCGGCGCTACACGCCCGCCGACCTCGCCCGCCTGGAGATCATGCGCCGGCTGACCACCGAGGGGGTGGCGCCCGCCGAGGCGGCCCGCTGGGCCCGGCAGGCCCCGGCCGTGCCGCCGCCGGACCGGCTCGCGCTCAAGGCACGGACCTCGGCGGTACGCGACGGCGGCGGCACGACCATCCCGGTCGGCCGGGCCGGCCCCGCCGCACGGGGGCTGGCCCGTGCCGCGATGCGCCTGGACTCGGTGACCATCGCGCGGACCATCGCCGAGGCGCTCGCCGCCGACGGGGTGGTGGCGACCTGGGAGGGGCTGCTCCGGCCGGTGCTCACCGGGATCGGGGAACGGCACGCCGCCACCGCCGGCCTGATCGAGGTGGAACACCTGATGTCCCGGTGCGTCTCGGTGGCGTTCGCCACGGTGATCCGGGCCCACCCGAACGGCGGACCGCCCCGGATCCTGCTCTCCTGCGCCGACGAGGAACAGCACTCGTTGCCGCTGGAGGCGCTCGCCGCCGCGCTCGCGGAGGCCGGTGTGAGCTGTCGCATGCTCGGCGCCCGGGTGCCGTTGCCCGCCCTGGTGGAGGCGGTCAACCGGACCGGGCCGGCGGCCGTGGTCCTCTGGTCGCACACCCGCGCGACCGCCGACCCGTGCCAGCTCACCGCGCTGCTGACCGTCCCCCGCCGGCCGCTGCTGGTGCTCGCCGCCGGGCCCGGCTGGCGGGCCGACTCGCTGCCGGCCGGGGTGGTCCGGCCAGTGGATCTGGCCGAGGCGCTCTCCCTCGCCCTGGCGGTACGGGACTCGCTGGACCAGTCGACGAAGGGCTGACGGCCCTTTTCGCTCCGGGGCGCGTCCACTACGGTCGGAAAGTCCGTCTGACCCCGACCCCTCCGGGAGCGACGAATGCGTCCACGCGCCCTGCCGGCGCTCGCCCTGGGCCTGGTGCTCCTCGTCACCGCCTGCGGCGAAGCCGGCAAGTCACCCGATCAGGCGGCGGCCTCGCCGTCGGTCTCGGCGTCGCCGTCGCCCGTGACGAAGCCCTCACCGACCCCGACCGCCACCCCCAGGAAGCCGAAGCTGCGCCCGGTGCCCAAGAAGCTCCCGGCGGGCCTGCACCGGGCCAGCGGGAGCAGCGGGGTGGCGCTCACCTTCGACGACGGACCGGATCCCCGCTACACCCCGCAGATCCTGGCCCAGCTCCGGGCGGCCCGGGTCACCGCGACGTTCTGCGTGGTCGGCCAGCAGGCCAAGCGCTACCCGGAGCTGGTGGCCCGGATCGTCCGCGAGGGTCACCAGCTCTGCAACCACAGCTGGCACCACGACGTGAACCTCGGCCGGYGGTCGGCCACCGAGATCCGGGCCGACCTGGAACGGACCAACGACGCCATCCGCGCCGCCGCGCCCAAGGCGCCGATCACCTGGTTCCGCCAGCCCGGCGGCCGGTGGACCGCCGAGGAGATCGTGGTGGCCCGGCAGATGGGCCTGCGCCCGCTGCACTGGAGCGTGGACCCGCAGGACTGGGACCACCCGCCGGCGAAGACGATCATCAAGCGGGTGAAGGGCGCCACCCGGAACGGCTCGATCGTGCTGATGCACGACGCGGGCGGTGACCGGGCCCAGACGATGGCCGCGTGCCGGCACCTGATCCCGGACCTGAAGCGGCGGTACGGGATCGCGCGACTACCCTGACCTGCGGTTTTGCCCGGCGTCGCGGCCATGCCCATACCGGTTTGGCCGTCCGTGCAGACATGACATATGCTTCTCCTGCCTCCGGCGGGGCCGGATGGGAGCAAGTCCGCTTGAAGTTGCGAGTGTGCAATGATGGCGGGGCCGCCCTCATCGTCTAGCGGCCCAGGACGCCGCCCTTTCAAGGCGGTAGCACGGGTTCGAATCCCGTTGGGGGCACGGTCCGGCTCGCGCCGGATGCAACACCAGCCAGGTCCTGTGGAGCAGTTGGAGTGCTCGCCGCCCTGTCAAGGCGGAGGTCGCGGGTTCAAGTCCCGTCAGGACCGCAAGCGCTGACGCCGCGCAGCTCAATGCGCGGCGTTCTGCGTATCGGCTCATGCGGTAGCATGTGCCGAGCACCACGGCCAGGTAGCTCAGTTGGTACGAGCGTCCGACTGAAAATCGGAAGGTCGGCGGTTCGACCCCGCCCCTGGCCACATAGCCTTTCGCCGGGCTACAGGAACGCCGACCAGCGGATACGCAGGTCGGCGTTCTGCTTTTCAGCCCAGGCGGGCCGCCTCCGCCCGCAGGTGCTCCAGGAAATGCGTGACTGCCGGCGGCGGCGTCCTGCCCCGCACGGTCGCCGCGAATATCTGCCGTACCGACTCGTCGTCCGGGTGCAGGCGGAGCAGGGCGATGTCCGGCGGGGTTCCGCGTACCGCCAGGGCCGGAACCAGGGCCACCCCCAACCCGGCGGCGACGCATCCCAGCTTGCCGGTCCACTCGGCCGCGACGATGTCGATGCGCGGCGAGAAACCGCTGGGCAGGCTTGCGCGGAGCAGGCTGTTCTCCGCGGTGGCCGAGCCCACGACGAACGCTTCCGGGGCGAGGTCCGCCAGGCGCACCGAGCGGCGGCGCGCCAGCCGGTGGTCACGCGCGACCGCGACCAGGAGCCGCTCGTCGAGCAGGTGTCGCAGGTCGAATCGTTCGCGGTCCAGCTCGCCCGTGGGCGAGGTGCTGACCACTGCCACATCCGCCTCCTCGGCGAGCAGGCGCTCCAGCAGCCGCGGCGTCACGCCCTCGACCAGCGACAGCGAGACCTCCGGGTAGGCCGAGCGGAACGACGCCATCGCCCGGGGTACGAGGGCCGCGACAGCGGTCGGGAAGGCGCCCACACGCAGCCGCCCTCGGCCGAGCCCGCCCAGGTCGTCGAGGTCACGCCGGGCCGCGGCGAGCCGGTCGAGGACCGCCTCGGCGTGCGGGAGCAGCTCTCGTCCCTCCTCGGTGAGGGCGACGCCGCGGGGCAGCCGGTCGAAGAGCCGGGCGCCGATGTCGGCCTCGAGCGCGGCTATCTGCCGGGAGACAGCCGACTGGGTGAAGCTGAGGGCGCGCGCGGCGGTGGTGATCGAGCCGTGCCGCGCGACGGTGCGGAACACCTCCAGCAGCTGAGTCTCCATGGGCAGGCATGGTAATCACGCATGGCAGGCATGCAAGACATTCGTTGGTCGCATTACCCTCACCGGCCTAGCGTTACCGCGTGAAGATCATCGCGGTCCTCGGGACCGGGCACATGGGTACGCCGATCGCGCGCCGCCTCCTGGCCGGCGGCAACCGGGTCAGAGTGTGGAACCGCAGCCCGGAGCGTTCGGAGCCGCTCGCGGCGGTCGGCGCGACGGTGGCCGCGAGCCCGTCCGCCGCGGTCGACGGAGCCGAGGTCGTCGTCGTCATGCTCGCCGACGCCGGCGCGGTCGAGACGGTGCTGTTCGGGCCGGACGGCGCCGCCACCGCGCTCCGACCCGGGACGGTCGTGGTGCAGATGTCGACGATCGGGCCGGACGAAGTCCGAGCGGTGGCCGGCCGGCTTCCGGCGGGCGTCTACCTCCTCGACGCCCCCGTCGGCGGCAGCGTCAACGCCGCCCGGGCCGGCACGCTGGTGATCTTCGCGGGCGGCACTGCCGATGCCGTGGAGAGGGCGGCTCCGGTGCTGGGGCAGCTCGGGACGGTCCGTCACTGCGGTCCGATCGGCGCAGGTGCCGCCGTCAAACTCGTCGCGAACACGGGCCTGGTGACGGCTGTCGCCGCGCTGCACGACGCGCTGGCTGTCGCCGCAGCGCTCGGTGTCGACAGGCAGACCGCCCTCGACGTGCTCGACCGTGGGGCCCTCGGCGGCGCGGTCGGACGGGCCACGGCCTCGGGCGCCTCGTTCGCAGTCACGATGGCGGCGAAGGATGCCCGGCTGGCGCTGCGCCGCCCGGTGCCGGCCCCCGTGCTGGAGGCCGCCCTCGACCTGATGCGGGCCGCGCCGGACCAGGACGCCGATCTCTCCTCCCTCGTCTCCCCCGACTTCTGCGAAGGGACGCTGATGCGCCTCACCCTGGACAACCCCGAATCCGTCGCGGCCCCGTTCGGCGACCGCTTCGCGCACGTCGCCCGGATCGATGTCGGCGGCGGCGCGCTGCTGATGCTCGCCGGACAGGTCGCCGTCGACGACGACGGCGAGGTGGTGGCCCCCGGAGACGCCGGTGCCCAGGCCGAACGGATCTTCGAGATCGTGGGCGGCGTGCTCGCGGCGCACGGCGCGAGCTTCGACGACGTGCTGCACGTCCGCACGTTCATGACGGACCTGGCTGACCTGCCGGCGTACGCGGCCGTCCGGCGACGGCTCTTCACTGGCACACCGCCGCCGGCGAGCACGACTGTCGAGGTCAGCAGGCTCTTCCTGCCCGGTGCCGTGCTCGAGGTCGAGGTCACGGCCGTGGTCCGGTCCCGCTAGGTGTCGCGACGATTGCGCTTCCCGGTCGACGGGCCGTATCCACGGCCGGCACAGGTCGCCACCCTGAGTACCTAACGGGTGTACGGTCCCCGGCAACGGCGGCGGCGCCTACGGTGAGCCCGCTGAGTGACGGACGGAATGAGGCAGGTGAGCACCAGAAGGTCGCATGTGCGGACGCTGCGTACGGCTCTGACGTCGGTCCTCGTACTGGCCGTGATCCTGGTGGGCGGGTGCGGCCGGATCTCGGGGCTCCTGGATTCCGTCTCCCTGTTCCATCCGGTGTGGGCCGCCGACGGCTGGGTCTACTACCTGCGGGAGGTGACCTCGACCTCGGGCTCGGGAGTAGCCGAGGTGTGGCGGCAGCGGCCCGACGGGAGCGGCGAGGAAGCCGTTCTCACGCGCGCCCCGGCGGTGCCCGCCTGCGAAGCGGGCTTGTTCAGCTTCTTGTTCGCCGACCCCGACGGCGACCTCGGGGTGGCCCTCGAATGCGGCTGGGACGGAACGGAGCTGCTCACCTACTCGCCGGCCGACAAGACGTTCGAGCCTCTGGCGTCGACGCGCTTCCTCGCCGGTGCCGCACTCGTGAACGGTGACGGCAGGGGATATGTGCAGGCGCGCCGGAAGTGCGGGCCGGGGGGAATCCAGCTGCTCGCTGACGGGAAGGCGTCTGAGTTCCCCTCTCCGGTGACGGTCGACGGGACAACCTTCAACCTCAGTGGCAGTGATACGGGTTGCGAGTCCATGGTGCTGGTGCGGTCGCCGGCAACCATGGGTGAGCGGCTGTTCTTCATCACCGCACCCGACACCCTCGGCAGGTTGCCGCTGCCTGTCGAGGTGTATCCGTCTGACTTCACCTGGCACCTGACCGAGTGGGACGTCGGATCGGCCACGGCCAGGTTCCTCGCGGAGCTTCCCGGGCTCGCCGACCTGGCGGTGTCGCCGGACGGCAGGTCGGTGATCGCCGCCGTCGCGTCGGATCACGTGGGCGGCGTGTGGTCGGTCGACGTCGACACCGGGAAGAAGACGCGGATCGCCGACGGTGAGCGCGCGTACCACCCGAGCTTCTCTCCGGACGGCAAGCGGTTCGTCTACGTCGAGGCCTTCAGGCGGCTGAGGTTCGCCGAGGCACGGTAGTCGCCGGCCGGCTCACGCCGCGAGGGACGCCCCGCGCCTCGGCCGCGCGATATGTTGCACGCTGTGACAGGGCCTGAGATCACCGTTGCGACGCCGGAAGACCGTGGCAGCGTGGTCACGTCGCTGGTCGCGGCCTTCACCAAGGATCCGGTCCTGCGGCACCTGTTCCCCGACCAGGCGACCTATGCGCGTTATGCGGCCGTCTTCTTCGGGCACCTGTTCGACAAGCGGGTGCACAAGGAGACGATCTGGACGATCGGGCACGGCGCGTCGGTGGCGATCTGGGAGCCGCCGGCATCCGGGAGCGCCCCGCCGGACGACGATCTCGCCGCCCAGCTTCCCGCCGACGTGTTGCACCGCGTACGCGCCTACGACGAGGCGGTGCACGCCGCGCTGCCGTCGGCGCCGTTCTGGTACCTGGGGGTGCTGGGTACGCACCCGGACCACGCCGGCCGCAGGTGGGGCCACGCCGTGATGCGGATGGGGCTGGACCGGGCCGCCGCGGACGGCCTGCCGGCGATTCTGGAGACCAGCAACCCGGACAACGTCGAGGTGTACCGGCGCGCCGGCTGGGAGGTGGTGCACGCCTTCGCGGAGCCGCTGCCCACCTGGGTCATGCGGAATCGCCGCACCTGACCGTACGACAGAGATCCCCACCGGCGGAGACGCCGGTGGGGATCCGCCGTTCAGACGCCGGCGGGCTGCTCCGCGGTGTCCGAGGCGCAGCAGGCGCTCTCGGTCACCTTCTCCAGCTGCGGTGAGTCGGCCTTGACCGTGTAGACCTCCCACGGCTCGTCGCCGGGGCCGCGCACCCAGACCTTGTCCTGGAGCGCGTAGCAGCACTCGGTGTCGTTCTCCTCCAGCGTGATCAGGCCGGACTCGGTGAGCCGGCTGGTCGCGGCGTTCACCTCGCCGGTGGTGGCCACCTCGACCCCGAGGTGGTCCATCACCGTCGGCAGGCCGGGCTCACCTTCGAGGAGTACGAGCTTCAGCGGCGGGTTCTCCACCGCGAAGTTGGCGTAGCCGGGGCGGCGCTTGGCCGGCTCGACGCCGAACAGCTTGCTGTAGAAGGCGACGGAGCCTTCGAGGTCGGACACGCGCAGGGCGAGCTGGACGCGGGACATGCGAACTCCCTGTCTAGATGTTTATCGAAGCAGACTCCACCCTGCCCCCTGCTTTGAAGTCTGTCAACCTAGAGAAATGTCGAAACAAGCGCTGCCGGTGCCTCGGCGTCGGAGATCTGCGTCCGACTCCGAGCGGCGCGGCACCTGGGCCTGGTACCGGGTACGCCCCGAGGCGTTCCGCCAACTCGGCGCGCCTGTCCCACCACACAGCGCTGTCGTGGAGCGGCGTTCCCGGTGTCCGGAAGCGGGCGCAACGGAAGCTGCGCACCGAGACATGAGCCGGTATGGTCCGGACCTATGGGACAGGAGATGGCCGATCCGGATGAGGTCCGGCAGGAATCCGACCGCTTCTCCCTCCGCAGCAACCTGTTCGTCCCGGCGTCGGCCGAGCGGGCGTACGCCGTGTTCACCGGATCGCTCGCCGACTGGTGGGTACGCGAGTACACCTGGTCCGGCCCGCAGGCGCTCGCCGCGCTCGGCATCGAACCCCGGGCCGGCGGCATGCTCTACGAGATCGGCCCGTACGGCTTCCGCAACGACTGGGGCCGCGTGCTGACCTGGGATCCGCCTAGGCGTCTGGTCTTCACCTGGCAGATCGGCCCGGACCGGGTGCCGGTGCCGGACCCGGCCGGCGCCAGCGAGGTGGAGGTCCTGTTCCACCCCGAGGGCCCGGAACTGACCCGGGTCGAGGTCGAGCACCGCTACTTCGACCGGCACGGCGCCGCGGCCGAGGGCTACCGCGAGGCGCTCACGGCCGGCTGGCACGAGTTGCTCTGCCGCTACCTGGCGACGGTCGCCCGCACCGCCTGACCCGTACCCGATGGGCCCGGTCAGCCGGTGATGCCCGGCGTCGCCGCGGCGCCGGGCACGCCGGTGCCGCCGAGGTCGGCGCGGCGGCCGGCGTCCGCGCCCGGCGCGAAACCACCGCCCGCGAGGCGCCGTCGCGGCGCGGTGCGCAACCTGGGGTACGCCTCGGCGACCCGGCGCTGGACGCGGTCGGAACGGTCGGCGAGTACCAGGGCCGTCGAGGGGCCGCCCGCCTCGGCCACCGCGTTCTCCTCGGCTGCGCGCAGCCGCTGCGCGACGACGTACGCGAAGCCGGCCAGCCAGGTACGCCGGAACGCGGCCGGGTGCTCCCCGTCCGGCACGGCGGCTCCCGCCAGTCCGTGCGCGGCCTGCACCAGCAGCGAGGTGAACAGCAACTCGACGCGTTCCAGGTCGCTGGCGAATCCGAACAGGTGCATGGCGAAACCGTTGCCCTGCCGTCGGCGTACGCAGCGGCAGCGCAACGGTTCGGCGACCGCGGCCAGAAGTCCGGCCTTGTCCCGGGCGTACGGCGCGACCACCTCGACCGTCCGGTCGCCCACCGGGTCGACGGCCGGGTCGCGTGCCGCGAGCAGCGCCCGGTCGACGCCGTAACGGGCGATCAGCTCGGTGGCCTTGGCCATGAACGCGGCCGACTCGGCGGGCGTGCAGGCCGGGTCCTCGGCCTGGGCGAGCAGCTTGCGCACCTTGCTGAGCATCGCCTCGGACATGACCCAGAGCTATCACAGCCGGCGCGCGTCGCGGCGCGGCGGGCTCAGTCGGACCGGCTGCGCAGCGTGGCGATGGTCGAGCCGGCGAGGGTGAGCAGGCAGTCGGGCAGCAGCCCGTCGGCGGCGGCCGCGCCGAACAGCGCCTCACCGGTGTCGGCGTCGTCGTTGGCGCACGCGCTGACGAAGCGGGCCACCCAGCGGGTGTCGTAGTCGGCCTGGTCGATGCCGGGGAAGTCGAGGGCGGCCCCGCCGGCCGGCGCGTCGTCGCCGAGCATGGTGGCGGCCAGGCACCAGGCCACCCCGTACGCCCCGGCCAGGCCGGAGCGGTCCACCACCGCGTCGAACGTGCCCACCACCCCGGCGCCGTCGCCGGCGAGGGCGGAACGGAGCACGGCGGTCGCGTCGTCCAGCGTCTGCTGTGCTTCGTCGTTCACCCGCGGAACAGTAGCGCCGGGGGTCAAGCCGTGACCCGGAAATCGCTCGATGAACACGCAGCGTGATTCCCGCAGTCGGGGTGCCGACGGAGCCGACTCCACAGTCCCGCCTACCGCGTGGGCACGCTAAGGTGCGCAGCGGACCTTCGCCGGAGGAAGGACGACCATGCTGAGAACACGCACGTCGCGCGCGGYCCTGTCCATGGCCTGCGCGGCGCTCCTGCTCGCCACGAGCGCCTGCGGGAGCGACGAGCCGGAAGAAGCGCCCGCCACCCAGGTGCGCCTCTACGGCACCGACGGCAACATGCTCAATTCATACCCAGCCGAGCTGAAGGATCGGGCGGATCTGGTGAACGGGATGAAGGGCACCACGCCCCTCACTCCGCTGCCCGAGAGCTTCAAGGAACGACTACTCGCCGTAGACGCGAAGCTGGGTGACTTCCTCTACTCCGCCGAGTCCTACGACGCGGTCGTGATCAGCGCGCTGGCCGCCCAGCTCGCCGGCACCACCGCGCCGGGCGAGATCGCCAAGCAGATCGTCGGGGTCACCACCGGCGGCGAGCGCTGCGACGAGGTGGCGACCTGCCTCCAGCTCGCCCGCGCCGGTCAGGACATCCAGTACCGGGGCGTGTCGCTCACCCGGGCCGGGTTCACCGACAACGGCGAGCCGGCCACCGCCAGCTACGGCACCATGCACTTCGACAACCAGAAGATCGACGACAGCAAGACCGAGTTCGTCGGCGCCGGTGAGGAGTCCGGGGCGAGCAGCAAGACGCCGCCGCGCGGTCGCAAGCTGCGCGACGGGAAGGCGAAGGACGCGCCGCTGGTCCTCGGCGGCCTCCTGCCGAAGACCGGTGACCTGGCGCTGGCGTACCCGCCGCTGGCCGCTGGCGCCGCGCTCGCGCTCCGCGAGGTCAACGCCGCCGGTGGTGTGCTCGGTGAGCCGGTGAGGTGGGTCGAGGGCGACGACGGCACCAACCCGGCGGTCGCCAAGGCCACTGTCGCCTCGCACGTCCGGGAGGGCGTCCACGTCATCATCGGCGCCGGTGGTTCCGGCATCTCCCGGGCGGTGCTGCCGGACGTGGTGGCCGCCGGGCGGATCCTGTTCTCGCCGTCGAACACCGACGCGGGGCTGAGCGCGGTGGACGACAACGGCCTCTACTTCCGTACCGCCCCGCCGGACAGCCTCCAGGGTCGCGCGCTGGCCGACGTGATGCTCCGGGACGGACCGCGCAAGATCGCGATCCTGGCCCGTAAGGACTCCTACGGCGAGGGCCTCCAGGAGAACGTCCGTTCGGAGCTGGAGAAGGCCGGCATCGGCGCGGACCGGGTCAAGCTGCTGACCTACGAGCCGCCGGAGGACCCGAAGACCCCCGTCGACTTCTCCGGCATCGCCCAGGAGATCAAGGCGTACGGGCCGGAGGCGCTGCTGCTCATCGGCTTCGCCGAGTCCGCGCCGGCGATCCCGGCTCTGGCGGACGCCGGAGTTCAGATCAGACGCTGAGAAGCGCCGACGACGAGGGCCGCGCCGGGAACACCGGCGCGGCCCTCGTCGTGTTCCGGCTCAGCGCGCCTTGCGCCGGTCCAGGAACTCGGTCATCCGCCGGTGTTTCTCCTCGTCCTCGAAGAGCACCGCCTGGCTGAGCAGGTCGAGTTGCGGGTGCGCGGCCGCCGGGGCGTCCACCGCCAGCTTGGTCAGCCGCAGGGCCAGCGCGGAGCCCTTCGCCATCTCGTCGAGCAGGCCGTGCGCGGTGGGCAGCAGCTCGTCCGGTTCGGCCACCACCCGGTTCACCAGCCCGATCCGCAGCGCCTCCGCGGCGTCCACCCGCCGGCCGGTGAAGAGCAGTTCCTTGGCGCGGGCCTCACCGATCAACGCCGGCAGCCGGTAGGTCGCGCCCGCGCCGGCCAGGATGCCCAGCCGCACCTCGGGCTGACCGAAGACCGCGCGGTCCGTGCACACCCGCAGATCGCAGGCGTACGCGAGTTCGGCGCCGCCGCCCAGCGCCGGCCCGTCGATCGCGGCCACGGTGGGCATCGGGAGCGCCCGGATGCGGGCGAAGACGCCCTGGTTGATGGCGGCCAGCGCGTCCAGCCGGCCGCGCTCGCGCAGCTGGGCGATGTCGGCGCCGCCGGCGAAGATGCCCGCCGTCCCGCCGGTGAGCAGCAGCAGCCGGGGGCGTGCCTCCAGGTCGGCGCAGACCGCGTGCAGCTCGGCCACCAGGTCGGCGTCGATCGCGTTGCGTTTCTCCGGCCGGTCCAGCGTCACGACCAGCCGGTCCGGCAGCTCCTCGATCCGCAGCCCACTCATTTCTTCTGGCCGTCCTTCCAGGTGTAGAAGCCCTGCCCGGACTTCTTGCCCAGCTTCCCGGCGGCCACCATCTCGACCAGCAGCGGCGGCGGCGCGAAGCGGTCCCCGTACGCGGCCTGGAGCGTACGCGCGATGTCGAGCCGCACGTCCAGTCCGACCAGGTCGGTCAGCTCCAGCGGGCCGATCGGGTGCCGGTAGCCGAGCACCATCGCCTTGTCGATGTCGGCCGGGCTCGCCACCTCGTCGGCCACCATCCGGATCGCCTCCAGGCCGAGCGTGACGCCGAGGCGGGAGGTGGCGAAGCCGGGCATGTCGCGTACGACGACGGGGTCCTTGCCCAGCCGGGCGGCGAGCGCGACGGCCGCCTCGGTGGTCTGCGGCGCGGTGGCCGGGCCGACCACGACCTCCAGCAGCGCCATCGCCCAGACCGGGTTGAAGAAGTGCAGTCCGACGAAGTCGGCCGGGCGGTCCAGCCCGGCGGCCAGTTCGGCGATCGGGATGCTGGACGTGTTGCTGCCCAGCAGCGCGGGGCGGCGGCTCTCCGCCTCGCGCAGCACGGCGCGCTTCAAGTCGAGCCGCTCGGGCACCGCCTCCACGATCACGTCGGCGCCCTCGGGCACCTCGGTGAGCCCGGCCCGCAACGTGACGCGCCCGCGGTTGGCGGTGGCGGCCTCCTCGGTCAGCTTGCCGCGCTGCACGCCCCGGTCCCACAGCTCGCCGAGCCGGCGGACGGCCTCGGCGCCCCGCCCGGGGTCGACCTCGACCAGTTCGACCGCGTACCCGGCGCCGGCCGCCACGTACGCGATGCCGAGGCCCATGGTGCCGGCCCCGACGACCACAAAACGACCACTCATCGGTGTCCCCTCGCCGCGGCGGGGGCGCGCGGGGTCTCCGCCGCCGGGCCCGTCCGCTCGCTCGTTCCTGCATGCGACCCTATGCAGGGCCGGGCCGCCGGGATGAGTGGGGGCGGAGCGGACGGGGTAAGGACGGCCGTCAACGTCGAAGGAAGGAACGAGATGAGCCAGGCACCGGAGAGCGCGGAGAACACCGAGACGGTCGAGACCCGCGGCGACGAGCGGGTGGACCTGCTCCGCGCGGACACCAACAACGACGGCAAGACCGACGTGTGGGTGGTGGACACCGACGGCGACGGCAAGGCCGACCTGTTCCAGTTCGACACCGACGGTGACGGCAAGGTGGACATCACCATGGTGGACATCGACGAGGACGGCACGCCGGACGAGGTGGTCGACGGCGACGGCGGACTGCCCCCGGAGCAGACCACCCCCACCGTCCAGGTCTGAGCATGTAAGGAAGGGCCCCTTGTTAACGCCTAGGCGCTTGAAAGGGGCCCTTCCTAACGCCGCAGCTCCAGCGTGGCGAGGTAGTACGGGTGGTCGGTGTCGTCCACGTCGGCCAGTCGCCACGGCGAGCCGTGGACCAGCTCGGCGAACTCCTCGGGCGAGCAGACCAGGTAGTCGAACCACCCGGTGCCGAGCAGCCGGTAGCGCAGCCGCAGCCGCAGTTGCCCGCCGATCCGGCCCCGCTGCCGGTTGCGCTCGTGATAGGCGGTGTGCACCGGGTCGGTGGTGCCGTACGGGTCGGTGCCGTGGGCGATCACCCGGGCGCCGGGGCGGGCCAGGGCGGCGAGCGCGGCCAGCATCGCGGGCGCCCGTTCCCGCCCCTCGAACAGCCCGAGGTTGTTGCCGAGCAGCAGGAAGGTGTCGTAGCGCGGCCCGTCGACGGTGTGCTCGTCGACGGTGCCGTGGACGAGGTCGCGTACGCCCCGGTGCCGGCTGACCCGCAGCGCGCCCAGCGAGGTGTCCAGGCCGGTGACGGGCACGCCGCGCTCCTGGAGTTCCAGCGCGATCCGTCCGGCGCCGACGCCGACGTCGAGCACGTGCCCGCGTACCCGGTCCACCGCCCGGTGGTCGTGCGGCTGCCACAGCTGCGGCGGGTCCAAGTAGTGCCCGGCGGGCGCGCCGTTGATCAGCCCGTCGTCCCGCTCGATGATCTCGATGACCGGCCGGGGCAGGCGCCCACCGGCCATCGGCCGGGGTCCGATCCCGGTGGCGACCGCGTACGCGTCGCGGATCATCTCGCCGAACACGTCGCCGATCTCGGGTTCCCCGGTCATGCCCGCAACGCTATCCGGGGGTCGGCGGCGCCGTGGCCGCCGTATCCTGGGCGGCGTGACCGACCTGGACCGCCTGGCGGCGGAGAAGTACGTCCTGCTCACCACGTTCCGCAAGGACGGCCGGGCGGTGGCGACACCGGTGTGGGCGGTACGCGACGGTGACTCGCTGGCGGTGTGGACGGTGTCCGACTCCGGCAAGGTGAAGCGGATCCGGCGCGACGGCCGGGTCACTGTGGCGCCGTGCGACGTGCGCGGGCGACCGCACGGCGATGCGGTGCCGGCACACGCGACGATCGCCGATCCGGAGAGCACCCGGCGGGTGCGGGGCCTGCTCAAGCAGAAGTACCGGCTGATCGGGCGGCTGAGCCTGCTCGGCAGCCGGCTGCGCCGGGGCGAGGGGGGCACGGTGGGGCTGCGGATCGTGCTGGACGGCGCGGCCCCCGGACACGATTGAGCCCGGGCACGATTAAGGGCGGCGCCGCGACGGCACCGCCCCTGATCGGAACGCCGGAGAACGCCGGTTCGTCAGTCTCCCTGGCGCTGCTGGGGGATCTGCCCCTGCAGTAGCGCCCGAACCTCTGACTCACGGTAGCGGCGGTGGCCGCCAAGGGTCCGGATGGCGCTGAGCTTGCCAGCCTTGGCCCACCGGGTCACCGTCTTCGGGTCGACACGGAACATCGACGCCACCTCGGCCGGTGTGAGTAGCGGCTCAGGTTCGTGCGTTCGCGATGCCATCGGGGTCACTCCTCCACATGTATAGACATCGGCCGGGGTCCCGCCGGCCGACGCGTCTCCCATGGTCCGGCTAGTCCCCGATGTCCGACATGGGCCGAACGGCTGAAGGTCCCTAGACGGACGGATGAAGCATGCCCGATTTTTACGACTTTTATGCCGCAGAAACTACCTTATTAGGACTCATGATCACGGTTCGTGACGCATCAACTACGAGACACTCTCGTGTCCAAGACCACTTATCGGGGTAAACCGGGCGTCAGTTGCAGCGCTCCAACAGCTGCACCGCGCGCCAGCGGGCGACCAGCTTGTCGTACGCGGCGGACGCCTCCTCGGCCTCGCCCCGGCCCAGTCCGGACAGTCCGGTGGCCACCAGATCGGTCGAGTCGTCGGCTTCGAGCGTCTCGTCCGGCAGCAGTTGCACCAGGCCGCCGTAGTCCAGCTCGACCACCGAGCGCGGGTGGAACTCCTCCAGCCACCGGGCCGCCTCCTCGACCGCCTCGGTGATCGGCGCCTCGCCGATCGACTTGCGCAGCACCGACAGCGCCCGCGACGCGCGGCGGCGCGCCTTGGAGATCTCGGTGCGGTAGCGCAGCGCGCGCCGCTCCGGCTCGGTGACCAGGTGCCGCTCGCCCGCCTCGAACAGCACGAACCAGCGCAGCGGCACGCCCCAGGTGGCGATCTGCTCGTGCACCCGGGGCACGCCGTGCTCCAGCACCCGGGCGCCGCTGCGCCAGTCCTCCACCACGGCCTTGGCCTGCCCGGCGAGCACCGGCGGCACGAACGCGTCGGCCAGCACCGAGGGCACGCCGTCGCGGGCGCTCAGCGCCGCCTCGGCGACCCGGATGCGCAGGTTCCAGGGGCAGACCAGCAACGAGTCGTCCGACTCCAGGACGTACGCCTCGTCGGGCAGGTCGGGCAGCCGGGTCCAGCCCGCGCCCAGCGCCTCGATCACGGCGGTCCGTTGTCGTACCGGCCCTTCCAGCGGGGCGATCGCCCGGCCCTCGCTGACGTACCGGCGCCAGTAGGACTGCCGGTCCCGGTCGAAGGCGGTCAGCGGCTCGTACACGCGCAGGTATGAAGCGAAGAGCGACGGCACGGCGCGATCCTCCCACGAGACGGGACCGCCCGTCGCCGCCCGTGAGCCCGTGGCGTGACGTGCGCGACAGTACGGTTCGGGCCGATATTAGGCTCAGAGACACCGGCAGCATCCCGCCGGCGTGCCACCAGGTTCCGCTCCCCACAAGGGCGCTCACCGACACAGGAGTCAGCCATGGGCGTATTCGCCAGCACCGACGACCCCGTTTCCACGGGGCATGAGCAGGTCGTGTTCTGCCAGGACAAGCAGTCCGGCCTGAAGGCGATCATCGGGATCTACTCCACCGCGCTGGGCCCCGCGCTCGGCGGGACCCGGTTCTACCCGTACGCCACTGAGGCCGACGCCCTCGCCGACGTGCTCGACCTCTCCCGCGGCATGGCCTACAAGAACGCGCTGGCGAACCTCGACCTCGGTGGCGGCAAGGCGGTCATCTGGGGCGACCCCGAGCAGATCAAGAGCGAGGCGCTGCTGCGCGCGTACGGCCGCTTCGTCGAGTCGCTCAACGGCCGCTACTACACCGCCTGTGACGTCGGCACGTACGTCGCGGACATGGACGTGATCGCGCGCGAGACCCGGTACGTCACCGGCCGCAGCGTGGAGCACGGCGGCGCGGGCGACTCCTCGATCCTCACCGCGTGGGGCGTGTTCCAGGGCATGCGTGCCGCCGCCGAGCACGTCTGGGGCAGCCCGACGCTGGCCGGCCGCCGGGTCGGCGTGGCCGGGCTGGGCAAGGTCGGCAAGTACCTGACCGCCCACCTGCTCGACGACGGCGCCGAGGTCGTGGCGACCGACGTGAACCCGCGCGCCCTGGAGTGGGCGCGCACCACCCACCCGCAGGTCACCCTGGTCGACGACACCGCGGCGCTGGTCGCCTCCGACATCGACGTGTACGCCCCGTGCGCGCTCGGCGGCGCGCTGAACGACGAGACCGTGCCGGTGCTGCGGGCGAAGGTCGTCACCGGAGCGGCGAACAACCAGCTCGCCCACTCGGGCATCGAGAAGGTGCTCGCCGACCGGGGCATCCTCTACACCCCGGACTACGTGGTGAACGCGGGCGGCGTGATCCAGGTGGCCGACGAGATCGAGGGCTTCAACTTCGAGCGCGCCAAGCTGCGCGCCACCCGGATCTTCGACACCACCCGGCAGATCCTCCAGCTCGCCGACGACGAGGGCGTACCCCCGGCGGTGGCCGCGGACCGGCTCGCCGAACGGCGGATGGCCGAGGTCGGCCGGCTGCGCGCGATCCATCTGCGGTGAAGCTCACCTCCGGGGGCGGAGCGGCGACTCCACCCCCGGAGGCCGTGCGCGTTAAGCTGAGCCTCGGGCCCGTTCGTACCCATTTGTCCGCTGTCACGGCCAGCCCCGGACCTTACCCCTTACCCGGTACACTTGGTGACGGCTGGACCACTGCGACGCGCAGGTCCGGTCGACGGTGACCCGAGGTGCCGAACGATGGCATCCCCATGTACCGTAAGAGCCACGAGAGATGCCTGACGTCATCGGGGCCCGCCTTCGGGCTGCCCCGCATTCTGTGCGAGGGGGTCGAGCCATGGGGCGCGGCCGTGCTAAGGCCAAGCAGACGAAGGTGGCGCGGGAGTTGAAGTATCACTCCCCGAACACCGACCTAACCGCCTTGCAGCGCGAACTGGCGGGTAGTGGGAAGTCTGAGCACAACTTCGACGACGACTACAAAGAGTATGTCGACGACGATGACGAGGACCACGCGGACGACGACCCGGACACCTGGGCTCGTCCGACCCGCTGACCTCCGGTCACATCTGAGCACGCGGTAACCCCCGCGTGCTCACGCATGTGCTCTGCTGAGCCGGCGTACGACCGACGATCAGGGACCTGCCGTGCCGGGGTGCCGCCCCGACTCGCCGGCAGGTCCCTGATCGCGGAACCGAGCCCTCAGCGCGGCCGGTTGTTCCAGTTGTAGAACGTCGGGATGTTCTCGAAGTGGTTCCAGGCGCAGACCGCGTTGGCGCCGTCGCCGCCCGACACCTCCGCCCGCAGCAGCCGCGCCGCCTCCGCCTCACGGAGCAGAGCGGTAAGCCCCGCAGCGGCGTCCCGCACCCGGTCGGCCACTGCCCCCCGGTCGGTGTCACTGATGGTCTCGGGCATGCTCCAACACTCCCTCCAGTAGGCGGATCTTGCTGTTCCGGCAGTGCTCGGTCTCCGTACCGTCGAAACGCCCCAGCTCGAAGTAGCGGTTGGCGGCGTGCCCACCCCCACAGAAGCCGAAGTACGCGCAGGACGTCCGGCACGCCTCCACGCCGGTGAGGAACTCGCCCACCCAGGGCGTGCCGGCCGCGTCGGCGAGGATCTCGCCCAGCGGGGTGGTGAGCACGTTCCCGCTGGTGAAGTCGCCGTAGTGCGGGTCCGTGAAGCCGGCCAGCTCCGGCGAGAGCACCACCACCGAACCGTCGTGCCCGACCGTCGGGATCGGGTCGAGGCGGCGGGGCAGCAGGTCGTCGGCGGTGCCGGCCAGCACCGCGCCCGCGTACCGCAGCGACCACTCCACCTCGCGCAGGTGGATCCGGGGATCACGCCGCCAGGCCGCGACCAGCTCCGCCCAGAACCCGGTGACCGCGCCCGCGTCCCGGGCGTTGGTCCGGGTGTTGACGCCCTCGGTCTCCTCGATGTTGACGCCGAGCACGTCGCAGCCCAGGTCGAGGAAGTAGTCGTACAGCTCGGTCGCCAGGCCCGGCTCCGGCCGGGACACCACAGCCAGCGCCGAGAACGGCACGCCGTGGCGGCGCAGCGCCGCCACCCCGGCCACGATCCGGTCGTACGCGGGCCGCCCGCCCCGGGTGACCCGCTCGGCGTTGCGGGCCCGTGGCCCGTCCACGCTGACGCTGACCCGCACCCGGTGCTCGGCGAAGAACGCGCACCAGGCGTCGTCGATCAGCGTGGCGTTCGTCTGCACGTGGTGCTCGACGTCCGGCCCGAACGGCGCCAGCAGCGCGGCCAGATGCTCCCGGCCGGCTGCGAGCGGCTCCCCGCCGTGCCAGACCACGGAGAAGCGACCACCCGTCGCCCACGGGTTCACCGACGCCGCCACCGCCTCGGCGACGGCCACCGGCATCCGCCGATCGGCCGCCCGAAGCGGCAGGTAGCAGTAGGCGCAGTCGAGGTTGCACAGGGTGGTCGGCTGCATCACCACGTACGACGGGACGGCGGCGATACCCCGCATCCCTTCGGGCGCACGTGCGGCCATCAGCACCTCCCCCGCCTGCCTGAAAACCGAACCTCCAGGCTAGGCCGCGGCGACCGCTCGGGTGAACCCCCGATCAGGTGCCCGGCCGATCGGCGCAGGGTGATCAGCCCCGGGTGTGCTGCCCGACCATCTGCACGTTGCCGGACCCCTCGATGATCTCGCCCGCCTGCCAGGCGTCCACGCCCCGGCCGGTCAGGGTGGCCAGCGCGCGGTCGGCGTCCTCGGCGGAGACGATCGCGAACATGCCGACGCCCATGTTGAACGTCGCCTCCATCTCCGGGTCCTCGATCCGGCCCTTGGTCTGGATCAGATCGAAGATCGGCTGCGGCTTCCAGGTGGAGCGGTTGACCACGGCGTCGACGTGCTCGGGCAGCACCCGGACCAGGTTGCCGGGGATGCCGCCGCCGGTGACGTGGGCCAGCGCCCGCACCTCGGCCTCGGCGATCAGCTTGAGGCAGTCCTGCGCGTAGATCTTGGTCGGGGTGAGCAGCTCCTCGCCGAGCGTCCGCTGGCGGCCGAAGTCGTCGATCACCACGTCCAGCCGCATCCGGCCGGCACCCAGCAGCACGTGCCGGACCAGGGAGTAGCCGTTGGAGTGCAGGCCGGAGGAGCGCATGGCGATCACCACGTCACCCACCTCCACCCGCTCCGGGGTGAGGATCTCGCTCTCCTCCACCACGCCGACGCCGGTGGCGGAGATGTCGTACTCGTCGGGGCGCAGCACGCCCGGGTGCTCGGCGGTCTCGCCACCCAGCAGCGCGCAGCCGGCGTACCGGCAGCCGTCCGCGATGCCCGCGCCGATCTCGGCGACCTTGTCCGGCACGACCTCGCCGGTGGCGATGTAGTCGAGCAGGAACAGCGGCTCGGCGCCGCAGGCGACCAGGTCGTCGACGACCATGGCGACCAGGTCGATGCCGACCGTGTCGTGGATGTCGAGCTGCTGCGCGATCACCAGCTTGGTGCCGACGCCGTCGGTCGAGGAGGCCAGGATCGGATTCTTGTACTTCTTCGTGTCCAGCCGGAACAGGCCGGCGAAGCCGCCCAGGTCACCCAGGACCTCCGGGCGCCGGGTCTCCTTGACCTTGGACTTGAGCAGCTCGACCGCGCGGTCGCCCGCCTCGATCGACACCCCGGCGTCGGCGTACGAGACCGAGCGTTTGCGCTGCGTCCGGCCGGACCCCGCCGACCAGGGCTGG
>NZ_LYXF01000019.1:0-83656 GCF_001709195.1 Micromonospora sp. II | reverse complement strand
CCTGTCCATGGCCTGCGCGGCGCTCCTGCTCGCCACGAGCGCCTGCGGGAGCGACGAGCCGGAAGAAGCGCCCGCCACCCAGGTGCGCCTCTACGGCACCGACGGCAACATGCTCAATTCATACCCAGCCGAGCTGAAGGATCGGGCGGATCTGGTGAACGGGATGAAGGGCACCACGCCCCTCACTCCGCTGCCCGAGAGCTTCAAGGAACGACTACTCGCCGTAGACGCGAAGCTGGGTGACTTCCTCTACTCCGCCGAGTCCTACGACGCGGTCGTGATCAGCGCGCTGGCCGCCCAGCTCGCCGGCACCACCGCGCCGGGCGAGATCGCCAAGCAGATCGTCGGGGTCACCACCGGCGGCGAGCGCTGCGACGAGGTGGCGACCTGCCTCCAGCTCGCCCGCGCCGGTCAGGACATCCAGTACCGGGGCGTGTCGCTCACCCGGGCCGGGTTCACCGACAACGGCGAGCCGGCCACCGCCAGCTACGGCACCATGCACTTCGACAACCAGAAGATCGACGACAGCAAGACCGAGTTCGTCGGCGCCGGTGAGGAGTCCGGGGCGAGCAGCAAGACGCCGCCGCGCGGTCGCAAGCTGCGCGACGGGAAGGCGAAGGACGCGCCGCTGGTCCTCGGCGGCCTCCTGCCGAAGACCGGTGACCTGGCGCTGGCGTACCCGCCGCTGGCCGCTGGCGCCGCGCTCGCGCTCCGCGAGGTCAACGCCGCCGGTGGTGTGCTCGGTGAGCCGGTGAGGTGGGTCGAGGGCGACGACGGCACCAACCCGGCGGTCGCCAAGGCCACTGTCGCCTCGCACGTCCGGGAGGGCGTCCACGTCATCATCGGCGCCGGTGGTTCCGGCATCTCCCGGGCGGTGCTGCCGGACGTGGTGGCCGCCGGGCGGATCCTGTTCTCGCCGTCGAACACCGACGCGGGGCTGAGCGCGGTGGACGACAACGGCCTCTACTTCCGTACCGCCCCGCCGGACAGCCTCCAGGGTCGCGCGCTGGCCGACGTGATGCTCCGGGACGGACCGCGCAAGATCGCGATCCTGGCCCGTAAGGACTCCTACGGCGAGGGCCTCCAGGAGAACGTCCGTTCGGAGCTGGAGAAGGCCGGCATCGGCGCGGACCGGGTCAAGCTGCTGACCTACGAGCCGCCGGAGGACCCGAAGACCCCCGTCGACTTCTCCGGCATCGCCCAGGAGATCAAGGCGTACGGGCCGGAGGCGCTGCTGCTCATCGGCTTCGCCGAGTCCGCGCCGGCGATCCCGGCTCTGGCGGACGCCGGAGTTCAGATCAGACGCTGAGAAGCGCCGACGACGAGGGCCGCGCCGGGAACACCGGCGCGGCCCTCGTCGTGTTCCGGCTCAGCGCGCCTTGCGCCGGTCCAGGAACTCGGTCATCCGCCGGTGTTTCTCCTCGTCCTCGAAGAGCACCGCCTGGCTGAGCAGGTCGAGTTGCGGGTGCGCGGCCGCCGGGGCGTCCACCGCCAGCTTGGTCAGCCGCAGGGCCAGCGCGGAGCCCTTCGCCATCTCGTCGAGCAGGCCGTGCGCGGTGGGCAGCAGCTCGTCCGGTTCGGCCACCACCCGGTTCACCAGCCCGATCCGCAGCGCCTCCGCGGCGTCCACCCGCCGGCCGGTGAAGAGCAGTTCCTTGGCGCGGGCCTCACCGATCAACGCCGGCAGCCGGTAGGTCGCGCCCGCGCCGGCCAGGATGCCCAGCCGCACCTCGGGCTGACCGAAGACCGCGCGGTCCGTGCACACCCGCAGATCGCAGGCGTACGCGAGTTCGGCGCCGCCGCCCAGCGCCGGCCCGTCGATCGCGGCCACGGTGGGCATCGGGAGCGCCCGGATGCGGGCGAAGACGCCCTGGTTGATGGCGGCCAGCGCGTCCAGCCGGCCGCGCTCGCGCAGCTGGGCGATGTCGGCGCCGCCGGCGAAGATGCCCGCCGTCCCGCCGGTGAGCAGCAGCAGCCGGGGGCGTGCCTCCAGGTCGGCGCAGACCGCGTGCAGCTCGGCCACCAGGTCGGCGTCGATCGCGTTGCGTTTCTCCGGCCGGTCCAGCGTCACGACCAGCCGGTCCGGCAGCTCCTCGATCCGCAGCCCACTCATTTCTTCTGGCCGTCCTTCCAGGTGTAGAAGCCCTGCCCGGACTTCTTGCCCAGCTTCCCGGCGGCCACCATCTCGACCAGCAGCGGCGGCGGCGCGAAGCGGTCCCCGTACGCGGCCTGGAGCGTACGCGCGATGTCGAGCCGCACGTCCAGTCCGACCAGGTCGGTCAGCTCCAGCGGGCCGATCGGGTGCCGGTAGCCGAGCACCATCGCCTTGTCGATGTCGGCCGGGCTCGCCACCTCGTCGGCCACCATCCGGATCGCCTCCAGGCCGAGCGTGACGCCGAGGCGGGAGGTGGCGAAGCCGGGCATGTCGCGTACGACGACGGGGTCCTTGCCCAGCCGGGCGGCGAGCGCGACGGCCGCCTCGGTGGTCTGCGGCGCGGTGGCCGGGCCGACCACGACCTCCAGCAGCGCCATCGCCCAGACCGGGTTGAAGAAGTGCAGTCCGACGAAGTCGGCCGGGCGGTCCAGCCCGGCGGCCAGTTCGGCGATCGGGATGCTGGACGTGTTGCTGCCCAGCAGCGCGGGGCGGCGGCTCTCCGCCTCGCGCAGCACGGCGCGCTTCAAGTCGAGCCGCTCGGGCACCGCCTCCACGATCACGTCGGCGCCCTCGGGCACCTCGGTGAGCCCGGCCCGCAACGTGACGCGCCCGCGGTTGGCGGTGGCGGCCTCCTCGGTCAGCTTGCCGCGCTGCACGCCCCGGTCCCACAGCTCGCCGAGCCGGCGGACGGCCTCGGCGCCCCGCCCGGGGTCGACCTCGACCAGTTCGACCGCGTACCCGGCGCCGGCCGCCACGTACGCGATGCCGAGGCCCATGGTGCCGGCCCCGACGACCACAAAACGACCACTCATCGGTGTCCCCTCGCCGCGGCGGGGGCGCGCGGGGTCTCCGCCGCCGGGCCCGTCCGCTCGCTCGTTCCTGCATGCGACCCTATGCAGGGCCGGGCCGCCGGGATGAGTGGGGGCGGAGCGGACGGGGTAAGGACGGCCGTCAACGTCGAAGGAAGGAACGAGATGAGCCAGGCACCGGAGAGCGCGGAGAACACCGAGACGGTCGAGACCCGCGGCGACGAGCGGGTGGACCTGCTCCGCGCGGACACCAACAACGACGGCAAGACCGACGTGTGGGTGGTGGACACCGACGGCGACGGCAAGGCCGACCTGTTCCAGTTCGACACCGACGGTGACGGCAAGGTGGACATCACCATGGTGGACATCGACGAGGACGGCACGCCGGACGAGGTGGTCGACGGCGACGGCGGACTGCCCCCGGAGCAGACCACCCCCACCGTCCAGGTCTGAGCATGTAAGGAAGGGCCCCTTGTTAACGCCTAGGCGCTTGAAAGGGGCCCTTCCTAACGCCGCAGCTCCAGCGTGGCGAGGTAGTACGGGTGGTCGGTGTCGTCCACGTCGGCCAGTCGCCACGGCGAGCCGTGGACCAGCTCGGCGAACTCCTCGGGCGAGCAGACCAGGTAGTCGAACCACCCGGTGCCGAGCAGCCGGTAGCGCAGCCGCAGCCGCAGTTGCCCGCCGATCCGGCCCCGCTGCCGGTTGCGCTCGTGATAGGCGGTGTGCACCGGGTCGGTGGTGCCGTACGGGTCGGTGCCGTGGGCGATCACCCGGGCGCCGGGGCGGGCCAGGGCGGCGAGCGCGGCCAGCATCGCGGGCGCCCGTTCCCGCCCCTCGAACAGCCCGAGGTTGTTGCCGAGCAGCAGGAAGGTGTCGTAGCGCGGCCCGTCGACGGTGTGCTCGTCGACGGTGCCGTGGACGAGGTCGCGTACGCCCCGGTGCCGGCTGACCCGCAGCGCGCCCAGCGAGGTGTCCAGGCCGGTGACGGGCACGCCGCGCTCCTGGAGTTCCAGCGCGATCCGTCCGGCGCCGACGCCGACGTCGAGCACGTGCCCGCGTACCCGGTCCACCGCCCGGTGGTCGTGCGGCTGCCACAGCTGCGGCGGGTCCAAGTAGTGCCCGGCGGGCGCGCCGTTGATCAGCCCGTCGTCCCGCTCGATGATCTCGATGACCGGCCGGGGCAGGCGCCCACCGGCCATCGGCCGGGGTCCGATCCCGGTGGCGACCGCGTACGCGTCGCGGATCATCTCGCCGAACACGTCGCCGATCTCGGGTTCCCCGGTCATGCCCGCAACGCTATCCGGGGGTCGGCGGCGCCGTGGCCGCCGTATCCTGGGCGGCGTGACCGACCTGGACCGCCTGGCGGCGGAGAAGTACGTCCTGCTCACCACGTTCCGCAAGGACGGCCGGGCGGTGGCGACACCGGTGTGGGCGGTACGCGACGGTGACTCGCTGGCGGTGTGGACGGTGTCCGACTCCGGCAAGGTGAAGCGGATCCGGCGCGACGGCCGGGTCACTGTGGCGCCGTGCGACGTGCGCGGGCGACCGCACGGCGATGCGGTGCCGGCACACGCGACGATCGCCGATCCGGAGAGCACCCGGCGGGTGCGGGGCCTGCTCAAGCAGAAGTACCGGCTGATCGGGCGGCTGAGCCTGCTCGGCAGCCGGCTGCGCCGGGGCGAGGGGGGCACGGTGGGGCTGCGGATCGTGCTGGACGGCGCGGCCCCCGGACACGATTGAGCCCGGGCACGATTAAGGGCGGCGCCGCGACGGCACCGCCCCTGATCGGAACGCCGGAGAACGCCGGTTCGTCAGTCTCCCTGGCGCTGCTGGGGGATCTGCCCCTGCAGTAGCGCCCGAACCTCTGACTCACGGTAGCGGCGGTGGCCGCCAAGGGTCCGGATGGCGCTGAGCTTGCCAGCCTTGGCCCACCGGGTCACCGTCTTCGGGTCGACACGGAACATCGACGCCACCTCGGCCGGTGTGAGTAGCGGCTCAGGTTCGTGCGTTCGCGATGCCATCGGGGTCACTCCTCCACATGTATAGACATCGGCCGGGGTCCCGCCGGCCGACGCGTCTCCCATGGTCCGGCTAGTCCCCGATGTCCGACATGGGCCGAACGGCTGAAGGTCCCTAGACGGACGGATGAAGCATGCCCGATTTTTACGACTTTTATGCCGCAGAAACTACCTTATTAGGACTCATGATCACGGTTCGTGACGCATCAACTACGAGACACTCTCGTGTCCAAGACCACTTATCGGGGTAAACCGGGCGTCAGTTGCAGCGCTCCAACAGCTGCACCGCGCGCCAGCGGGCGACCAGCTTGTCGTACGCGGCGGACGCCTCCTCGGCCTCGCCCCGGCCCAGTCCGGACAGTCCGGTGGCCACCAGATCGGTCGAGTCGTCGGCTTCGAGCGTCTCGTCCGGCAGCAGTTGCACCAGGCCGCCGTAGTCCAGCTCGACCACCGAGCGCGGGTGGAACTCCTCCAGCCACCGGGCCGCCTCCTCGACCGCCTCGGTGATCGGCGCCTCGCCGATCGACTTGCGCAGCACCGACAGCGCCCGCGACGCGCGGCGGCGCGCCTTGGAGATCTCGGTGCGGTAGCGCAGCGCGCGCCGCTCCGGCTCGGTGACCAGGTGCCGCTCGCCCGCCTCGAACAGCACGAACCAGCGCAGCGGCACGCCCCAGGTGGCGATCTGCTCGTGCACCCGGGGCACGCCGTGCTCCAGCACCCGGGCGCCGCTGCGCCAGTCCTCCACCACGGCCTTGGCCTGCCCGGCGAGCACCGGCGGCACGAACGCGTCGGCCAGCACCGAGGGCACGCCGTCGCGGGCGCTCAGCGCCGCCTCGGCGACCCGGATGCGCAGGTTCCAGGGGCAGACCAGCAACGAGTCGTCCGACTCCAGGACGTACGCCTCGTCGGGCAGGTCGGGCAGCCGGGTCCAGCCCGCGCCCAGCGCCTCGATCACGGCGGTCCGTTGTCGTACCGGCCCTTCCAGCGGGGCGATCGCCCGGCCCTCGCTGACGTACCGGCGCCAGTAGGACTGCCGGTCCCGGTCGAAGGCGGTCAGCGGCTCGTACACGCGCAGGTATGAAGCGAAGAGCGACGGCACGGCGCGATCCTCCCACGAGACGGGACCGCCCGTCGCCGCCCGTGAGCCCGTGGCGTGACGTGCGCGACAGTACGGTTCGGGCCGATATTAGGCTCAGAGACACCGGCAGCATCCCGCCGGCGTGCCACCAGGTTCCGCTCCCCACAAGGGCGCTCACCGACACAGGAGTCAGCCATGGGCGTATTCGCCAGCACCGACGACCCCGTTTCCACGGGGCATGAGCAGGTCGTGTTCTGCCAGGACAAGCAGTCCGGCCTGAAGGCGATCATCGGGATCTACTCCACCGCGCTGGGCCCCGCGCTCGGCGGGACCCGGTTCTACCCGTACGCCACTGAGGCCGACGCCCTCGCCGACGTGCTCGACCTCTCCCGCGGCATGGCCTACAAGAACGCGCTGGCGAACCTCGACCTCGGTGGCGGCAAGGCGGTCATCTGGGGCGACCCCGAGCAGATCAAGAGCGAGGCGCTGCTGCGCGCGTACGGCCGCTTCGTCGAGTCGCTCAACGGCCGCTACTACACCGCCTGTGACGTCGGCACGTACGTCGCGGACATGGACGTGATCGCGCGCGAGACCCGGTACGTCACCGGCCGCAGCGTGGAGCACGGCGGCGCGGGCGACTCCTCGATCCTCACCGCGTGGGGCGTGTTCCAGGGCATGCGTGCCGCCGCCGAGCACGTCTGGGGCAGCCCGACGCTGGCCGGCCGCCGGGTCGGCGTGGCCGGGCTGGGCAAGGTCGGCAAGTACCTGACCGCCCACCTGCTCGACGACGGCGCCGAGGTCGTGGCGACCGACGTGAACCCGCGCGCCCTGGAGTGGGCGCGCACCACCCACCCGCAGGTCACCCTGGTCGACGACACCGCGGCGCTGGTCGCCTCCGACATCGACGTGTACGCCCCGTGCGCGCTCGGCGGCGCGCTGAACGACGAGACCGTGCCGGTGCTGCGGGCGAAGGTCGTCACCGGAGCGGCGAACAACCAGCTCGCCCACTCGGGCATCGAGAAGGTGCTCGCCGACCGGGGCATCCTCTACACCCCGGACTACGTGGTGAACGCGGGCGGCGTGATCCAGGTGGCCGACGAGATCGAGGGCTTCAACTTCGAGCGCGCCAAGCTGCGCGCCACCCGGATCTTCGACACCACCCGGCAGATCCTCCAGCTCGCCGACGACGAGGGCGTACCCCCGGCGGTGGCCGCGGACCGGCTCGCCGAACGGCGGATGGCCGAGGTCGGCCGGCTGCGCGCGATCCATCTGCGGTGAAGCTCACCTCCGGGGGCGGAGCGGCGACTCCACCCCCGGAGGCCGTGCGCGTTAAGCTGAGCCTCGGGCCCGTTCGTACCCATTTGTCCGCTGTCACGGCCAGCCCCGGACCTTACCCCTTACCCGGTACACTTGGTGACGGCTGGACCACTGCGACGCGCAGGTCCGGTCGACGGTGACCCGAGGTGCCGAACGATGGCATCCCCATGTACCGTAAGAGCCACGAGAGATGCCTGACGTCATCGGGGCCCGCCTTCGGGCTGCCCCGCATTCTGTGCGAGGGGGTCGAGCCATGGGGCGCGGCCGTGCTAAGGCCAAGCAGACGAAGGTGGCGCGGGAGTTGAAGTATCACTCCCCGAACACCGACCTAACCGCCTTGCAGCGCGAACTGGCGGGTAGTGGGAAGTCTGAGCACAACTTCGACGACGACTACAAAGAGTATGTCGACGACGATGACGAGGACCACGCGGACGACGACCCGGACACCTGGGCTCGTCCGACCCGCTGACCTCCGGTCACATCTGAGCACGCGGTAACCCCCGCGTGCTCACGCATGTGCTCTGCTGAGCCGGCGTACGACCGACGATCAGGGACCTGCCGTGCCGGGGTGCCGCCCCGACTCGCCGGCAGGTCCCTGATCGCGGAACCGAGCCCTCAGCGCGGCCGGTTGTTCCAGTTGTAGAACGTCGGGATGTTCTCGAAGTGGTTCCAGGCGCAGACCGCGTTGGCGCCGTCGCCGCCCGACACCTCCGCCCGCAGCAGCCGCGCCGCCTCCGCCTCACGGAGCAGAGCGGTAAGCCCCGCAGCGGCGTCCCGCACCCGGTCGGCCACTGCCCCCCGGTCGGTGTCACTGATGGTCTCGGGCATGCTCCAACACTCCCTCCAGTAGGCGGATCTTGCTGTTCCGGCAGTGCTCGGTCTCCGTACCGTCGAAACGCCCCAGCTCGAAGTAGCGGTTGGCGGCGTGCCCACCCCCACAGAAGCCGAAGTACGCGCAGGACGTCCGGCACGCCTCCACGCCGGTGAGGAACTCGCCCACCCAGGGCGTGCCGGCCGCGTCGGCGAGGATCTCGCCCAGCGGGGTGGTGAGCACGTTCCCGCTGGTGAAGTCGCCGTAGTGCGGGTCCGTGAAGCCGGCCAGCTCCGGCGAGAGCACCACCACCGAACCGTCGTGCCCGACCGTCGGGATCGGGTCGAGGCGGCGGGGCAGCAGGTCGTCGGCGGTGCCGGCCAGCACCGCGCCCGCGTACCGCAGCGACCACTCCACCTCGCGCAGGTGGATCCGGGGATCACGCCGCCAGGCCGCGACCAGCTCCGCCCAGAACCCGGTGACCGCGCCCGCGTCCCGGGCGTTGGTCCGGGTGTTGACGCCCTCGGTCTCCTCGATGTTGACGCCGAGCACGTCGCAGCCCAGGTCGAGGAAGTAGTCGTACAGCTCGGTCGCCAGGCCCGGCTCCGGCCGGGACACCACAGCCAGCGCCGAGAACGGCACGCCGTGGCGGCGCAGCGCCGCCACCCCGGCCACGATCCGGTCGTACGCGGGCCGCCCGCCCCGGGTGACCCGCTCGGCGTTGCGGGCCCGTGGCCCGTCCACGCTGACGCTGACCCGCACCCGGTGCTCGGCGAAGAACGCGCACCAGGCGTCGTCGATCAGCGTGGCGTTCGTCTGCACGTGGTGCTCGACGTCCGGCCCGAACGGCGCCAGCAGCGCGGCCAGATGCTCCCGGCCGGCTGCGAGCGGCTCCCCGCCGTGCCAGACCACGGAGAAGCGACCACCCGTCGCCCACGGGTTCACCGACGCCGCCACCGCCTCGGCGACGGCCACCGGCATCCGCCGATCGGCCGCCCGAAGCGGCAGGTAGCAGTAGGCGCAGTCGAGGTTGCACAGGGTGGTCGGCTGCATCACCACGTACGACGGGACGGCGGCGATACCCCGCATCCCTTCGGGCGCACGTGCGGCCATCAGCACCTCCCCCGCCTGCCTGAAAACCGAACCTCCAGGCTAGGCCGCGGCGACCGCTCGGGTGAACCCCCGATCAGGTGCCCGGCCGATCGGCGCAGGGTGATCAGCCCCGGGTGTGCTGCCCGACCATCTGCACGTTGCCGGACCCCTCGATGATCTCGCCCGCCTGCCAGGCGTCCACGCCCCGGCCGGTCAGGGTGGCCAGCGCGCGGTCGGCGTCCTCGGCGGAGACGATCGCGAACATGCCGACGCCCATGTTGAACGTCGCCTCCATCTCCGGGTCCTCGATCCGGCCCTTGGTCTGGATCAGATCGAAGATCGGCTGCGGCTTCCAGGTGGAGCGGTTGACCACGGCGTCGACGTGCTCGGGCAGCACCCGGACCAGGTTGCCGGGGATGCCGCCGCCGGTGACGTGGGCCAGCGCCCGCACCTCGGCCTCGGCGATCAGCTTGAGGCAGTCCTGCGCGTAGATCTTGGTCGGGGTGAGCAGCTCCTCGCCGAGCGTCCGCTGGCGGCCGAAGTCGTCGATCACCACGTCCAGCCGCATCCGGCCGGCACCCAGCAGCACGTGCCGGACCAGGGAGTAGCCGTTGGAGTGCAGGCCGGAGGAGCGCATGGCGATCACCACGTCACCCACCTCCACCCGCTCCGGGGTGAGGATCTCGCTCTCCTCCACCACGCCGACGCCGGTGGCGGAGATGTCGTACTCGTCGGGGCGCAGCACGCCCGGGTGCTCGGCGGTCTCGCCACCCAGCAGCGCGCAGCCGGCGTACCGGCAGCCGTCCGCGATGCCCGCGCCGATCTCGGCGACCTTGTCCGGCACGACCTCGCCGGTGGCGATGTAGTCGAGCAGGAACAGCGGCTCGGCGCCGCAGGCGACCAGGTCGTCGACGACCATGGCGACCAGGTCGATGCCGACCGTGTCGTGGATGTCGAGCTGCTGCGCGATCACCAGCTTGGTGCCGACGCCGTCGGTCGAGGAGGCCAGGATCGGATTCTTGTACTTCTTCGTGTCCAGCCGGAACAGGCCGGCGAAGCCGCCCAGGTCACCCAGGACCTCCGGGCGCCGGGTCTCCTTGACCTTGGACTTGAGCAGCTCGACCGCGCGGTCGCCCGCCTCGATCGACACCCCGGCGTCGGCGTACGAGACCGAGCGTTTGCGCTGCGTCCGGCCGGACCCCGCCGACCAGGGCTGGYGGTCGCCGCCGGCGCCCGTCGGGCTGGATCCTGCGCCGCTGCGCTCGGACACGTGCGTCACGGTTCTCCCCTTTGTGGTTCCCGCGAGCCCGGAGCGGCCGGACCCGCGTCGGTGGTGCTACGGGTGGTGGGTCGGTGTGGCGACGAGCGGACCGGTCGGCCCGGCCGCCTCGGCGGCGACCCGGCGTCCCACTCCTTCGAGCACGTGCTTGCCGATCAGGTTCCCGGCCGGCAGTTCGATCGGATACTCCCCATCGAAGCACGCCCGGCAGAGCCGGCTCTTCGGCTGCTCGGTCGCGGCGATGAGACCGGGCAGCGATACGTACCCGAGCGTGTCGGCGCCGATCGAGCGCCGGATGCCCTCGTTGTCCAGCCCGTTGGCCAGCAGTTCGGCCCGGGTGGCGAAGTCGATGCCGTAGAAGCAGGGCCAGCTCACCGGCGGCGAGGAGATCCGGACATGGACCTCGAGGGCGCCCGCCTCGCGCAGCAACCGGACGATCGCCCGCTGGGTGGTTCCGCGGACGATCGAGTCGTCCACCACCACCAGGCGCTTGCCGCGTACGTTCTGCCGCAGCGGGTTCAGCTTCAGCCGGACGCCGAGCGCGCGCAGCGTCTGCGAGGGCTGGATGAAGGTGCGCCCGACGTACGGGTTCTTCATCAGGCCCTGGCCGTAGGTGATGCCTGATTCCTCGGCGTAGCCGATCGCGGCCGGCGTGCCGGACTCCGGCACCGGGATCACCAGGTCGGCCTCGACCGGGTGCTCCTTGGCGAGCTGACGGCCGATCTGCACCCGCGCGGCGTGCACGTTACGGCCGGCGATGGTGGCGTCCGGCCGGGCGATGTACACGTACTCGAAGAGGCAGCCCTTGGGCTCGGGCGCGGCGAACCGGCTGGAGCGCAGCCCGTTCTCGTCGATGGCGATCAGCTCGCCCGGCTCGACCTCGCGGACCACGCTCGCGCCGACGATGTCCAGCGCGGCGGTCTCGCTGGCCACCACCCAGCCGCGTTCGAGGCGGCCGAGCACCAGCGGGCGTACGCCGTGCGCGTCGCGCGCCGCGTAGAGCGTCGACTCGTCCATGAAAACGAAGCTGAACGCGCCGCGCAGTTGCGGCAGCACCTCCAGCGCCGCCGCCTCGACCGACAGGTCGGGCCGGCTGGCCAGCAGCATCGTCACCAGCGAGGTGTCGTTCGTCGAGCCGTCCGGGTCGAGCCCGCGCACTGCGGCCTCGCGCTGCAGCTCGGCGGTGTTGACCAGGTTGCCGTTGTGCGCCAGCGCGATGGTGGTGCCGGCGCTGGTGGCGCGGATCGTCGGCTGGGCGTTCTCCCAGGTCGAGCCGCCGGTGGTGGAGTAGCGCGCGTGCCCGATCGCGACGTGCCCGCGCAGGCTCGCCAGCGTCGGCTCGTCGAACACCTGGGCGACCAGGCCGAGATCCTTGTAGACCACGACGCCGGAACCGTCGCTCACTGCGATGCCCGCGGCCTCCTGGCCCCGGTGCTGGAGGGCGTAGAGCCCGAAGTAGGTGAGGTTGGCGACCTCTTCCCCGGGGGCCCAGACGCCGAAGACGCCGCACGCGTCCTGGGGGCCGGGTCGCTCGGGGTCAAGGTCGTGGCTCAGCCGGCCATCGCCTCGGGRCACCTGCCGCTCCCTCTTGGTGGGGTCTGGACTGGCCTGGCGGAGTCGGGGGTCAGCTCCGCACGCTATGGGCCGGGACCGTCGTCGGCTCTCAGTGTACGCGAACAGCAGTCGATACCGACAGTCACGGAGCCCCCGCTCAGGGTGAGTGCAGGTTGCGGCGGTCCGCCGGCTAAATCGGGAGGTACGCGGAAAGGTCGGCCCGGTTCCCCGACACCCGTACGCGACCGTCGGTGACCGCCCGCGCCCAGTCGAGGCGTCCGGTGGCGAGCGCCAGCCACGTCGGCGGGTCCATCTCCACCACGTTCGGGGGCGTGCCGCGGGTGTGTCGTGGACCACTCACGCACTGCACCGCACCGTAGGGTGGGACGCGCACCTCCACCGATCGGCCGGGGGCGCGATCCGTGAGGGCAGCCAAGAGGGTCCGGACCGCCTCCCGGAGGACCGGCCGTTCGGGCGTACGCCCCTCGTCCAGCGCCGCCAGGGCGGCGAGTACCGCTTCGGAATAAGCGTGCGGAGAGGACACGACGGGACGATACGACCCGGCAGAACGCCGCCCTGCGGCGGCCCTGGGTAGAGATGATCCGGTCAGACAAGGCATAGTTGCCGACGGCGTTATTCGTACCGTGAGTGATCAACCTCGGCCGAGCGGCCGGCGGAGAGATCAGACCCGGAAGGCGGTGGACGTGTCAACACACCGACGTGCCTGGAAGCAGCGGGCCGGTGTGGTCGTAGCGCTGGTCTTCGGCGCCCTGCTCACCGTCCCCGCCACCCCCGCCCTGGCTGCACAGATCGTCACCGCGACTAACTCCGTGACGATCGAGGCCGGCCGAAGCAGCGCAGTCACGGTCACGGTTCGCCCGAACAACGGTGAGACCTCTGCCGATATCGACGTGCAGGACCTGCCCGACGGCGTCAACTGCGGAGGCTGCGGCCGGGTCGATTTCAACGGCGAGCAGGACCAGACGGTCACGCTGAACCTGTCGGCTGCCGCCAACGCTCCCGCCAATAACGCCTCAGCACGAATCACGGTGAGCGGCGGGGGCGCGCGTCCGCTCCGTGTCACCGTCAGGGCGGCCGCGCCGCCCACGCCGGACCAGCCGCAGACCGTCAAGACGGTGTCCGGCAAGGTGGTAAACGCCGACGGCGACCCGATCGAAGGCGCCCTCGTGATGCTGCGCGACAGCGCGGGCAAGGAGCGCCGTACCAACACCAGCGGCAACGGCAACTTCAGCTTCAGCGGCTCCGACTCCAACCCGATCGCGCCCGGCCGGATCGAGGTGGGTGCCTCGACCGACGGCGCCACCCCGGTCGCCAGGTCGATAAACGCCAGCGCCGGCCAGTCCGTGACCGGCGTCCGGCTCAGCATTCAGCTGCGGGCGTCGGCGAGCCCGAGCGCCACCCCGTCGGCGAGTGAGTCCGCCCCGCCGTCGGACGAGCCGCTCGAGGAGGACCCGGCCGACACCCCGGCCACCGACGCGCCGACCGCCCAGGAGCCGACCGCGAACGAGGACTCCGGGGGCATGGGCTCCTGGCTGCTGATCCTGCTCGGCGGCCTGTTCGTCGCCGTCGGTGTGGGCACCATCGTGCTGCTCTACATGCGGCGCAAGAACGAGGGCGACGACGGTGACGGCGACGGCCCGGGTGGACCGGTCGGTCCGGGTGGCCCCGGCGGCGCCGCCGCGGCCGGCGCGATCCCCGCGGCCCGGGGCGCCTACCACGGCACCGACGACCAGACCCGCGTCGTGAACGGCATGGGCGCCGGACCGGCGGCGACGATGGTCGGCGGCCCGTCGATCAGCGACGCCCCCACCATGCTCCAGCGGCCGGTCGTGGACGACGTCCCACCGGACCCGTACGGCGCACCGCCCGGACCGGCGTACGGCGTCGGCGCGGGACAGGCCGGGTACGGCTACGGCGACGACGCGCCTGGTCAGGGCGGCTACGGCGCCGGCAACGGCTACGGCGACGCGCCCGCCTCCGGCGGCGGATACGGCACCGCGCCCTCCTCGGGCGGCGGCTACGGCAACGGTCCGTCCTCCGGGGCCGGCTACGGCAGCCCGGACTACGCCGCGGGCGCCGCGGCCGGCGCGGCCGGATACGCGGCCCAGGGCGGCGGCTACGGCAACGAGCGCTTCGACGAGCCCACCGGCCGCTACACCGGCGACAGCACGCAGTACGCGCCGGCGGCCGACCCGTACCCGACCAGCACCTACCAGCCGGAGCAGGACCGCGGGTACGACCAGTCCGGCCCGGCCGGGTACGGCCGCGGCGCGGAGCAGGGTGACGGCTACCGCTCCGGCGGCGGGTACGGCGCCGCCTCGGGTGGCTACGACAACGCGCCCACCGGCGGCTACGACAGCGGCCGCCAGCAGGGCGGTTACGGCGACGCCCCGGCGGGCGGCTACGGCGGCGCCGGTGGCTACGGCGACGCCCCGGCCGGCGGGTACGGCGACGCGGGCTACGGCGGTGGCCGGGCCACCGGTGGATACGGCGACGCCCCGGCTGGTGGCTACGACAGCGCGCCCGCAGGCGGGTACGACGCCCCGGCCGGTGGCTACGACGCCGGCCGCCAGCAGGGCGGCTACGGCGACGCTCCGGCCGGTGGATACGACAGCCCGGCCGGTGGCTACGACGCCGGTCGCCAGCAGGGCGGCTACGACAACGCCCCGGCCGGTGGCGGCTACGGCAGCACCGGCGGATACGACGGCGGGCACCAGGCGGGCGGATACGGCCAGCAGGGCGGCGGATACGGCGACGGCTACGGCCAGTCCCCGCAGGGTGGCTACGGCCAGCAGGGTGGTTACGGCCAGGAGCCGCCGCAGCAGCGCGGTGGCGGCTACGACAACGCCTACCCCAACGACCCGGCGCAGGCCGGTCGCGCCCGCCCGGACGCGCAGGGGGACCGCGGCGGCCGGCGTCTCGACTGGCTGGACGACTGACAGGCACCAGCACGCATGACTGTGGCCGCCCGCGTTCGCGGGCGGCCACAGTCGTTGGTTGATACCCCGTCGAGCGGGTGGTGAAGCCGGTGAGTCAGGCGGCGGCGAAGTAGTCCTGGCGCAGCACCGGCACCACGTCGGAGACGCCGACCTCGGTCGCGACGTCGACGTCCTCGGCGAAGCCACCCTCGGCGAGTTCCCGGCCGGACACGCACCCCCGCACCGCCGCCGGCACATCAGGGGTGCTGGCGAGCGCGGCCAGCGCCATCGCTGCCTCCACCGAAAGTCCGCCGGGCACCCCGGCGAGCGCGTCGAGCACGCAGGCCGCGCCGAGCTGGTCCTCCACGCAGGGCCGCAGTGACCCGTCGGGCCAGCGCTCCCCGGCCGCCACCACACCCACGGGAGCGTCGGTCGAGCCGTACCCCTGGGTGCGGAGCCAGCGCCCGATGGCGCGCGCGTTGCGCAGGCAGGCCGCGACCACCGGCACTCCGGTGGCGCTCGCGGCGGCGCTGATCGCCGAGCCGTTCGGCGACGGCAGCACCAGGTCGGCGACGACGGGCGCGGCCCGCAGCGCCGCCGGGGAGAGCGACCACGGGTGCTCCGCTGTCGTCCTCCGGCGGCCCACCGCGGCTACGGCGCCGACCCGGCGGGCGTAGTCGGCGGCCTGCTCGCCCCACGGGAACGGGTGTACCCGCATGCCGCGGCTCACCGCCACCTCCACGGCGGTGGTGAACGACAGCACGTCCACCACCACCAGGGCGGCGCAGACCCGGCCGAGCTCCGCCGCCCCGGTCAGTCCCCAGTCGAAGCGGGCACCGGCGCCGGGCTGGGCGAAAACGGCCAAGGCCGGGGCCTCAGCGCCGGTCCGGCGCCGGCTCACCGGGAGCCGGGCCGTCGGACCCGTCGGCAGGCGCCGAAGCGTCCTGCGCCGGGGTCGCGTCGGCGGCCGGCGCGGTCTCGTCGGAATCCGCGTCGGACGCGGCCGGAGCGGAGTCGGTGGCGGCCGGCGAGGCGTCCGTGCCCGTCTCGGCGATCGGCTCGGAGGCGACCTCGGCCGGGTCCACGTCGACCGGCTGCTCGGCGGTGGCCGGAAGCACGGTGGTGGTCCCGGTACGGGTCGCCGCCACCTCCACCCGCGCCGCCTCGGCCGCGCCGAACAGGCGCGGCAGCGTGCCGCTGTGCGCCTCGCGCAGCTCGTCCAGGCCGATCCGGAACTGGCCATGCACCTCCAGCGCGCCGGAGGCCGGGTCGGTGACGCCGATGAACTCCCACGGCACGCCGCGCTCGGCGCAGAGGGCGGTGAACGCCTTCTCGTGCCCGCGCGGCACCGACACCAGCGCCCGGCCGGCGGACTCGCTGAACAGGAACACGAACGGCATCGAGCCACCGGCGAAGTGCTCCGGCACCACGACCCGGGCGCCGACACCGCGGCGCAGGGCCGACTCGACCAGGCTCTGCGCCAGGCCGCCGTCGGAGAGGTCGTGCGCCGAGCTGAGGTGACCGACGCGGGCCGCCTCGGCCAGCAGCTCGGCGAGCTGCCGCTCACGGGCCAGGTCGACCTGCGGCGGGATGCCGCCCAGGTGCTCGTGGGTCACCCAGGCCCACTCCGAGCCGGACAGCTCGACGTGCGTCTCGCCCAGCAGGAAGAGCTGGTCGTGGTCGCCGGCCGCGCGGGGCACGAAGCCCATCGGCACCCGGTTCGCCACGTCGTCGAGCACGCCGAGCACGCCGACCACCGGGGTCGGGTGGATGGCCGCCGCGCCGGTCTGGTTGTAGAAGCTGACGTTGCCGCCGGTCACCGGGATGCCCAGCTCCAGGCAGCCGTCCGCCAGGCCGCGTACGGCCTCGGCGAACTGCCACATCACGCCCGGGTCCTCCGGCGAGCCGAAGTTCAGGCAGTTGGTGACCGCGATCGGCTTCGCGCCGGTCACCGCCACGTTCCGGTACGCCTCGGCCAGCGCCAGCTTCGTGCCGTGGTACGGGTCGAGGCGGGCGTACCGGCCGTTGCCGTCGACGGAGAGCGCGACGCCGAGGCCGCTGCGCTCGTCGATCCGGATCACGCCGGAGTCCTCCGGCTGGGCGAGCACGGTGTTGCCGAGCACGTAGCGGTCGTACTGCTCGGTGACCCAGGTCTTGTCGGCCAGGTTGGGCGACGCGATCATGCGCAGCACGGTCTCCCGGAGCGCCTCCGGGGTGTTCGGCCGGGGCAGCGTCTCGGCGCGGTCGGCCTGGAGCAGGATCAGGTCGGCCGGCTCGCGCATCGGCCGGGCGTAGACCGGGCCGTCGTCGACGAGCGAGCCCGGCGGCACGTCCACCACGAGCTGGTCACGCCAGGTGACGACCAGGCGGCCCGGCTGGCCGTCCGGGGACGGCGCGGTGACCTCGCCGATGGCGGTGGCCCAGACGCCCCACTTCTCGGCGGTCTTGAGGACCGCGTCGAGCTTGTCCGGCGAGACGACGAGCAGCATCCGCTCCTGGGACTCGCTGGCCAGGATCTCGTGCGGCTCCATCGACGGCTCGCGCAGCGGCACCCGCTCCAGCCACACCCGCATGCCGGTGCCGGCGGAGGCGGCGGTCTCGGTGAGCGCGCAGGTCAGGCCGGCGCCGCCGAGGTCCTGGATGCCGACGACCAGTTCGGCGTCGTACAGCTCCAGGCACGCCTCGATCAGCAGCTTCTCCATGAACGGGTCGCCGACCTGCACGGACGGGCGGCGCTGCTCGCTGCCCTCGTCGAAGGTGGCGCTGGCCAGCACCGACACGCCGCCGATGCCGTCGCGGCCGGTCTTGGCGCCCATCAGGACCACGATGTTGCCGGGGCCGGTGGCGTCCTTCTTCTGCAGGCGGTCGACCGGCAGCACGCCCAGGCAGAGCGCGTTGACCAGCGGGTTGCCCTGGTAGCAGGGGTCGAAGACGACCTCGCCGCCGATGTTGGGCAGGCCGAGGCAGTTGCCGTAGCCGCCGACGCCGGCGACCACGCCGGGCAGCACCCGGGCGGTGTCCGGGTGGTCGGCCGCGCCGAAGCGCAGCGGGTCCATCACGGCGACCGGGCGCGCGCCCATGGCGAGGATGTCGCGGACGATGCCGCCGACGCCGGTCGCCGCGCCCTGGTACGGCTCGACGAAGCTCGGGTGGTTGTGCGACTCGACCTTGAAGGTCACCGCCAGCTCGTCGGAGACCTGGACCACGCCGGCGTTCTCCCCGATGCCGGCGAGCAGCCGGTCGCTCGGCGGGGCCTTCTCGCCGAACTGGCGCAGGTGCACCTTGCTGGACTTGTAGGAGCAGTGCTCGCTCCACATGATCGAGTACATGGCCAGCTCGGCCTGGGTGGGCCGGCGGCCGAGGATGTGCCGGATCCGGTCGTACTCGTCGTCGCGGAGGCCCAGCTCGGCGTACGGCTGAAGCTCTTCCGGCGTCTCGGCGGCCCGGGGGACGGTGTCCACGCCCGGCGCCCACTCGTCGGTCGGGCCGCCCTGCGGCTCCCGCAGGGCCGGGTCCGGATGGGTGGTCATGACGTCTCCTTGTTGCGCTCGCCGCCCGTGCGGCGGGTGAGCCGACCGATGATCACGGCCACCATCACGCCGGCGCTCCCACCAGGTGCTTGAGCACCGAGGTGAAGAAGCCGAGGCCGTCCAGGGACGGGCCGGTGAGCGCCTCCACCGCGTGCTCGGGGTGCGGCATGATGCCGACCACGTTGCCGGCCTCGTTGGTGATCGCGGCGATGTCGCGCAGCGATCCGTTGGGGTTGCCGCCGACGTAGCGGGCGACGACGCGGCCCTCGCCCTCCAGCCGGTCGAGCGTCGCGGCGTCCGCGACGTAGCAGCCCTCGCCGTTCTTGACCGGGACGAGCACCTCCTGGCCCGGCTGGAACGCGTTGGTCCAGGCGGTGCCGGTGGCCTCGATCCGCAGGACCTGGTCCCGGTTGCGGAAGTGCAGGTGCTGGTTGCGGGTGAGCGCGCCGGGCAGCAGGTGCGCCTCGCAAAGGATCTGGAAGCCGTTGCAGATGCCGAGCACCGGCAGGCCACCTCGCGCGGCCTGGACGATCGTCTCCATCACCGGGGCGAACCGGGCGATGGCGCCGCAGCGCAGGTAGTCACCGTAGGAGAAGCCGCCGGGCAGGACGACGGCGTCCACCCCGTGCAGGTCCGGGTCGCCGTGCCAGAGCCGGACCGCCTCGGCGCCGGCGATCCGCACGGCGCGGGCCGCGTCCCCGTCGTCGAGCGAGCCGGGGAAGGTCACCACACCGACCCGGGCGGTCACGACTGCGCGCCCGCGGTCTCGTCGGTGTTTACCACGCGGACGGTGAAGTCCTCGATGACCGGGTTGGCCAGCAGCTTGTCGGCGATCTCCCGGGCCCGGTCCAGGTCCGGTTCGCCGGTGAACTCGATCTCGATCCGCCTGCCGATCCGAACCGAGGCGACGTCGCTGACGCCGAGCCGGGGCAGCGCGTTCGCGACGGCCTGGCCCTGCGGATCGAGGATCTCGGGCTTGAGCATGACGTCGACTACGACGCGAGGCACGGGGCACTCCTGACTGTGTACGCAGTTGGGTGYCGGCCCACTATCGGGCGAGCGCAGCCAGCCTACCTGGCAGATACCGCCCGGCCCGAACCGGCCGGGGGCAGTTCCGGCAGTGCCGGGCGGGACCGGCGACGCCGGCCGGGCACCGTTGCCCGTTCGTTGCTGCGTCGATGCGAATTCGTTGCGCTCGGTGCCTGTGGATGACCCTCCGCACCCCCCTCTACCAGGCATTCTGCTGCGAAACGCCCCAGCTTGGACAGGTATCCGACAGCACGTCGACGCGACACGCGGCGGACGTCACGCCATCGGCGTTTTTCGATTCATCTCTTGTGACACCGCGAGGCACGCCCGTAGCATGCATCGTCAGATGTCGATGCACCCGATCGATGTCTCTCGCCGGCTCCCCCGTCCGGCGGGTGTCATTCTGCCCGGCAACCCCGGGCGTCGCGCAGAAGGAGCCCCGACATGCGCCTCCGTCCCCTGCTCGCCGTGCTGACCACCGCGCTGGCCGGTGTCCTGGCCACCGCCTCCGGCGCCGCCGCCGCGCCGGCCGGCCCGCAGCCGATCATCGGTGGCGGCACCGTCTCGTCCGCGCCCTGGGCCGCCGCCGTCTTCAGCAACGGCTCGTTCACCTGCTCCGGCAGCGTGATCGCGCCCCAGTGGGTGCTCACCGCCCGGCACTGCGTCAGCGGCACCATGTCCGTGCGGGTCGGCAGCGTCTACTACGCCTCGGGTGGCGTCACCCGCACCGTGAGCGCCTCCTACACCCGCTACGACCTGGCCCTGCTGCGCCTGTCCAGCACGGTCAGCACCTCCGCCGTCTCGCTCGCCAGCAGCAACCCGCCGGTCGGCTCCACGAACACCATCTACGGCTGGGGCATGACCTGCTACAGCGGTTGCGGCGCGTCGCCCCAGCTCAAGACCGCGAGCGTACGGGTGACCAGCACCAGCGTCACCGACGCGTACGGCGGCCAGGCGATCCGGAGCACCCGGGTCAACGGCAACGCCTGGCGGGGCGACTCGGGTGGCCCGCAGTTCTACAACGGCCAGCAGGTCGGCGTGGCCTCCACCGCCGACGGCCAGAGCATCCAGAACTACGGCAGTGTCGCGTACAACCGGTCCTGGATCGCCTCGACGGCCGGTGTCTGACGGTTGATGCCGATGCGGCGCGGATCGGCCGGGAGCAGCCCGGCCGTCCGCGCCGCGTCGTTTTTCAGCATGCGATCAGCTGAACACGGCTCCCGAACCACCCGGCCGGGGGCTGACAGCATCGGAAACGTGCTGGTCGTGACGACGGATCAACTGCCTGGCTACGAGATCCGCCAGATCCTCGGCGAAGTGGTCTCGTCGATGGCGAGGACCCGCAACCCGTACCGCGAGGGGGTCAAGAACCTGCGCGGTGGCGCATACGACCCGCTGGCGCCGGACAACCTGACCCGGTGGCGTACCGACTCGGTGGCCCGGCTCGGCGAGGAGGCCCGCCGCCTCGGCGCGAACGCGGTGATCGGCATGCGCTTCGACAGCCGCGACTGCGGCGAGATGTGGATGGAGATCTGCGCGTACGGCACGGCGGTGATCGTCGCGCCCAAGATGCCGGACGTCATGCCGCCGGACCAGCCGGCGATCGCGGCCGAGACCGCCCACGACCCGGAGATCGCCTCCGCCCCGGGCGGCATCGCCGAACCGGCCAGCGCCCCCAACCTGAGTTCCGCAGCCGAAACCCCCACCGGCCCCTGACCCCTCGCTTTGCGGCGTCGATCATGAAGTTGACGGCAGGAATGATCTCCCTGAGTGCCGCCAACTTCATGATCGCCGGGGAAAGGGCCTGGGTCAGAGGATGGGGGGCGGGGTGTAGGTGGCGGCCTGGGGGTGGGACTCGACCACACCGGTGATCCTCGCGGTCACGCGGTTGACCTGGTCGGCGGCGGCGCCAACGAAGGCGTTGCGGTCGGCCACCAGGGTGTCGATCTCGGCCCGGGTCAGGCCCAGCCGGCCGTCGGCGGCCAGGCGGTCGAACAGGTCGTTCTCCGCCGCGCCCTTCTCCCGCATGGCCAGCGCCACGGCGACCGCGTGCTCCTTGATCACCTCGTGCGCGACCTCCCGGCCGACACCCCGGCGTACGGCTGCCACCAGGATCTTCGTGGTGGCGAGGAACGGCAGGAAGCGCTCCAGCTCCCGGTTGATCACCGCTGGGTACGGACCGAACTCGTCCAGCACGGTGAGGAACGTCTGGAACAGGCCGTCGGCAGCGAAGAACGCATCAGGCAGCGCCACCCGGCGTACCACCGAGCAGGAGACGTCGCCCTCGTTCCACTGGTCACCGGCCAGCTCGCCGACCATCGACAGGTAACCCCGGATGATCACCGCGAAGCCGTTCACCCGCTCCGACGAGCGCGTGTTCATCTTGTGCGGCATGGCGCTGGACCCGACCTGGCCCGGCTTGAAGCCCTCGGTGACCAGCTCCTGGCCCACCATCAGCCGGATCGTGGTGGCCAGCGACGACGGCGCGGCGGCCACCTGGGCCAGCGCGGAGAGCACGTCGAAGTCCAGCGAACGCGGGTAGACCTGGCCGACGCTGTCCAGCACCCGGCTGAAGCCCAGGTGCCCGGCGACCCGGCGCTCCAGCTCGGCCACCTTCCCGGCGTCGCCGTCGAAGAGGTCGAGCTGGTCAGCGGCGGTACCCACCGGCCCCTTGATCCCGCGCAGCGGGTAGCGGCCGATCAGGTCCTCCAGCCGCTCGTACGCGATCAGCAGCTCCTCCGCGGCGGACGCGAAGCGCTTGCCGAGCGTGGTGGCCTGCGCGGCGACGTTGTGCGACCGGCCGGTCATCACCAGCGCCGAGTACTCGCCCGCGTGCCAGCCCAGCCGGGCCAGCGTGGCGACCACCCGGTCCCGGATCAGCTCCAGCGAGGCGCGGATCTGGAGTTGCTCGACGTTCTCGGTGAGGTCCCGGGAGGTCATCCCCTTGTGCACGTGCTCGTGCCCGGCGAGCGCGCTGAACTCCTCGATCCGGGCCTTCACGTCGTGCCGGGTGACCCGCTCCCGCGCCGCGATCGAGGCCAGGTCGACGTCGTCGACCACCCGCTCGTACGCCTCGACCACACCGTCCGGCACCGGCACGCCGAGATCACGCTGGGCCTTGAGCACCGCCAGCCAGAGCCGGCGCTCCATCCGGACCTTCTCCTCCGGCGACCAGAGGGCGACCAGTTCGGGCGAGGCGTACCGGTTGGCGAGCACGTTCGGGATCGTCGTCACGGCCCTCATTCTCGCGTACGGGCTCGTGCCGCCACCGGTCGGCCCGCTGGTGGTCGACGCCCGGGGCCGGTCCGGACCCGGGCGTCGACCTTCTCCGGATCAGGGCAACAGGTTGATCAGATCGGGATGCGCGGCAAGCGCCGTGACCTGCTCCAGAGTGAGCGGCGGGGTCGCGCCACCCTTGACGCCCTTCGGCCAGCGACGCCCGAAGTCTCCGTCCGTCGGCATGTCCGAGGCGCCTCCGGTGTTGGGCCGGTTGTCGATCACCACCTCGACCGTGCCGCGGTCGGGTCGCTGGACGAACACGCTGTAGACCACCGACCCGGCCGGACGGGAGACGATCGTGACGACCCGGTTCCCGTCCGGGCGGGTCGACTCGGTGCACTCGCCGTCATGCGCGTGCGCCCGGTGCGTCGCGGGCGGGAGCGCTCCGACCGTGGCGCAGCTCAGCACCAGGGCCGCGCGGCGCTCCACGATGATCTCCCCGTCGCCGGCCAGCCCGCCTCGCTGCACCATGAAGTTGTACGACAGGAGAGTCGCGCCGTTGGGCCCGTCGCCCCCTCCGCGGAAGGGCAGCAGATAGATCATTCCGTCCGGCGAGACGGCGTCGAGCGCGCCGGTGGCTGCCGCCGACGCTGCGCCGTCGTAGTCCCACCTGAGCGGGCTGTAGACCTGGCTGGTGGCGGTTCCCGCCGGGGGCCGTGGGGCCAGGACGAGCGACGGCTCCCTAGCCATCTCGATCGTCTGTTCCATCGAGAGCGCCGGCTTGTCCTGCGTGAGATAGAGGCGGACCAGCGTGCCGTCCGGGCGGAGCGACTCGATCAGGTAGCTGTTGTTTCCCACCGGCCGTGCCGAGCCGGGGCGCGAGCCGAAGTCGGAGAGCATCCGCCGGGCCCGCAGGCGCTCGCCACCAGGGAACTCGGTTACCGTGCAGTGACGGGCGGCGAGCGCGGCGGTCGGGCAGGGCGGGGCGACCGACCAGGCTGCCTGTCCGTCGCGCACCAGCCGTAGCGTGACCTGCGCGGCCCGGTTCCCGACCCGGAACGTGGCGGCATCCATCATCGGTGCGTCGACGCTCAGCCAGCCCTTGGGCTCGAACCCGACCGGGGTCGGGCTGCTCTCGCCGCCCCACTTGGTCAGCCAGGTGAAGTCGGGTGCCTGCCGGCGCAGAGCGCTGGTCAGCGCCGCCTCGAGACGCGCCGCGTCCGCGGCGGTGCCCGCGACAGTGGTGACGGTGGACGTGGCCGCCGGTGTGGGGGACGGCTCCGGCGCGAGGGCGACGGCCCGGTCGACCACGACCGGGATCAGCTGCCCGACGGCGACCGGAAGCTTGTCCTCGGCGGTGACGGTCCTGAGGCTCAGGTTCAGAAACGTGCCGTCCCGACGCAGTGCTGTCACGCCAGCGCTCTCTGTCCGGCTCGACATCTGATCCCGGAGCTGCGGTGGCACCTCCTGCTCCCAGACCGACCGGTGGTACCTGATCTTCTCGCCGTCCGGACCCGTCTGCTCGCCGCACTCGACGGCGTTCTTGGAACATCCGCGAGCCGCCTCGGCCTGCCAGCTCTTCGCGCCGTCAGGAGTGATCTGCAGGCTCGCGACCAGGTCCACCCCGTCCGCCCGGAAGCTGCCGTTTCCCCGGTAACCGAGGGAGCCGGGGCCCATCACGTTGGAAGCCCACGCGGGGGTGTCAATCACCGGCCCGTCCTTGACCGCCCAGGCCAGGCGCGGCACCGCGCGGGTCAACGCCGCGATCACCGCGGCGTCGATCCGGTCCAGGTCCTGATCGCTGCCGGGAATCGTCGTGACGGCCGGTGCCGGCTTGGCCGGCTGGGCGTGCGGCTTGCCGATGAGCGTCGTGGTGCCGACCAGCACTGCCGCCACCACCGCGGCGACAGCCGTCATGCCGCCGCCGATCCGCAGCCGCCGGGCCCGGCGCTGTCCGCTGATCACCCGGTCGACATCCACCGTGGAGACCGGCGGCTCGCCGATCAGGTCGTCGAACAACTGCCGGTACGTCATGACAGCTCCCCTCGGGTCGACGGGATGCCGCCCAGCAGCAGGCGCAACGCCTCCAGGCCGCGTGCGGACTGGCTTTTGACCGTGCCGGTACTGATACCCATGACGTCGGCGGTCTCCTCCACCGACAGGTCGCAGTAGTAGCGCAGCACCAGCACGGCGCGCCGCCGGGGCGGTAGCTGGCCGAGCAGGGCGAGCAGCATGTCGCGTTCGGCGAGCGTGGGCTCCGGCAGGATCATGTCGGCGGTCTCCGGCACCGTGTCGGTGCTGTGCTCGCGCCGCCAGGGTCGCCGCCGCTCGTCCAGCCAGGCGTTTGTGAGCATTCCGCGCACGTACGCGTCGATGTTCTCCGCCGCGCGGACCCGGCGCCAGTGCCGGTAGAGCTTGCCGATCGTGATGGAGACCAGGTCGTCGGCGGTGTGCCACTCGCGGCAGAGGAGGTACGCGGTGCGGCGCAACGACTCCAGCCGGGCGGTGACGAACTGCCGGTACTCGTCTTCCTCGGCCCGGTTCACGTCCCGGAGCCTCTCGTACGCCTCATGCCCAGGTGACGCGGCCGAGCCGCCGTCGGGTTGCTCCGGGCGCCGACGGGAACGTGGAGCAGGGCTGCGGCCGGGACCGCAGCCCTGCCGGAGGCTGTCAGCGCTCCAGGATGGCTGTCACGCCCTGCCCACCGGCCGCGCAGATGGAGATCAGGCCGCGCCCGCTCCCCTTCTGATCAAGCAGCTTGGCCAGCGTGGCGACGATCCGGCCGCCGGTGGCGGCGAACGGGTGCCCGGCCGCCAGCGAGGAGCCGTTGACGTTGAGCTTCTCCCGGTCGATCGAGCCGAGCGGCGCGTCCAGGCCGAGGCGCTCCTTGCAGAACTCCGGCGACTCCCACGCGGCGAGCGTGGCCAGCACCTGGGAGGCGAACGCCTCGTGGATCTCGTAGAAGTCGAAGTCCTGGAGGCTGAGCCCGGCCCGGGCCAGCATCCGGGGCACCGCGTACGTGGGGGCCATCAGCAGCCCCTCGTCGCCGTGCACGAAGTCGACGGCGGCGGTCTCGGACCAGGAGAACCAGGCGAGCACCGGCAGGTTGTGCGCCTTGGCCCACTCCTCGGACGCGAGCAGGACGGTCGACGCGCCGTCGGTGAGCGGCGAGGAGTTGCCGGCGGTCATGGTGGCCCGCTCGGCGTCCGCGCCGGAGGCGCCGAAGACCGGCTTGAGCGAGCCGAGCTTCTCCAGGCTGGTGTCCGGCCGCAGGTTCTGGTCGCGGGTCAGCCCCAGGTAGGGGGTCATCAGGTCGTCGAAGAACCCCTTGTCGTACGCGGCGGCGAGCCGCTGGTGCGAGCGCAGCGCGAGTTCGTCCTGCGCGGTCCGGTCGACGTTCCAGCGCAGCGCCGTCCGGGCCGCGTGCTCACCCATGGACAGTCCGGTACGCGGCTCGGCGTTGCGCGGGATCTCCGGCTTGAACGGCTGGTGCGGGCGCAGCTTCGCCGCGATCTTGAGCCGTTCGCCGAGCGTACGGGCGGAGTTGAGCTGGAGCAGGGTGCGCCGCATGTCCTCGTTGACGGCGAGTGGCGCGTCCGAGGTGGTGTCGACGCCACCGGCGATGCCGACCTCGATCTGCCCGAGGGCGATCTTGTTGGCGACCAGGATGGCGGCCTCCAGTCCGGTGCCGCAGGCCTGCTGGATGTCGTACGCGGGGGTGTGCGGGTCGAGCCGGGAGCCGAGCACCACCTCACGGGTGAGGTTGAAGTCGCGGGAGTGCTTGAGCACCGCGCCGGCCACCACTTCGCCGACCCGCTCGCCGGCCAGCCCGAACCGGGCGACCAGCCCGTCGAGCGCCGCGCCGAGCATGTCGGCGTTCGACGCGTGCGCGTAGCGCGAGTTGGACCGGGCGAAGGGGATGCGGTTGCCCCCGATGACCGCGACCCGCCGGACACTCTGCACGATCGGCCTCCCTCGAAACTGTTGCCCGAACCCTACTCGCCAGTAGGCTACGCCTATGACCGACAGGTACGCGAGCTTCGTCCAGACGGGGGCCGGTCGCGCGCTGGTCAAGCGCCTCGGGCTGCCCGATCCGCCTCGACTGCGCCGGCACACGCCGGGCGACCCGCTCGTTCCCGGGCCGGTCCTGCTCGGCTCCTCGGCCGGCGGCCGGATCGCCGACCAGGCCGGGAAGATCCTGACCGCCGCCGGGGTCGAGCTGGCCGATCCGGTCGCCGCCCACGACGCCGACCGCCGCTTCGCGGCCCTGGTGTACGACGCCAGCGGCGTCACCGACTCCACCGGGCTGCGCCAGCTGTACGACTTCTTCCACCCGCAGGCCCGCTCGCTGGTGCCGAGCGGCCGGGTGATCGTGCTGGGCACGCCGCCGGCCGAGTGCGGCTCCCCTCGGGAGGCTACCGCCCAGCGCGCGCTGGAGGGCCTGACCCGCAGCATCGGCAAGGAGTTCGGCCGGGGCGTCACGGCCCAACTGGTCTACGTGACACGCGAGGGTGACGCCGGTACCCCGGTGAGCCTGGAGTCCACGCTCCGGTTCCTGCTCTCCGGCCGGTCCGCGTACGTCTCAGGCCAGGTGATTCGGGTCGGCGCCGGCACCGCCGTCGCGCCGGCCGACTGGGACCGGCCGCTCGACGGGCAGGTGGTGCTGGTGACCGGCGCGGCCCGGGGCATCGGCGCGGCGCTGGCGAAGGTGCTGGCCCGCGACGGCGCCCAGGTGGTGGCGCTGGACATCCCCGCGGCCGGGGACGAGCTGGCCGCCGTCGCCAACGACATCGGCGGCAGCGCGGTGCAGCTCGACCTGACCGCGCCGGATGCGCCGACCCGGCTGGCGGAGCACCTGGCGTCCCGGCACGGGCGGGTCGACGTGGTGGTGCACAACGCGGGCATCACCCGGGACAAGACGCTGGGCCGGATGGACGCCGACCGGTGGGACTCGGTGATCGACGTGAACCTGTCCAGCCAGGAGCGGATCAACGACGTACTGCTGGAACGCGACCTGATCCCGGCCGGCGGCCGGATCGTCTCGGTCTCGTCGATCGCCGGGATCGCCGGCAACCGGGGGCAGACCAACTACGCGACCAGCAAGGCCGGCGTGATCGGCCTGGTCGACTCGCTCTCCCCGGTGCTGCGCGAGCGCGGGATCAGCCTGAACGCGGTGGCGCCGGGCTTCATCGAGACGCGGCTGACCGCGCGTATCCCGTTGACCATCCGCGAGGCGGGACGGCGGATGAACAGCATGGCCCAGGGCGGCCTGCCGGTGGACGTGGCCGAGACGATCGGCTGGCTCTCCTGGCCGGCGAGCGGCGCGGTCAGCGGCAACGTGGTCCGGGTCTGCGGCCAGAGCCTCCTGGGGGCGTGATGGCACCCCGTGACCACGAGGACGACGACCTGACCCTGCACGACCTGATCGAGGGCCCCACCCGCGACCTCACGGCCGCCCGAGCCGCCGCCCTGGCCCGCACCAACGCCGCCGCCCGCCCCACCTCCGACGATCATGAAGTTGACGGCACTTCTGGAGATCCACAAGGCAGCCAACCTCATGATCGACGGGGTGAAGGAGCGGTGGGGCGGCGGCGGGTGGAGTTGGACGGGCTGCCTGCCAGTGGGGCGCTTTATCGGCGGGCGCTACTCGGGGTCGTTCCGGGGGTTGGGGGGCGGCGCGGGGCTGACGTGCCGGGGCTGGAACTCGCCGTTGGCGGGGTCTCTGTGGATCAGCGGCACCTGGCGGACTACGACCGGGTGTGCGGGTTCCGGCTGACCGACCGGCTGCCGGCGACGTACCTGCACGTGCTCGGGTTTCCGCTGTCGCTGCGGCTGATGACGAGCCCGGGCTTCCCCATCCCGCTCACCGGTGTGGTGCACGTGGCCAACCGGATCACCGTGCGCCGGCCGGTCGAGGTCGGCGAGCGCGTCGACTTCCACACGTACGCGGAGAACCTGCGCCCACACGAGCGGGGCCGCCAGCTCGACGTGGTGCTTGTCGGCTCGATCGGCGGCGAGGAGGTGTGGCGCGGCGTGTCCACGTACCTCGGGAAGGAGCGCGCGTCCGGCGGCGGCCCGCGGCGCGACCGGGCTGACCGCCCGGAACCGCCGGCCTTCTCCGCGCAGTGGCGGGTGATGCCCCGCGTGGGTACTGACTACGCGCGCGTCTCCGGCGACCACAACCCGATCCACACCTCGAAGCTGGGCGCGCGGCTGTTCGGTTTCCCGCGCCCGATCGCGCACGGCATGTGGAGCAAGGCCCGATGCCTGGCCGCGCTGGAACCCCGGCTACCAGAGGCGTACACGGTGGACGTGGCGTTCAAGCTGCCGGTGCCGCTGCCGTCGACTGTGGCGTTCAGCGCCTCGCCGAACGGCGCGGACTGGGACTTCGCGCTGCACAGCGCCCGGGACGGGAGGCCGCACCTGACCGGTTCGGTGCGCTGAGGAAAAGAGGGGACTTGCCGTCCCCTCTTTTCGGCGCTAAGTTGTTCTCAGAGTGAGTTGTTCTCAACCTGAGAGAGTGAGTGACCGTGAACGAGCAGGACTTCCTCGCCGGGTACGACCCGCGGGACTACCCGGCGGTCGCGGTCACCGTCGACGTGGTCGCGCTAACCATCCGCGAGGGCGCGCTGCACCTGCTGCTGATCCGCCGCGGCGCGCCGCCCTTCGCGGGGCACTGGGCGCTGCCCGGCGGCTTCGTCCAGCCGGACGAGGACCTGACCGCCGGCGCCCGGCGCGAACTGGCCGAGGAGACCGGCCTCGGCGGCGAGCGGCTGCGCCGGGTGCACCTGGAACAGCTCGGCAGCTACGGCGCCCCGGACCGCGACCCGCGCATGCGGGTGGTCTCGGTCGCGCACCTGGCGTTCGCCCCCGACCTGCCCGACCCGGTCGCCGACACCGACGCCGACGAGGCGATCTGGCTGCCGGTCACCGCGCTGACCAGCCGGCAGCTCGCCTTCGACCACGGCCGGATCATCGACGACGGCTTGGAGCGCGCCCGTTCCAAGCTGGAGTACACGCCGCTGGCCACCCGCTTCCTCGCCCCCGAGTTCACGATCACCGAGCTGCGGGAGGTCTACGAGACGGTCTGGGGGCACCCGCTGCACGCCGGCAACTTCCACCGCAAGGTGCTCTCGGTGCCCGGCTTCGTGGAGAGCACCGGCGCCAGCACCGAGCGCGGCGGCGCGCGCGGCGGCCCCCGGGCCAAGCTCTACCGCGCCGGAGACGCCCGGCTGCTGCACCCGGCGCTGCTGCGCCCCGCCCGGGAGGAGACGGTGCGGTGAGGACCGAAGAGGCGATCCGGCTGGTCACTGCCGCGCGTACCGACGCCGACCTGTTCGGCGCCGACGAGCCGGCCCGCCGCTACCGCGAGCTGGTCGGCGCGCTGCACCCCGACCGGCTGGGCGCGGCCGACCCCGGCGTACGCGCCGCCGCCGCCGAAGCACTCGTCACCGTCACCACCCGCTGGCGCACCCCGGCCCCCGCGTACACCGGCGACGTCGCCACCCTGCACGAACGAAAGGAAGGGCCCCCTGTTAACGCCTCCGGTAGAGGAGGGGCCCCTTCTTATCACCTGGCCAAGGTGGCCCGGCACCCCGGCGACAACGACCTGATGGCCCGCGAGGCGCGCGCGTTGCGCCGCATCGCCGAGCGCGGCGACGCCAGACACCTCGCGTACGTGCCGAAGCTCGTCGACTCCTACCCGGCGCGTGACCCGTCGACCGGCGTGCAGCGGCAGGTCAACGAGCTGGTGACCGTACCCGGGCTGCGCAGCCTTGACGACGTGCGCCGCGCGTACCCGGACGGGCTGGACCCGCGCGACGCGGCCTGGATGTGGCGGCGGCTGCTCGTGGCGCTCGGCCTGGCCCACCGCGCGGGCGTGGTGCACGGCGCGGTGCTGCCCCGGCACGTGCTGATCGAGCCGGACGCGCACGGCCTGGTGCTCGTCGACTGGTGCTTCTCGGCCGAGCCGGGCGGGCTCGTGCCGGCGCTGGTGCCCGGCCACGAGGACTGGTATCCGCCGGAGGTCGCCGCGAAGCGGCAGTGCGGCCCCGGCACCGACATCGCGCTGGCCGCCCGCTGCATGACCTGGCTGATGGGCGACCGCGCGCCCCGCGAGCTGCGCGCCTTCGCCGACGGCTGCCAGGGCGCCGCGCTCGCCACCCGGCCCGACGACGCCTGGCGGCTGCTGCGCGAACTGGACGAGGTGCTGCACCGGCTGTACGGGCCGCGCACCTTCCGACCCTTCACCCTCAACCCGTAGGGAGGCTGCCATGGGCAGTGGAATCTGGTCCACCGACGTGTACGACGCCGCCGACCGCTACCGGCGCCGCACCGGCAAGAGCGCGTTCTCGTACAGCGACAGCGGCGCGCGCAAGGTGCACCCGGCGCTCGACCCGCGCGACGCGCTGCGGGAGAGCCGCGACTCGGCCGAGCACCCGCAGTCGACGCCGATCGCCGTGCTGTTCGACGTCACCGGCTCGATGGGGCACGTGCCCCGGGTGCTGCAGAGCAAGCTGCCGCAGCTGCTCGGCCTGCTGCTGCGCCAGGGGTACGCGAGCGACCCGCAGATCATGTTCGGCGCGATCGGCGACGCCACCTGCGACCGGGTGCCGTTGCAGATCGGGCAGTTCGAGTCCGACAACCGGATGGACGACGACCTCGGCCGGATCGTGCTGGAGGGCGGCGGAGGCGGCCAGATGATGGAGTCGTACGAGCTGGCGCTGTACTTCATGGCCCGGCAYACCGCCACCGACAGCTGGGACAAGCGCGGCCGGCGCGGCTACCTGTTCATCATCGGCGACGAGCTGGCGTACGCGGGGGTGAAGCGCGCGGAGGTGGCCCGGCTGATCGGCGACGACCTGAGCGAGGACGTGCCGGTCCGGCAGATCGTGGACGAGGTGACCGCGCGCTGGGACACCTACTACCTGCTGCCCGCCGGCAGCCACTACGCGGGCAACCGCAAGGTGCTGGACTTCTGGCGCGGCCTGCTCGGGCAGAACGCGGTCGAGCTGGACGACCTGGACGCGGTCTGCGAGACGATCGCGCTCACCGTCGGGCTCGGCGAGCAGGCCATCGACCTGGACGCCGGGCTGCGCGACCTGGACCGGGCCGGCTCCACCGCCACCCGGACCGTCTCGAAGGCGCTCGCCCGGCTCGGCTCCGGCCGCCGCGCGGTGGCGACGCTGCCGTTCAGCCCGGCCGAGGGCGGAAGCGGGGTCACCCGGCTGTGAACCACGTGATGGTGGTCGACCTCGGCTACGGCGACGCCGGCAAGGGCACCGTGGTGGACCTGCTCTGCGCCACCCGGCAGGTCCACACGGTGGTCCGGTTCAACGGGGGCGCGCAGGCGGCGCACAACGTCGTCCTGCGCGACGGGCGGCACCACACGTTCGCGCAGTTCGGCGCCGGGACGTTCCGTCCGGGCGTACGGACGCACCTGGCGCGGCACGTGGTGGTGGACCCGCTGGCGCTGGCAGCCGAGGCCGACCACCTCGCGTCGGTCGGCGTTCCAGACGCGCTCGACCGTCTGACTGTGGACGGGGAGACGCTGCTCGCCACCCCGTACCACCGGGCCGCCAACCGCGCCCGGGAGATCGCCCGGGGAGCCGACCGGCACGGCTCCTGCGGGCTCGGGGTGGGCGAGGCGGTCGCGTACGGCCTCGCCCACCCCGACGAGGCACCCCGGGTGGCGGACTGCCGCCGCCCGGCGGTGCTGCGCCGGCGGCTGACCGCGCTGCGGGACCGGCTCACCGCCGAGCTGGGCCCGCTGGACGCGCCGCCGGTCCAGGACTGCCTGCCCGCGTACGCGGCCTTCGCGCGCCGGGTGGCGATCGTCGACCGGACCTGGCTGGCATCCGCGTTGCGCGAGGGCACCTGCGTGTTCGAGGGCGCGCAGGGGGTGCTGCTGGACGAGTGGCACGGCTTCCACCCGTACACGACGTGGAGCACCACGACGTTCGCCAACGCCGAGACGCTGCTCGCCGAGGCGGGGATGGCCGGGACCGCGCAGCGGCTCGGCGTGCTGCGCACGACCACCACCCGGCACGGTCCCGGGCCGCTGGTCACCGAGGACGCGGCGCTGCCGTTCCGCGACCGGCACAACGGGACGAACCCCTGGCAGGGCCGGTTCCGGTTCGGGCACTTCGACGCGGTCGCCCACCGGTACGCGCTGGAGGTCGCCGGTGGGGTGGACGGGCTGGCGCTGACCCACCTCGACCTGGCCGGGTCCGAGCTGCGGATCTGCCGCCGGTACGAGGGCCTGGACCGGCTCGTCCCCGGCCCGGCCGGTGACCTGGACCGGCAGGCGGCGCTCACGCAGCGGCTGCTGCGGGCCCGGCCGGTGCTGGACTCGGCGCCCGCCGACTGGGCGGGGGCGGTCTCGGAGGCGCTGGGGGCGCCGGTGGTGCTCACGTCGCGCGGGCCCACGGCCGAGGAGAAGGAAGGGCCCCTTGTTAACGCCTTTTGTATGGGAAGGGCCCCTGCTTAACACCGCACCACCGAGCATGGGTGCATGGGGGACGCGCTCGACCTGCTGCACCACACGGTGACCTCACCGTGGGTGTACCTGGTGATCATCGCGGTCACCGCCGTCGACGCGTTCTTCCCGGCGGTGCCCGGCGAGACCGTGGTGATCACGGCCGGGGTCTTCGCGGCGGGCGGCGAGCCGGACCTGGCGCTGGTGATCGTGACCGCCGCGTTCGGCGCGCTCGTCGGCGATCACGTCTCCTACGCGATCGGGCGCGGCGGCGGCGCGCACCGGCTGGCCCGCTTCCCGGCGGACAGCCGGCGGCGGGCCGGCTCCGAGTGGGCCCGCCGGGCCGTCGACAGGCGCGGCGGGATGATCCTGACCACCGCCCGGTACGTCCCCGGCGGCCGCACCGCCGTCACGCTGACCATGGGTGCGGTCCGCTATCCGGTGCGGATGTTCCTGCTGTACGACGCGCTGGCCTGCGCGACCTGGGGGATCTACTGCACGCTGCTCGGCTACTTCGGCGGCCTGGCGTTCGAGCACAACCCCGTCTCCGGGCTCCTCGCCGGGGTCGCCATCTCGCTCGCGGTCACCGGGCTGTTCGAGGCCGCCCGCTGGGGCCGGCGGCGGGCACACCGGCGAGCCGCCGCGCGCCGCGACTGTTAAAAAGGGGCCCTTCCACTACCGGAGGCGTTAAGAAGGGGCCCTTCCTTACACAGCGCCGGGGTGCCAGGTGGCGCCGCGCAACAGCTGGTCGGCGCCGAGCCAGGCCACGTTCATCATCCGGGTCGCGGTCTTGCCGGCATCGGCCTCCGGGTGGTCGGCCAGCCAGTCGGCGAGCGACTCGGAGGCGCCGACGAGCGCGTACGAGACCACCTCCAGGTCGGTGGCGCCGACCTCCCGTCCGGCGGCGCGCAGCGCGTGGTCGAGCATCCCGGCCACCACCTCGACCAGCCGTCCCCGCATGGCGGCGAGTTCGGCGGCGAACGGCTGCGAGCCGCGGGCCTGCCGGTAGAGCACGGCCCAGCCGTCCCGGTGCGCGCCGACGAAGCCGAAGAACGCGCGCAGCCCGCGCCAGAGCCGCTCGTCGGCGGGCAGGTCGGGGGCGGCGGCGCCGGCGATGGCCTCCATCATCCGGGTGCTCTCGCGGTGCAGGCAGGCGATGAAGAGTTCTTCCTTGGTGCCGAGGTAGGCGTAGACCATCGGTTTGGAGATGCCGGCGTCGTCGGCGATCTCGTCCATGCTGGCGGCGTGGAAGCCGCGACGGGAGAACACCTTCACCGCCGCGTCGAGCATCTGCTGCTCGCGTACGGCTCGGGGGAGGCGCTTGAAGGTCGGCGTGCTGGACACTCTTGCGAGCATACCTACCCGTGCGTAGGGTTACGCCAGAGTAACCAAGCTGGCCCCGCCCGAGAGGTGCATTTCCTGATGACTGACTTCGACCCGGCCAACTTCGCGAACGTCGGCCCCAAGGAGTTCGCGCAGCTGGTCAAGTCCACGCCGGACGCCAAGATCGCCGAGATCATGTCCGGCGAGTCGCGCGGCAAGATCCTCAGCGAGGTCTTCAACCGGATGCCCACGCTGTTCCGCGCCGACCGCGCCGGTGCCACCAACGCGGTCATCCACTGGAACATCACCGGCCGCCCGGACGGTGGCACCGACACGTACGAGATCGTCATCGAGAACGGCGCCTGCACCGTCTCGGAGACCGCCACCCGCGACCCGAAGCTGAGCCTCACCATGGGCCCGGTCGAGTTCCTGAAGATCGTCTCCGGTGGCGCCAACCCGGTGATGATGTTCATGACCGGCAAGCTGAAGGCCAAGGGCGACCTGGGCCTGGCTGCCAACATCGCCAACCTGTTCGACATCCCCAAGGCCTGACATGGCCGAGTTCTCGCTCGACCTGAACGAGGAACAGCGGGATCTACGCGACTGGGTGCACGGCTTCGCAGCCGAGGTCGTGCGCCCGGCCGCGGCCGAGTGGGACGCCCGGGAGGAGACCCCGTGGCCGATCATCCAGGAGGCGGCGAAGGTCGGCCTGTACGGCTTCGAGTTCCTCGCCACCTGCTGGGCCGACCCCACCGGCCTCTCCCTGCCGATCGCCAGCGAGGAACTCTTCTGGGGTGACGCCGGCATCGGCCTGAGCATCTTCGGCACCTCGCTCGCGGTCGCCGCGATCTACGGCGCCGGCACCCCCGACCAGCTCGTCGAATGGGTGCCGCAGTGCTTCGGCGACGTCGACTCCCCGGCCGTCGCCGCGTTCTGCACGAGCGAGCCGGAAGCCGGCTCCGACGTCGGATCGATGCGTACCCGCGCCGTCTACGACGAGGCCACCGACGAGTGGGTGCTCAACGGGCAGAAGGCGTACGCCACGAACGGCGGCATCGCCGGCGTGCACGTGGTCACCGCCTCGATCGACCCCGAGCTGGGCTCGCGCGGGCAGGCCGCGTTCGTCGTACCCCCGGGCACCTCCGGTCTGACCGCCACCCGCAAGCTGCGCAAGCTCGGGCTGCGCGCCTCGCACACCGCGGACGTCTTCCTCGACGACGTCCGGGTGCCGGGCCGCTGCCTGCTCGGCGGCAAGGACGCGCTCGACGAGCGTCTGGCCCGCGCCCGGTCCGGGCAGCGCGCCTCCGGCCAGGCGGCGATGCGGACGTTCGAGCTGTCCCGTCCGACAGTCGGGGCGCAGGCGCTCGGCGTGGCCCGCGCCGCCTACGAGTACGCCCTGGACTACGCCAAGGAACGGGTCCAGTTCGGACGGCCGATCATCACCAACCAGGCGGTCGCGTTCGCGCTCGCCGACATGAAGATGGAGATCGACGCCGCCCGGCTCCTGGTCTGGCGCGCCTCCTGGATGGGCCGCAACAACCGGCCGTTCGCCGCCGGCGAAGGCTCGATGTCCAAGCTCAAGGCCGGCGAGGTGGCCGTCTCGGTGACCGACAAGGCGGTCCAGCTCCTCGGCGGCGCGGGCTTCCTGCGCGACCACCCGGTCGAGCGGTGGTACCGCGACGCCAAGATCTACACCATCTTCGAGGGCACCTCCGAGATCCAGCGGCTGGTCATCTCCCGGGCCATCTCCGGCATGCAGATCCGCTGACCGCCGGCGGCACGCCGCCCGGCCCGTGACGACAGGCAGCGCCGTCGCGGGCCGGGCGCCCCCGCCTGGCCGACCCGACCCGCGATCGGGCGCAAGATCACGCAAAACCGGACGGCCGATCCGTCCGGAGCCTGGTCGACGAACCACGAACGCGAAGGAGTTGCGCCTTGGACCTGCCGTTCATCGCCGCCACGCTGACCCGCCGTGGACTGCTCACCCCGGGCCGCCCGATCCGGGTCGTCTCGCAGCTCAACGCGCTGCGCCGGTGGGGCTGGAGCCTCGCCGGGGAGCTGCGCCAGGCCGCCGCCCGCGACCCCGGCCGCGTCGCGGTGGTCGACGAGCGCGGCGCCACCATGACGTACCAGGAACTGCTGGAGCGCTCCGAACGGCTGGCCCGCTCCCTCCGGTCCCACCTCGGCGTCCAGGCCGGCGACCGGGTCGGCGTGCTCTGCCGCAACCACCACGGCCTGATCGAGGCGATAGTCGCCGCGATGCTGCTCGGCGCGGACGCCGTCCTGGTAAACACCGGACTGTCCGCGGCTCAGCTGGGCACCGTGGCCGAGGAACAGGGCCTGCGCGTCCTGGTCCACGACGGCGAGTTCACCGAGCGCGTCCTCGGCCTCCCCGCCGAGGTGCACCGGGTCGACGAACGGCGGCACGAGGAGCTGATCGCCGCCGCGGTCCCCGGCGAACAACTCCAGCCGCCCGAGCGGGACGGCCGCACCATAGTGCTGACCTCCGGCACCACCGGCGCGCCCAAGGGCGCCCGCCGCCCCACCCCGCACGGCTTCGGCCCGCTGGTGTCCATCATCGACCGCATCCCGCTGCACGCGCGGAACACCACCATGATCGCCGCGCCGATCTTCCACACCTGGGGGTACGCCGCCCTCCAGGTCTCGTTCGCGCTGCGCGCCACAGTCGTGCTGCACCGCCGATTCGACCCCGCCGCCACGCTGACCGCGCTCGTCGCCCAGCGGTGCGACGCGATGTTCGCCGTACCGGTGATGCTGCAACGACTCATGGAGGTCGAGCCGCCGCTGCCCCGGCCCCCGCTCAAGGTGGTCGCGGTCAGCGGATCCGCCCTGCCCGGCAACCTGGCCACCGCCTTCATGGACCGCTACGGCGACGTGCTGTACAACCTCTACGGCTCGACCGAGGTCTCCTGGGCCTCCATCGCCGGCCCACGCGAACTGCGCGCCGCGCCCACCACCGCGGGCCGGCCGCCGCACGGCACCCGGCTGGCGATCCTGGACGAGAACGGCCGCCCCGTCCGGGACGGCGAGGTCGGGCGGATCTTCGTGGGCAACGAGATGCTCTTCGAGGGCTACACCTCGGGCGTCGGGCGGGAGAGCCGCGACGGCCTGCTGGACACCGGCGACCTCGGCCGGCTCGACGCCGACGGCCTGCTCTTCGTGGACGGCCGGGCGGACGACATGATCGTCTCCGGCGGCGAGAACGTGTTCCCGTCCGAGGTGGAGGACCTGATCGCCCGGCTGCCGCAGGTCCGCGAGGTCGCGGTGATCGGCGTACCGGACCCCGACTACGGCCAGCGGCTGGCCGCGTTCCTGGCGCTGCGGGCGGGCGAGACGCTCGACCCGGACGCGGTCCGCGAGTACGTCCGGCGCTACCTGGCCCGCTTCTCCGTGCCGCGGGACGTGGTGTTCGTCAAGTACCTGCCGCGCAACGCCACCGGCAAGGTGCTGAGCCGGGAGTTGCGCCGCTACTTCGACTGACGGACGGCGCCCCGCGAACCGGTCCCGCCGCCGGGCGCCGTCCGTCAGCCGGGAATCGTGATCCGGCCCTCCACCGCACCCGCCGCGATGTCGGTGCGGTGGTGGGAGCCGGCCAGCTCGACCTCGCGTACCAACTCGTAGGCGGCGTCGCGCGCGGCGGCCAGGTCGGGGCCGGTCGCCGTACCGCAGAGGACCCGGCCGCCCGCGGAGCGCAACGTGCCGTCGGCGTCGCGGCGGGTCCCGGCGTGGATGATCCCGGCGCGGTCCGCGCCGGTGATCACATCACCGGTACGCGGGCCCGCCGGGTAGCCCTCGGCCGCCACCACGACTGTCACCGCCGCGCCGTCGCGCCACCGCAGCGGCGGGTGCGCGCCGAGCGTGCCGGTGGCGGCGGCGTGCAGCAGCCCACCCAGCGGCGTCTCCAGCAGGGCGAGCACCACCTGGGTCTCCGGGTCGCCGAAGCGCGCGTTGAACTCGATCACGCGCGGGCCGGACGGGGTGATCGCCAGGCCCACGTAGAGCAGGCCGGCGAACGGGGTGCCCCGGTCGCGCAGCTCCGCGAGCGTCGGGTGCACCACGTCGCGCATCACGTCGTCCACCAGGTTCGGCGGGGCCCACGGCAGCGGCGCGTACGCGCCCATCCCGCCCGTGTTCGGGCCGGTGTCGCCGTCGCCGACGCGCTTGAAGTCCTGCGCGGGCAGCAGCGGCACCGCCGCTTCACCATCGGTCACCACGAACAGGGAGACCTCGGGACCGGACAGGTACTCCTCGATCACCACCCGGCCGCACTCCGCGGCGTGCCGCTCGGCGGCGGCCCGGTCGTCGGTGACCACGACGCCCTTGCCGGCGGCCAGCCCGTCGTCCTTCACCACGTACGGCGCGCCGAACTCGTCCAGCGCCCGCGCCACCGCAGCCGCGTCCTCGCAGGTGTACGCGCGCGCGGTCGGGACACCGGCAGCCGTCATCACGTCCTTCGCGAACGTCTTCGAGCCCTCCAGCCGGGCCGCCTGCGCGCTCGGGCCGAACACCGCGATGCCCTTGGCGCGTACCGCGTCGGCGACGCCCGCCACCAGCGGCGCCTCCGGGCCGATGACCACCAGGTCCGCCGCGACCTCGACGGCGAGGGCCGCCACGGCCGCCGGGTCGGTGGGTGTCACCTCCCGAAGCGAGGCGACCTCGCCGATCCCCGGATTCCCCGGCGCTGCGACGAGCGCCTCGACAGCCGGATCCCCGGCGAGTCCGAGCGCGAGAGCGTGCTCCCGCCCACCACCACCCACAAGAAGTACGCGCACGACCCCGCATCCTACTGACCACCCCACCCCACCCCGTTGATCAAGGAGTTTGCGTCCCAGATTTGGGGTTTTCCGGCCGCAAACTCCTTGATCAACTGGGTGGGTGACGGCTCTGGCGCAGGGCTCGTCTGACCGTCTGGGGGATGTAGTCGGGGCGGAGGGTGTCGGACCAGGTGAAGCGGAGGATCCGCCAGCCGGCGTTGACCAGGCGGTTCTGCCGGAAGCGGTCGGCGTAGACGGCCTCCGGGGTCAGGTGCGGGGCCCGGCCGTCCGCCTCGGCGATCAGGCGCTCGCCCCGCCATGCCAGATCCCCGATGCCGAGCAGGTAACCGTCCTCGTCCCGGACCGGCAGTTGGAGGGTGTCCGGCGGCACGCCGCCGTCGACGCAGCGGAGCCGGGTGCGGGTCTCCAGGGGTGACTGTGCCCGGCCGTCCGCCTCGGCCAGGTACCCCCGGGCGGCGACCGCCCCGCGGCGTCCGGCGAAATGCGCGAGCACCAGGGACAGGTCGTCCTCGGCCAGGATCCCCTGGTTGAGCGCGGAGTCGAGAACGCACACCGCCGGGTAGCGCCGAGCCCGCAGCAACACGTCGGCAACGGTCCGCGCCGGTGTGGTGACCGGCACGCCCTCGACCTGGCACACGTCCGCGTCGGCGAGCGTCAACTGGTGCACCGTCAGTCCCGGCTCCGCCCGGCGTTGCACGTGCGGCCGGTCCGGCGGCACCGAGACGTGGATCGCCGCCGCCGGCGGAAGGCCGGCGATGCCGTGCAGTTCGGCGGCGGTGTCGAGTACGGCGACCGCGCCCGGCCCCAGGCTCGCGATCGCGGCGCGGGTGCGGACACGTCGCAGCGCCACCGCCGTCGGCCCTGCGGACGGGAGGTAGCAGCCGCGCGAGACGCGCGTCCATCGTCCGGCCCGGACGAGGTACCGGATCTGCTCCCGGCCGAGGCCCAGGCGCAACGCCTGCCCCGCCGTCACGAACCCGCCCTGCCCGGCAGCCAGCCGCGTCAGCTCGTCGAATTCACCCACACGCGCAGGCTCCCCCGCGCCACTCCACAGCCGAAACCCCTGTGGACAACCCTGTGGATAAACAGACCTACTCTCCCGGTGGCCACTCCGCGACCGCCCCGTTGATCAAGGAGTTTGTGTACGGATCCGACGCCGGACTGGACACAAACTCCTTGATCAACGACAAAGGGTGGGGTTAGGGGAGGAGGGGGTGGCGGAGGACGTTTTCCTCTCGGCCCGGGCCCACACCCACCACGCTCACCCGGGTGCCGGTCAGCTCCTCGATGCGGGCGATGTAGCGCCTCGCGTTCTCCGGGAGCTCGTCCTCGGTGCGCGCCTTGGTGATGTCCTCCCACCAGCCGTCGTGCTCTTCGTAGATCGGCGTGGCGTGGTGGAAGTCGGTCTGCGTCATCGGCATGTCGTCGAACCGCTCACCGTTGATCTCGTACCCGACGCAGATCGGCACCTTTGCCAGGCCGGTCAGCACGTCCAGCTTCGTGACCACCAGGTCGGTGACGCCGTTGAGGCGGCACGCGTACCGGGCCACCACCGCGTCGAACCAGCCGCAGCGGCGCTCCCGGCCGGTGGTGGTGCCGTACTCGTGGCCGACCTTGCGCAGGTGCTGCCCGTTGTCGTCGAACAGCTCGGTCGGGAACGGGCCGGAGCCCACCCGCGTCGTGTACGCCTTGCTCACCGCGATGACCTTGGTGATCGCGGTCGGCGGAATGCCCGCGCCCACGCACGCCCCGCCGGCCGTCGGGTTCGACGAGGTGACGAACGGGTAGGTGCCGTGGTCCATGTCGAGCATGGTGGCCTGGGCGCCCTCCAGCAGCACGGTCTCGCCGCGGTCGAGCGCGTCCCAGAGCATCACCCGGGTCTCGGCGATGTACGGGCGCAGCCGCTCGGCGTACTGGAGGTACTCCTCGACCGTCTCCTCGACGTCGATCGCCTTGCGGTTGTAGACCTTGAACAGCAGCTGGTTCTTCTCGCGGAGCGCCAGCTCCAGCTTCTTGCGCAGGATGCCCGGGTCGAGCAGGTCCTGCAGGCGGATGCCCATCCGGGCGACCTTGTCGCCGTACGCGGGACCGATGCCCCGGCCGGTGGTGCCGATGCGGGCGCTGCCGAGGTAGCGCTCGACCACCCGGTCCAGCGCCCGGTGATGCGGCATGATCAGGTGCGCGTCGCCGGAGATGCGCAGGCGGGACACGTCCACGCCGCGCTCGGCGAGCCCGTCGATCTCCTGCAGCAGCACCTTCGGGTCGACCACCACGCCGTTGCCGATCACGATCATCGCGCTCGGTGACAGCGCACCGGACGGCATCAGGTGCAGCGCGTACTTCTGGCCGTCCGGCGTGATCACCGTGTGGCCTGCGTTGTTGCCGCCGGAGTAGCGCACGACGTAGTCGACCCGCTCACCCAGCAGGTCGGTAACCTTGCCCTTGCCCTCGTCGCCCCACTGGGCGCCGAGCAGCACGATCGCTGGCATCTCTTCCGCCTCCAGAAGGCTCGGGTGCCAGGTGGCGACCGGTCTGCGAGCCCGGGGTGTCAGGCTAACAAGTAGTGACGGCGGGACCAGCAGGGGTTGGTCGAGAAGCAGGAGGCTCCTTCGTGTACGACGTGGTGCTGCTCACCCTCGGCTCGGAGCGGGACGCTCCCGGTGGTGGCTGCGGCAGCGGCGGCGCCTGCTGCGGCGGCGCGGACGACACCGCCGCCGAGAGCGGCGAGGAGCGCTGCGAGACGCCGCGCGTACCGGTGCTGGCCTGCGCGGACGAGCTGACCGCCCGGGGTGCCCGGGTGACCACGGTGACCGCCCGGTCGGACGCCGAGATCGACGAGGTGCTGGCCCGGCTCGACGGCCCACCGCGCGCCGACGGCCTCACCTGGCCGGATCCCGACGGCAAGACCCGGCTGATCGTCGCCACGGCCAGTGACGGTCAGTTGCGCGCCGTCCTGCGCCGGCTGGTGCGCCGGTACGCTCCGCCGCCGAGCCGCCGCCCCGCTGACCTGGCCGACAATCGGACGGTGCCCGACCTGCCCCCGGTCGGCGTACTCCCGCTCGATCCGGCCCGGTCCGGGACGGCGCGTGACCTGGCCGCGCAGCTCGGGCTGCCCCGGGATCCGGCCGGGGTGGCCGCGGCGGTGCTGGACGGCACGGCCCGGCGGCTGGACCTGCTGCGCAACGACGGCGGCTCGGTGACGCTCGACGGCGCGCTGCTCGGCGCCGCCGACGACGCCGGCCGGCCGCTGCACTGGCGGGCCCGGGTCGAGGTCGACGGCACGGTGCTCAGTGACGGCGCCGAGCCGATCACCGCGTGCGCGATCGGCAACGCGGGCGGGTACGCGCGCCTCGGCGAGGTGGACCTGCTGGGCGGGCCGGACCCGGCCGACGGACGGGTGACGGTCGGCGTCGCCGTACCAGTGGTGACCCGGTCGGCGTTGGGCCGGAAGAAGGTCCGCCTGGAGGTACGGCGGGCGCGGGGACGTGCGGTGGCGGTGGTGCCCCGCGACGAGAAGGTGCCCTTCCTCGACGACGGCGTCGAGGGCGAGCTGAGCCGCAAGCGCTCCTGGTGGACCGAGCCGGGCGCCTGGGCGGTCTGGACGGGCTGACCTCGGTCGATCCCCGTCCGGCTCGCGCCGCTGGCCGTACCGCCTATCCTCGGCGGAAGGAATGGGGAGGAACCGTGGTGCACGACAACGACGACCGGGCCCACGTGCCGGGTCGAGGGCAGGTGCCGGAGCGGGACGTCGAGCCGCTCTGGCCGCCGGAGGAGACCGACGGCGTGGTCACCGCCCCGCCCTGGGCGGCCGTGCCCTGGCCGCTTCCGCCGGCCGACGCCCCCACGCCGTCGGCGTCGGACGCCCCGGTGCCACCGGCGCCCGCGGTCGACCTGGACCTGCCGTTCACGCTCGACCAGCCGCCTGCCGGCGCGGCGCCGGCCCAGCCGGGCTCACCGGTCACGGCCGCCACGCCTCCCGCGTCGCAGGCAGCGCCCGGCCCGGATCCGGCCGCCGCATATCCCTCGTTGCAGGGCGCGCCCGCTCCCGACCCGGCCGCCACGCGGACACTGCCGGACCCGGCTGACACGCAGACGGCAGCCGACCCGGAGGACACGCGGACAACGGCGCGCTCGGCCGACGCGCGGGCATCGGCCGACGCGGACGGCGAGGCCGCCGGGAACGGCCGGGCCGCGTCGCCGTGGGCCCAGCCGCCGCAGCGGGCCACCGCCGACTCCGCACCGGACCTCGTTCCCGCTGACAGCGACACGCCGGGGTCCGGCACCGACCCGGCGCGGGCCGTCCACGCCGACGGCGCCGTCTCCGGCCGGGCCTCGGTCGCCGGCACTGCGCTCCCGCCGCCCGACACCGCCCCGGTGACCGGCCGGGCGCAGGTCACCGGAGCGTCGTCGCCGGGCACGGGTGAGCCGGCGCCGGAGCCGCCGCGTCTCGGGCCGTTCCCACCGTCGCCGGGCGTGCCGGCGCCGCCGTCGCCCTACGGCAACGGCTACCCGCAGGCCGGCTACCCGCAGGCCGGCTACCAGCCGCAACCCGGCCAGCCCGGCTGGTACCCGCCGCCCGGCTGGACGCCACAGCCCGGCCCGCCCCAGACCGGCTCGACCCAGACCAGTCCGGCGCAGGCCAGTCCGGCGCAGGCCGGTCCGACGCAGGCAGTCGCGGCGCCCAACGGCCCGGCGCACAACGGCCCAGCGCAGACCGGGCCGGCGCAGACCGGCGCCCCGGTGCCACCGCACGTGCCCGCGCCGCCGGTGTCCGGCCCGGCCGCGCCCCAGCCACCACAGCAGCCGGCGTACCCGGAGCAGGGCTGGACGCCGCAGCAGGCGGTACCCCCGACCGCCGAGGACTTCGCCCGCCGCCGCCAGGCCCGGCCGGTCGACCCGGTGGCCACCATGGGCGTACGCGCGGTGGTCAACAAGATCGGGCTGGTCCGGCTCGCGCCCGGGCGGCACGAGCAGGAGGTGAAGCGCGACATCGAGATGGTCCGCCGCAACTTCGGCGGGCTGCGCCAGGTGACTGTGGTCAACCCGAAGGGCGGCGCCGGCAAGACGGTGGCGATCCTGCTGCTCGCCATGACGTTCGGCCAGAAGCGCGGCGGATACGTGCTGGCCTGGGACAACAACGAGACCCAGGGCACCCTCGGCATGCGGGCGCAGCAGGACTTCCACGCCCGTACGGTGCGCGACATGCTGCGCGACCTGGCGCAGTTCCAGGGGCCGCACGGCCGGGTCGGCGATCTGTCGCAGTACGTCCGCTCGCAGGGCGAGGGCATGTTCGACGTGCTCGCCTCGGACGAGTCGGCGACCGGCGGCGAGATGCTCACCGCCGCCGCGTTCGCGGAGATCCGCGAGGTGGTCAGCCGCTTCTACAAGCTGATCTTCGTGGACACCGGGAACAACGTCCGGGCGCAGAACTGGCAGGCCGCGATGGACGCCACCGACCAGCTCGTGGTGACCATGTCGGCCCGGAACGACTCGGCCGAGACCGCCGCCCGGATGCTCGACCACCTGGAGCAGAGCGGCCGGCAGCGGCTGGTCCGGCAGGCGGTGACAGTGGTGTCGATGCCGCCGTCGCGCAAGGAGATCGACCTGCCCGCGATCCAGGCCCACTTCGCGGCGCGGACCCGGGCGGTGCTGCTGGCGCCGTACGAGCGGCTCATCGACACCGGCGAGCCGCTGCGGTACGGGCAGCTCTCCTCCGCCACCCGGGACGCCTGGCTGAAGATCGCCGCGTCGGTGGCGGAAGGGCTGTAGGACGGGCGCGACGGCCGGTACCCGGGTGGGGACCGGCCGTCGCGGCAGTGGTCAGTCGCCGGAGAGCGCGTCTCCGGCGGCCGGGTCGCAGTCACGGAGGAACTGGGCGCACCGGGCCGCCTCGTCCGCCTCGCCGATCTCGCCCGCCGCGCGGGACAGCACGTAGAGGCAGCGCAGGAAGCCCTGGTTGGGCGCGTGCGACCAGGGCACCGGGCCGTGGCCCTTCCAGCCGCTGCGGCGCAGCTGGTCGAGGCCCCGGTGGTAGCCGGTGCGGGCGTACGCGTACGCCGTGACGACCTGGCCCGCGGCGAGCGCGCGGCCGGCCAGCGCGGCCCAGGCCGCACTGTAGGTCGGGAAGCGGGCCGCGACCTCGGCGTACGCCTCGTCGGTGCCCTGCTCGGCCGCCGCCGCCAGCGCGGCGTCGGCCTCCTCGTGGGCCGGGAGCAGGGTGGCCGGTGGCTCAGGCAACAGGTTCTGCATCGCCCCATTCAACCCGCTTCGCCATCGGGTACGCGAGGGGCCTCGCCCGTACGGTTGGCTGAACGGCTGAGGGTTTCGTCACGCCTGCGGCGGGAGCACACGTACCCGCGGCCCATGCCGCCGACGTGGTTCTTGCACTACAAATACAGATCCGGAGCCTCCCCAGGACCCGGTTACGCAGGAGCCCGGCGGCGTGCCCGCCGGGCTCCTGTCGTTCCCGCCCCCGGTTTCGGCACTTGCCGTGCGGAGGCAGGATGACGGGGTGCCGACCCCACCACCCGCGGACGTCATCGAGCCGCACGCGCCCCACGTCAACGAGATCGAGACCCGCACCGCGTTCGAGCAGCGGCTGGCCGGGGGGACCCTGGCCGGGCTGACCGTGCAGGGCCTCCGCCTCGACCTCGACCCGGTCCCCGACCTGCGCCACGTCGACGTCACCGGCACGCTCTTCGTGGGCTGCCGGTTCGCCGGCCGCGAGGTGGGCGCGGACCTGGTCCGGCGGGGCGCCAACGTGGTCCCGCCGTTCTCCGGGCTGCCCTACCCGACCCAGCCGTCGCACCTCTACACGGCCGACGAGCTGGCCGCCGGGTTCGCCGAGAGCGGGTTCGCCGGGATGTACGACACCCGGGTGTACGCGCACTTCCGGGCGCACGGCGGCGCGCTGCCGGACGTACGCGAGGCGCTCGGGCAGCGACTGCACGACCACGGTGTGGACAACGCGCTGGCCGACGCCACCCGGTCGTGGCTGGCCGCGCACGGCCCGCAGTCGGTGGTGGGCGTGATGGGCGGGCACGCGGTGCCGCGCGGCAGCGTCGCGTACCGGATGGCGGCGGTGCTGGGCTGGGAGCTGGCGCGGGCCGACCGCCTGGTGGTGACCGGCGGCGGTCCGGGCGTGATGGAGGCGGCGAACCTCGGCGCGTTCCTCGCGGCGTGGCCGGCCGAGGAGCTGTCCGCCGCGATCGACACGCTCGCCGTCGCGCCGGACTTCACCGACCACGAGCGGTACACGGCGGCGGCGCTGGCGGTGCGCAAGCGGTACGCGGACGGCCCGTCGCTGCCGTCGCCCCGTCCGTCGGCGCCCGGCACCGAGTGGGCCCGGTCCGGCGGGCTGGCCATCCCCACCTGGCTGTACGGCCACGAGCCGGCGAACCTGTTCGCGGGCCGGATCGCGAAGTACTTCTCCAACGCCATCCGGGAGGACACGATCCTGCGGCTGGCCCGGGGCGGGATCGTGTTCGCACCAGGCAAGGCCGGCACCGTGCAGGAGGTGTTCCAGGCGGCCACGAAGACGTTCTACGGCACCGACGGGGCGAGCGGGGCGTACGTGTTCCTGGACCGCGCGTACTGGACCACGGAGCTGCCGGTGGAGTCGCTGCTGCGGCCGCTGTTCGCCGCGTCCCCGTTCGGCGACCTGTCGCACACGATCCACCTGACCGACGACGTACGCGACGCCGTCCGCCTGCTGGTGCAGTGAAAGGAAGGGCCCCCTTTTAACGCCTCCGGTAGAGGAAGGGCCCCTTGTTAACGCACGGCGTTAACAAGGGGCCCTTCCTTACACGCGGAGGGTCACTTCATGGTGGTGCCGGTGGAGCGCAGGTGCTCGCAGGCCTCGACCACGCGGGCGGCCATGCCGGCCTCGGCGGCCTTGCCCCAGACGCGCGGGTCGTACATCTTCTTGTTGCCGACCTCGCCGTCGACCTTCAGCACGCCGTCGTAGTTGCGGAACATGTGGTCCGCGACCGGGCGGGTGAAGGTGTACTGGGTGTCGGTGTCGATGTTCATCTTCACCACGCCGTAGTCCAGCGCCTCCCGGATCTCCGAGAGCAGCGAGCCGGAGCCGCCGTGGAAGACCAGGCTGAGCGGCTTGTCCTTGCCGTACTTGGCGCCGACCGCGTCCTGGATCTGCTTGAGCACCTCGGGGCGCAGCTTGACGTTGCCCGGCTTGTAGACGCCGTGCACGTTGCCGAAGGTCAGCGCCGCCATGTAACGCCCCTTCTCGCCCAGGCCGAGCGCGTCGACCATGGCCAGGCCGTCCTCGACGGTGGTGTAGAGCTTGTCGTTGATGGCGTTCTCGACGCCGTCCTCCTCGCCGCCGACGACGCCGACCTCGATCTCCAGGACGATCTTGCCCTTGGCGGCCTCGGTGAGGAGCTGCTCGGCGATCTCCAGGTTCTCCGCCACCGGCACGGCCGAGCCGTCCCACATGTGCGACTGGAACAGCGGCTCCTGGCCGGCCTTGACGCGCTCCTGCGAGATGGCCATGAGCGGCCGGACGAACTTGTCCAGCTTGTCCTTCGGGCAGTGGTCGGTGTGCAGCGCGATGTTCACCGGGTACTTCTTGGCGACCTCGTGGGCGTACGCGGCGAACGCCACCGCGCCGGTCACCATGTCCTTCACGGACGGGCCGGACAGGTACTCCGYGCCGCCGGTGGAGACCTGGATGATGCCGTCGCTCTCCGCGTCGGCGAAGCCCTTGAGCGCCGCGTTCAGCGTCTGCGAGGAGGTCACGTTGATCGCGGGGTACGCGTACCGGCCGGCCTTGGCCCGGTCCAGCATCTCCGCGTAAGCCTCAGGGGAAGCGATGGGCATGTCGAACGCTCCTTACTTACCGCTCTCGGCCGTGCAGGCCGCTGTCTTCCATGGGCGCGACCGTTCCGGTCGCTCACGTCCACGGGTGCGCCGGACCGCGCTGTCCACCGCGGGCAGTATCCCGTAGGAGCGCGCACGGGGCACAACCGGCCCGGGCGCTGCTCACCGATTCTCCAGCCGGTCCGGAACGACGACGCYGATCAGCCAGCTCACCACCGCCACCACGATGGCGCCCCAGAAGGCGGYCCAGAACCCGTCCACGTGGAACGGGAGCTTCAGCAGACCGGCGATCCAGTCGGTCAGCATGAACAGCAGCGCGTTCACCACCAGCGCGAACAGGCCGAGCGTGAGCAGGTAGAACACACAGCCGAACACCTTGATGAGCGGCTTGAGCACCGCGTTCACGACACCGAAGACCAGCGCCACCACGATCAGGGTGAGCACGTTGTTGCCGGTGTTACGGCCGCTCACCTCCACCCCGGGCACGATMAGCGTCGCGATCCACAACGCGACCGCCGTGATCGCCAGTCGGATCAGAAAGCCCATGGCAACCATCCTGGCACCGGCCGCGCGCCAGGAGCGGGACAATCGCCGACTCCGCGTTCCGCCCGCCGCCGGGCGGCGACCCGGACCAGCCCGTACGGTGGTGGGGACGATGCCCGCACGGAGACAGGGAGGGACGATGGGTCAGCCCGACGAGGACTTCGCGCCCAGTGACCACCTCGCCCCGGAGGAGCGGGACCTGGAGGCCGAGCCGGCCGACGCGGTCGAGCAGGCCACCACGGTGACCGACGACAGCGACGGCGAGCCGCACCGCGGCCTGGAGGTCGACGACTGGGACGCCATGGAGCAGGCCCGCGTCGTCACCGCCGACGAGGACGACTACCGCTGATCCGGCGCCCGGGTCACCGCAGGCCGGTGACCCGGGCCGGATGGGCGGCGGCCCATTCCCCCAGCCGGTCGGCCCGCAGCGCGTCCAGGAACCCCGGGGTGAGTTCGGGGTCCGCCTCGTACCCGCGACCGTTCCACTCGGCGAGCACCGGGAAGGCGACCGCGACCGGCTCGGCGGCGCCGGCCCGGGCGGTCGCGCCCACCAGCGCCGGCAACGACAGGTCACCGGCGTCGACAGTGACGGCCGGGCCGATCCGGATGAGCAGCCGGTTGAGTTGCGCCGGATCGGTCGCCGTTCCCCGCTCACGCATCTGGCGGAGCAGGCCGGCGGCGTAGCGGGCCGCGTTGCGGTCGCGGTCCAGTCCGCCGTCGCGCAGGCCGTACCGCTGCCGCAGCAGGTCCACCGCCGCCGCGCCGTCGAGCCGCTGGCATCCGGCGGGAAAGCGCCGCTCGGTGTGCACCGAGCGAACCGGCTCCGGCAGGCAGACCGGCACGCCGCCGACCGCGTCGGTCAGGTCACGGGCCCCCGGGTACGTGAGCACCGCGCCCGCGTCGACGCGTACCCCGGTCAGCCGGGCGACCGCCTGGCGGGTCGCCCGGTAGCCGGCCGCCAGGTCGGTGCCCGAACCGGTGGCGCGGGAGAAGGTCGCGTTGAGTTTCTCCGTTCCGCCCGGCGCCGGCACCAGCAGGTCACGCGGGAGCGACACCAGGTAGAGCCGGCTCCGGTCGGCCGGCACGTGCACCAGCAGCACCGAGTCGGCACGGCGGCTGCCGGCCGACTGGTCGACGCCGAGCAGCAGCAGGTTCAGCGCGCCGCCGGGCTCCGGATCCGGCGTGGCGAGCAGGGGCGCCGCCGTGGGCGCCGGTGGCCGGGGCGCCATGGCGGTGAAGCCGACCAACGCGACGGCGGCGACCGCCAGCGCCGTGCCGGCCAGGCGTACGCGCCGACGGCGTCGACGGCGGGTGATCACCGCCCGGTCGACGGCGGCCCGGACCGGGCCGACGGGCGGGGTCGACTCCTCGAGGCGGGCGAACGCGGCCCGCAGCTCGTCCTCGATCATCAGGAGACCTCCACGAGTTCGGCTCGGAGGGTGGCCAGCGCGCGCGAGATGCTGGACCGGACGGTGCCCACGGCGCAGCCGAGGATCTCGGCTATCTCCCCGTCCGGCAGGTCCTCGTAGTAGCGCAGCACCAGCGCGGCGCGCTGCCGCCGGGGCAGTCGGGACAGCCAGGAGCGGACCTGGTCCCGGTCGACTGCAGACTGGGCGTGGTCGGCGGACGCGGGCACCGAGTCGTCGACGTCGCCGCGCAGCAGCACGCGCCGGGCCCACGAGCCGCGCCGCCAGTCGATGAACTGGTTGGTGAGCATGCGTCGCACGTATCGCTCCGGGGCGTCGCTGCGAGCCACCCGCCGCCAGTGCAGCTGCACCCGGACCATGGTGTCCTGCACCAGGTCCTGGGCCTGGTGCGGGTCTCCGGTCAGCATGACCGCGTACCGCAGCAGGGCGCCCAACCGCGCGTCGGCGAACTCCTCGTACGTCACTGCACCTCCCGGTGTCCGTTTGAAGGACGGTCCCGGGCGGCTGGAACATTGCGGCGGCGACGATCATCCGTTCGGTCAATATTCATCATCTGGGACAACGCGATCCCTTAAGGAATCTTTAAGCTCCGTGGGCTCCACCTGATCACCCCCACGGGAGGACCCTCCACATGCTCAGCAACTCCAGCCGGCGTCTGCTCGCCGGGTTGGGCGTCGCAGGCGCGTTCGTCGCYGCCTCCGCCACACCCGGCTTCGCGGCTGACCCCAAGGTCAAGCTCGGCGTCTACTTCAGCGACACGACGATCGCCGCCGACTCGGACGGCAAGATCGACTACAGCATCATCCGCAGTTCGACCTCGGTCGTGCTGCACGACCTCACCGTCCGCTACGACCTCACCGGCCTCGCCGGCAAGGTGACCGTCGGCGAGGAGGAGAACACCGGTACGGACTGCACCTCGCCGTCGGCGAACGTGCTCGTGTGCACGACGCCCTGGGAGGTGGAGCTCGACGAGTGGGGTCTGTCCGGCGTCTTCCCGGTGCAGATCAAGCCCACCGGCAAGGCCCAGGACGGCGACACCGGCACGCTCAAGGTGACGCTGTCGGCGAACGGCGTCGACAGCGTCTCGCACGAGGCCAAGGTGCGCGTCGGTGAGGGCGTCGACCTGGCCGCCGGCCCGGAGACCACGGTGTCGGCCGCTCCGGGCAAGGGCTTCACCGCGCCGCTGAAGGTGACGAACGTCGGCGAGACCACCGCCAAGGGCGCCGCCGTCGTCTTCTACAACGACTACGGCATGAACGCCGCCAAGCACTACAGCAACTGCACGTACGTCGGTGACGAGCTGCGCACCTGCCGGTTCGACGAGGAGCTCCCCGGCGGCAGCACGTTCGGCGCGACGCTGCCGTACGCGCTCGGCGCGGACACCATGGCGCCCGGCAACCGGTACGGCGAGATCATCTGGATGACGCCGGACGAGTTCGAGGACTTCGAGAACTACCTCGGCAACTACGACGTGACCATCGGCAAGCCGGGCACCGACGGCAAGCTGACGCTGGCCGAGGCCGCCGGCCGCGCCGCCGCGCGGGGTTTCCAGGCCGACCCGCGGCCGGAGAACAACGCCTCGTACCTGCAGGTGAAGGTCACCGGCAACAACAGCACCGACCTGGAGGCGCTCGGCGCGTCGGTCACCGGCAAGGCGGGCGCGACCGTCAAGGCGACGGTGGGGCTGCGCAACAACGGCCCGGCCACGCTCGACTACAGCCGCTCCGGCAGCTCGGTCACGTACCTGACCTTCGACGTGCCGAAGGGCACCACCACGACCGCCGTGCCGGAGAACTGCTTCCCGGTGAAGGGCGACGAGTGGGGTGAGCCGGGCAAGCCGGGCGCGCGTCACTACCGCTGCTACTTCGACTCGTTCCTGAAGGCCGGGGACACCGTGAAGCTGGAGTTCGGCCTGAAGATCGACAAGGTGATCGCCAACGACACCGGCCTCGTGAAGATCAACGTGCCGTGCGAGTGCGACGGCGGCTTCTACCGTGACCTGAAGCCGGCCAACGACACCGCCAAGGTCGTCGTCAACGCGGCGCCGGGTGGCGGCGACGGTGGCCAGGGCGGCGGTGACGGCGGCACGCTGCCGATCACCGGTTCCTCCACCGGCCTGATCGCCGGCCTCGGTGCGCTGCTGCTCGCCGCCGGCGCGGTCGGCTACGTGCTGACCCGCCGCCGCAAGACCCGCTTCGTAGCCTGACGAGAAGCACAAAGGTGCCCCGCCGACCGCAGGTCGGCGGGGCACCACCACATAGAAGCAGAACCACCAAGCAGCACAGGTCGACGCGACGGGTACCACGTCAGGTTTCCGGGGGAGCCCGGCCTGCGCAGGGATCAAGCCTGACCGCCCGGAGCGGGCCGGGCTCCCCCGGAAACCCCCACGACAAAAACCAGAAAACAACGAGATCATCGACAAGTGCTACTGACCCTGACCACGACCCACCGCCCCGCGACCGACCTCGGCCACCTCCTGGTGAAGCATCCGGACCGCGTGCAGACCTTCGATCTGCCCGCCGGCGCCGCGCATGTGTTCTACCCGGAGGCGGACGAGGCGCGCTGCACGGCGGCGCTGCTGGTCGAGGTCGATCCACTCAGGCTGGGCGGGGGCCGGAAGAACCGCGCGCCGGAGGGCTTCGCGCTCGGGCAGTACGTCAACGACCGCCCGTACGCGGCCTCCAGCCTGCTCTCGTCGGCGCTGTCGAAGGTGTTCCGCTCCGCGCTGCGGGGCGAGTCGCGTGACCGTCCCGAACTGGCCGCGACCGCGATCCCGCTGACCGTACGGGTGCCGGTGCTGCGCTGCCGGGGCGGCGCGGAGCTGGCGGTACGGATCTTCGCCCCGCTGGGCTGGACCGTGACGGCCACCCCGATCCCGCTCGACGAGACGTACCCGGAGTGGGGTGACAGCCGCTACGTCGACCTGACGCTGACCGGCACGCTGCGGCTCGCGGACGCCCTCAACCACCTGTACGTGCTGCTGCCGGTGCTCGACGACGCGAAGCACTACTGGGTGGCGCCGGACGAGGTGGACAAGCTGCTGCGCGCGGGCGCCGGCTGGCTGGCCGGTCATCCGGAGCGGGCCCTGATCACGCGGCGCTACCTGGCGCACCGCCGGGCGCTCGCGGGCGTGGCGATGGCCCGCCTGACCGAGCTGCGCCTGGCCGACGAGCCGCCCGCCGACGACAGCATCGACCCCGCGCCCGGAGAAGCGCCGGTGGTGGAGGACGTCCGCCGCGCCTCGCTGGCGGTACGGCGGCGCGAGGCGGTGCTCGCCGCGCTGCGGGACAGCGGTGCGAGCCGGGTGCTGGATCTGGGCTGCGGTGGCGGCGCGCTGCTGACCGCGCTCGTCGCGGACCGGCGCTTCACCGAGGTGGTGGGCGTCGACGTGTCCGACCGGTCGCTCGGCCTGGCGGCCCGGCGGCTGCGCCTGGACCGGCTGCCGGAGCGGCAGCGGGACCGGATCCGGCTGTGGCAGTCGGCGCTGACCTACCGCGACGACCGGCTCCGGGGGTACGACGCGGCGGTGCTGATGGAGGTCGTGGAGCACCTCGATCCGCCGCGCCTGCCCGCGCTGGAGGACGCGGTGTTCGGTCACGCCCGGCCGGGCACGGTGGTGGTGACCACCCCGAACGTCGAGTACAACGTCCGCTACGAGGGGCTCGGGCCGGGCCGGTTCCGGCACGCGGACCACCGGTTCGAGTGGACCCGGGCCGAGTTCGCGGCCTGGGTGGATCAGGTGGCGGYGGCGCACGGCTACACGGCTGTCGTCGGCGGTGTCGGCGACGACGACCCGGAGGTGGGCGCGCCGACCCAGATGGCGGTGCTCACCCGCGCCGACCGCAACGAGAACACCAGCGACGACCGAAAGGAGGCGACGAACCGATGACCGTCCTGGACATCCCCGAGCTGGCACTGGTGGCGCTCGTCGGCGTCTCCGGCTCCGGCAAGTCCACGTTCGCCCGGCGGCACTTCGCGCCCAGCCAGGTGCTCTCCTCGGACACGTTCCGCGGCCTGGTCGCCGACGACGAGAACGACCAGTCCGCGTCCGCCGACGCGTTCGACGCGCTGCACCACGTCGCCGCCATCCGGCTGCGGCGCGGCCTGCTGACAGTGGTCGACGCGACGAACCTCCAGCCGCACGCCCGCGCCGGGCTGATCCGGGTCGCCCGGGAGCACGACGTGCTGCCGGTGGCGATCGTGCTGGACGTGCCGGAGGCGGTGGCCTGGGAGCGTACCGAGGCGCGCACCGACCGCACGTTCGGCCGGCAGGTGCTCAACCGGATGCGCCGCGACCTGCGGCAGTCGTACGGGCGGCTGGCCCGCGAGGGCTTCCGCAAGGTGCACGTGCTGCGCGGCGTGGAGGAGATCGACGCCGCGGAGATCCGCTACGAGAAGCTGTTCAACGACCGGCGCGAGCTGACCGGCCCGTTCGACGTGATCGGGGACGTGCACGGCTGCCGTACCGAGCTGGAGGCGCTGCTGTCCCGGCTCGGCTACGTGCTGCGACGCGACGACGCGGGCCGCCCGGTGGACGCGGAGCACCCGTCGGGGCGTACCGCGGTGTTCGTCGGTGACCTGGTGGACCGCGGCCCGGACTCCCCCGGCGTGCTCCGCCTGGTGATGGGCATGGTGGCGGCCGGCCACGCGATCAGCGTGCCGGGCAACCACGAGCAGAAGCTGCAGCGCAAGCTGCGCGGCCGGGACGTCCGGCTGACCCACGGTCTGGCCGAGACGATGGAGCAGCTCGCCGCGGAGCCGCCGGAGTTCGTCGCCGAGGTGGAGACGTTCATCGACGGCCTGGTGAGCCACTTCGTGCTCGACGGCGGCCGGCTGGTGGTGGCGCACGCCGGGCTGAAGGAGGCGTACCACGGGCGGGCGTCCGGCCGGGTGCGGTCGTTCGCGCTCTACGGCGAGACCACCGGCGAGACCGACGAGTACGGCCTGCCGGTGCGCTACCCGTGGGCGCGCGACTACCGGGGCTCGGCGATGGTCGTGTACGGGCACACGCCGACTCCCGAGCCGGAGTGGGTGAACAACACCATCTGCCTGGACACCGGTTGCGTGTTCGGCGGAAAGCTGACCGCGCTGCGCTACCCGGAGAAGGAGCTGGTCGCCGTACCGGCGGTGAAGGAGTGGTACGCCCCGGCCCGGCCGCTGGTCCCGGTCGCGCCCGTGCGGCCGGACACCGTGCTGGACCTGGCCGACGTGACCGGGCGACGCCACGTCACCCACCCGTACGGGTCGCTCACAGTGCCGGCCGAGAACGCCGCCGCCGCGCTGGAGGTGATGAGCCGCTTCGCTGTCGACCCGGGCCGGCTGGTGTGGCTGCCGCCGACCATGGCGCCCTGCTCCACGTCGACTGTCGAGGGGTTCCTGGAGCACCCGGCCGAGGCGTTCGCCGACTACCGGGCGGCCGGTGTCGACCGGGTGGTCTGCGAGGAGAAGCACATGGGCTCGCGGGCGGTGGTGCTCGTGGAGCGGGAGCCGGGCCGGTTCGACGGCGGGGTGGTGCACACCCGTACCGGCAGGCCGTTCTTCGGTCCGCCGCTCGACGGCGAGCTGCTGGCCCGGGTGCGCGCCGCGGTCACCACCGCCGGTCTCTGGGCCGAGCTGGGCACCGACTGGCTGCTGCTCGACGCCGAGCTGCTGCCCTGGTCGGCGAAGGCGAGCGGGCTGATCCGCGAGCAGTACGCCGGGGTGGGCGCGGCCGGGCGGGCGGCGCTGCCGCCGGTGCTCGCCGCGCTGGACTCGGCCGCCGCGCGCGGGCTGCCGGTGGACGGGCTGCGTGACCGGATGGCCGAGCGGGCCGCCGAGGTGACCGCCTACTCGGCGGCCTACCGGGCGTACGTCCGGCCGACCGACGGGCTGCGCGGGGTGACGCTGGCACCGTTCGCGGTGCTGGCCGGGGCCGGGGTGAGCTACGCCGACCGCGACCACGGCTGGCACCTGGCGCTGGCCGACCGGCTCTGCGCCGCCGACCCGGAGTTCTTCACCCCGACCCGGCGGCGGGTGGTGGACCTGTCCGACGAGTCGGCGGTGGCGGACGCGACGCAGTGGTGGCTGGCGCTCACCGCGGCCGGCGGCGAGGGCATGGTGGTCAAGCCGTACGCGGGCCTGGCCGCCCGTGGTCCGAAGGGCCCGCTGCTGCAGCCGGGGATCAAGTGCCGGGGCCGCGAGTACCTGCGGATCATCTACGGTCCCGGTTACACGGACGCACGTCAGCTCGCCGCGTTGCGCCGGCGCTCGCTGGGTCGCAAGCGCGGGCTCGCGCTGCGCGAGCACGGCCTCGGCCTGGCCGCGCTGGACGCCCTGGCCGAGGACGCGCCGCTCTGGCGCCGCCACGAGCTGGTGTTCGCGATCCTCGCCTGCGAGTCCGAGCCCGTCGATCCCCGCCTCTGACGAGGACGCCCGGTCCGGCCGAAATGCCGGACCGGGCCGGGGTACCCTGTGTGGCCGTGGACACAGCAGAGAAGACACGGATGTTCTCCGAGAGCGTGGCGCTGAACCCGCTCGATCCGAAGGACCTCATCCACACCTTCGGCATGATCGGCGTCTGGGTCATTCTCTTCGCCGAGACCGGGCTGCTGGTCGGCTTCTTCTTCCCGGGCGACTCGCTGTTGTTCCTGGCCGGGGTGGCCGCTTCCCCGGTGGCCGACGCCATCTTCGGCGACGGCACCCGCCTGTCCCTGGCCGGGCTGCTGATCGGCGGGCCGCTCTGCGCCATCGTCGGCGCGCAGCTCGGGCACTGGCTCGGTGCCCGGTACGGCCGCCGCATGTTCGACAAGCCCAACTCCCGTCTGTTCAAGCGGGAGTACGTGGAGAAGGCCGAGTACTACTTCCAGAAGTTCGGGCCGGCGAAGGCGGTGGTGCTGGCCCGGTTCATCCCGATCGTGCGGACGTTCCTCAACCCGGTGGCCGGCGTGCTCGGCATGTCGGCCCGCCAGTTCTTCGTGTGGAACGTGGTGGGCGCGGTCCTCTGGGTCGACGGCATCCTGCTGATCGGCTACCTGCTGGCCCGGCAGATCTACGACGCCATCGGCGACAAGATCGACAGGTACATCCTGCCGGTGGTCGCGCTGATCATCGTGATCTCGGTGCTGCCGATCTTCTTCGAGTTCCTGCGGGACCGGCGTGCGCGCAAGCGCGGCGAGGCGGTCGCGGTGATCACCGCGGCGACCGTGGCCGGCACCGTGGAGGCGGCTCGCGAGGGCATCGAGGAGCACCGGCCGGGCCACGGAGACGGCGGGCAGCACCGCCGCTGAGCACGGTTCAGACACCGAAGGCCGGCCCTCGGGCGAGGACCGGCCTTCGGCATGACTGATCGAACCGGGTCACACGAACGGCCGCAGCCGTCATCGTGCGCTGATGGCGCCACCCCTCGCACGCCACCGGGCACCCGGCCGGGACGACCCTCTACGGGCCGGCCCGAAAGGTTTCAGCGAGCCTTCTTGGTGGCCCGCTTCCGCGGCGGGGTGAGCAGATCCGCGATCGTGGCGATCGCGGACGGCACCAGCCGGTAGTACGCCCAGACCCCGCGCTTCTCCCGCTCCAGCAAGCCGGCCTCGGTGAGGATTCGCAGGTGGTGGCTGACCGTCGGCTGCGAGAGGCCGAGCGGCGCGGTGAGGTCACACACGCACGCCTCCCCCTCGGGAGCCGACTGGATCAGGCTGAGCAGCCGCAGCCGTGCGGGGTCCGCGAGGGCCTTGAGGACCCCCGCAAGCCGCTCGGCGTCGGCGCGTTCGATCGGCTCGCCGGCAAGCGGCGAGATCTGAGGCATGGTCATTTCAGCCAACGCAGTTCCCACGTATTCCATCCTTCCACCAGCAGCATCGATCCGCCTGCATATCAGCAGATCCGAATCGGCAGACTTTTACGCCACAAGGCCGAGGTCAGCCAACGTATAGGCCGCCCGATAGGGCAATCCGGCGGCTCGCACCGCGTCGCCGGCGCCTCGATCAACAATAACCGCCACACCCACCACTTCGGCCCCCGCCTCGCGTAATGCCTCGACCGCCGTCAAAACACTTCCGCCAGTGGTGGAGGTGTCCTCAACCGCCAGGACCCGGCGACCGGCCACGTCCGGACCTTCGATCCGGCGCTGGAGGCCGTGCGCCTTGCCCTCCTTACGGACCACGAACGCGTCCACCGCGCCGTCGGTGCCGGCCGAGGCGTGCAACATGGCGGCGGCCACCGGATCGGCGCCCAGGGTCAGCCCACCAACCGCGTCGTACGCCCAGTCGGCGGTCAGATCGAGCATGACCCGACCGATCAACGGAGCCGCTTCGTGATGGAGCGTGACCCGGCGCAGATCCACGTACCAGTCCGCCTCGCGGCCCGACGAGAGCACCACCCGGCCGTGGACCACAGCCAGGTCACTGATGAATTTGCGCAGGTCGTCGCGGTCGCCCATGGCCCAAGAGAGTACTTCGCAAGTCTGAGAGCCGTGCTCGGGGTCCGCCCTGGTCAACCCAGTGGGCGACCGATGGGTGGCGATGAGCGGCTACGCTGCGCGACCGTCCATCGAGGTCGGCCGCCGACCGGCCCCGCCGCCGCTCAGCCGCGTCGCCGGTCGACCGCGCCCCGGGTGTCCCGGCGGAAGCCCCGCAGCAGGCGCTTCGGGGCGTACCGCAGCCCGGCGACCGCCACCTTGTACTTCCAGTCCGGGACACTCACGAACTTGCCTTTATGCAGGTCACGGAGCCCTTCGGCGACCACATCGTCGGCACGCAGCCAGGCCCAGGCGGGCAGGCGCGACATGTCGATGCCGACCCGCTCGTGGATGCCGGTGCGGGTGTAGCCGGGGCAGAGCGCCATCACCCGTACGCCGAGCGGCGCGACGGACTGGCCGATCGACTCGCTGAAATTCGTCACCCACGCCTTGCTGGCCGAGTACGTGGATCCCGGCATGGGGACACCGAAGCCCGCAACGGAAGAGACATTTATCACTGCCCCTTGCCCTCGTTCGATCATCGGGCCGAGCGCGGCGTGGGTCAGACGCAGCACCGCGAGCACGTTGAGCCGTACCAGCCGCGCCTCGTCGGCCACCGGCGACCGGACGAACGAGGTGTTCAAGCTGATCCCCGCGTTGTTCACCAGCAGGTCGACCGGTGGGCCGTCRGCAAGCCGGCGCTCGACCGTCRCACAACCGTCCTCGGTGGACAGATCGGCCGCGATCGTCTCCGCGTCGCCGCCGTGCCGGCCGGTCAGCTCGGTCGCGAGCGCGTCGAGCCGGGTGGCGTCCCGGGCCACCAGGACGAGGTCCCAGCCGTCGGCGGCGAGCCGCCGGGCGAACGCCTCGCCGATGCCGAGGCTGGCGCCGGTGACCAGGGCACGGCGCCGGGAGGGGTGGGTGTCACCGGTCATGGGCGGTCCTCGGGAGGCGGCGGTGCGGCCCACGGCGACGCGGGCGGGGCGGACGCGGGCGGGGCGGACGTTTGTTGCAGGCCGGGCGGCGGTCCCCAGGGCGTCGGCCCGGAGACGGGCGCGCCGGACACGGTGGCGCCGTACCCGGACGGCCGCGCCGGTCCGGTGCCGCTGCGCAGGAACGCGCCGGCCGACGGCAACGTGAGCAGCGCGGCGACCACCAGATAGCCGAGGATCTGCGCCACCGAGACCACCGCGTTCACCGGGATCCACCACCCCGGGTAGGCGTCCCCGACCAGCCCGAGCAGGTCGGCGGTGATCCGGTCCTCGGGGCCGAGTTGCAACGGGGCGGCCCGCTGGCCGACCAGCAACGCCAGCCCGCAACAGCCGCAGAGCAGGCCGGTGCCGGCGACGACCCAGGTTCCCACGCGGGCCCCGGACCGGCCGGCGAGCAGGCCGAGCGCCAGCCCGACCAGCAGCAGCGCGGCCAGCACGCCGAGCACGGCGGCGAGGTAGGTCGAGGCGCGCAGCAGGCCGGCCACCTGGTCGATGTCGCCGCCGCTCGCGCCGGTCTCGTCCGCCGCGGCGGCCCGGAACCGGTCCACCGTGCCGCCGGTGACGGCGAGGTTCGCCACCGCGTACGCCACGGCGCCGACCGCCATCGCCAGCAGCACCGCCACCGCGGCGAGGACGGCGCCCGGCCGGCGGGGGGCGGCCCGATCGGGGTACGACACGACTGATCCCTCCGGTAGGCGTCGGATGCAACCTACTCGGAGGGATCGTCGGCGTCGCCTCAATCCGGACGTCAACTTCCGGATGGCGGCTCCGGGTCGCGGCGCTCGCCCGGCTGACCGGCCGGCCCGGCCGGCGGCTGACCGGCCGACGGCGGCGGACCGCCCGGCGTGGACGGCGGCGGGGTGCCGGGAGCCGGCGGGTACGACGGGTACGACGGGTACGACGGGTCACCCGCGTGCCCCGGGGCCGCCGGGTACGCGCCGCCCGGTACCGGCGGCTCCCAGCCGGCCTTGGGCTTGCGGAAGAACTCGTTCGCCTTCGGCAGCGCCAGCAGGATCAGCGCGGCCAGCAGGGCGAGCAGCGCCACCAGGCCCAGCAGCAGGTTGACCGGGGTGTACCAGGACGGCAGAGCGTCGTCGAGCCGGCGCTGGATCTCGTCCGGGCTGGGCATGTCACCCGTGGCGGTGCCGCCGGTCATGCCACCGGTGAGGCCGGTGAGCAGCCCGCCGCCGGTGCAGCAGAGCAGGATGCCGCCCAGCACCCAGGTGGTGATCCGGGAGGCGTTCTTGCCCCTGTTGTTCAGCAGCGCGAGCACGACGAGCCCGGCCGCGATCAGCAGCGACACGATCGCCGTGACGATGCTGAACACGTACGCGATGTCGGCGGCCCCCTCGGCCGAGGAGCCCGCGTACGCGTCGGTGAGGACGTCGCGGACGGTGCCCGCGACGGTCAGCGCCACGATCAGGTTCACCACCTGGATCGCGGCGACGAGAATGAGCAGCCAGCTGGAAAGCGTCACCACACTGGGACGCGCGCGGGGCGCGGTGCCCGGAGCATCGGCCATGATTCTCCCTTTCCTGGATCAGGTGACCACCGTAGCGATCTCGCACCAGGTCAGCATGTCGGAACGGCTCACCGGTCCGCGGCGCGGCGCAGCCGGCGGTGCTCGGCGGTGACCACACCGAGCAGCGCCAGGTCGAGCGCGACCGCGGAGACCGCGCCGAACTGGTTGACGGTGAAGTTGAAGACCTGCCCGAACAGCAGGTCGACCAGGAGCGCCAGCTTGAACAGCCGGAACGCCTCGGCCCGGTCGCGGCGCAGCAGCCAGGCGGCCCACAGGCCGAGCACGGCCGTGATCAGCGCGCTGGCGCTGACACCGAGGATCGCACCCCACTCCCGTTCCTCGCCCAGGTGCCCGGTCACGCCGTCGAGGAACACGGCCAGCACGGTGAGCACCGGCTCCACCACCAGATAGACCACCACCGGCCAGATGAGCCAGCGGCGTCCGGCCGCCCAGACGGCGAGACGCCGGGCCCGGTCCGCCGCTCGCTGCCAGAACCGCACCGGCGGCGGCTCCCGGCGGGGTACGGCGTCCAGCAGTTGCGCCACCGCCGTCTCGGTGGCCGGTCCGGTGCCCTGCACGAGACGCAGCACGGCGATCCGCCGCCTGTCGGTCAATCCGCCGGGCAGGCCGCTGAGCACCACGTCCAGCGCGTTGGCGGTGCGTTCGGCGGGGGTGAGCCGGGAGCGGCCGGTGCGCCCGCGTACCGCCTGGGTGAGCAGGACCAGCAGCGCGAACGCGACGTAGATGATGGCGGCGGCGGGGGCGTAGAAGTAGTCGGTGCCGGTGGTGACGAACTTGCCCACCTCGTCGATGAACAGGCCGAACCCGATGCCGCCGATCACCGCCCCGCCGCTGCGGGCGCCGCCGCCGAGAAAGACCAGCGGGATGCCCAGACCCACGGCGAGCAGCAGGCCGCCCCAGAGCACGTGCGCGATGTGCAGCCCGCCGCCGCCGAGCTGTGGATAGTCGGCGGCCTTCAGGTACGCGCGTACGGCCAGCACGGTGACCACGCCGGAGAGCACGAACGCCTGGAGGTAGGACGCAGCCTGGATCGCCCGGGTCGGCAGCCGGCGGACCAGCCAGCCGATCCCCGGCCGGTAGCGCGGCGATTCGGGTGGCATGCCCCGAAACCTAGTAGCCGCGCCACTCCTCGCGGGCGTAGTCCAGCACCCTCGGTCGCAACAACGTGTTGGCCGGCATGTCCAGCCGGGCCCGGTCGGCGGGGAACGTGGCGGCGGCGGCCACCACCTCCGGGGTGAGGAAACGCAGCGGCGGCCGGTCGTCCGGCAGCGCCAGTTCCGGCGCCACGTCACCCGGCGCGGCGAGCACGAATCCCCAGTCGCCGAAGCTCGGCACGTCAACGTGGTACGGCACGGTGGCGAAGCCGGCCTCGCGGATCGACCGCTCGATCGACCAGTACGACCGGGGTGCGAAGTAGGGCGACCCGGACTGCACCACGAGCCGCCCGCCGGGGGCCAGCACCGGCCGGATCAGCGTGTAGAACTCGATCGTGTAGAGCTTCGCGGTGGCCGTCTCGTCCGGGTCGGGCAGGTCGGCGATCACCACGTCGAAGCGGTCCGTGGCGGTACGCAGCCAGGCGAACGCGTCAAGGTTGAGCACCCGTACCCGGGGGTCGGTGAGCGAGCCGCCGTTCAGCTCGCGCAGTTGCGGCTCGCGGCGGGCCAGCTCGACCACTGCCGGGTCGAGGTCGACGAGCGTCACCGAACGCACGTCCGGGTACTTGAGGATCTCCCGCGCGGCCAGCCCGTCCCCGGCGCCGAGCACCAGCACGTCGCCGTGCGCCCCGCGCATCGCCGGGTGCACGAGCGCCTCGTGGTAGCGGTACTCGTCGATCGAGCTGAACTGCAGGTCGCCGTTGAGGAACAGCCGCAGGTCGGTGTCGGAGCGGCCGGGCTCGGGCACCGAGCGGGTCAGCACGATCTCCTGGTAGCGGCTGCGCTCGGCGTGCACCACCGGGTCGCGGTAGAGCTGCTGGCGGGTGGTCACCTCGAAGTCGTGGGCGGTCACCCAGGCGTACCCGAGGAGCAGGCCGACCACGGCGGTGGCCACGCCCAGCGCGGCCCGCGCCCGGCGGCTGAGGTCGGCGCGGAACACGGTGAAGACGAGCGCGACCCCGGCGACCGCGTTCACCGCGCCCACCACGAGCGCGCCCTTGAGCTGGCCGAAGACCGGGATCAGCAGGAACGGGAAGGCCAGCCCGCCGAGCAGCGCGCCCACGTAGTCGGCGGCGAACAGGTCGGCCACCGCGCTGCCCGCGGACTGCTCCCGGATGCGTTGCAGCATCACCATGAGCAGCGGGATCTCCGCGCCGATCAGCAGGCCGAGCACGAACGCGGTGCCGACGAGCGCCGGGCCGTACAGGTCGAGCCAGGCGAACGCGGCGTAGAGGCCGAGCACGGACAGGCCGCCGAGCAGCGCCAGCGTCAGCTCGATCACCGCGAACGAGACCACCGCCCGGGACTGCAACGGCTTCGCCACCAGCGCGCCGACGCCCATCGCGAAGACCATCACGCCGAGCACGATCGACGCCTGACCGACCGTGTCGCCGATCAGGTAGCTGCCGAGCGCGACCAGCGCCAGCTCGTACACCAGGCCGCAGGCCGCGCAGACGAAGACCGCGAGCAGGACCGCCGCGCGGGCCAGGCGCCACCGCGGCCGTGCGGCCACGTCGGCGGTCACCGTCTGCTCCGGGTACGTCCGGCGGCTCCCGCCCCGGCGCGCTGCGCGGGCACCCGTCCCCGGTGGCTGCGGCGCTGCCGCACGCCCACGGCGATGAACAGCGCGGCGAGCAGGAACAGTCCGACCGAGCTGAGGAGGTAGGCCCAGCGGTCCCGCCAGAAGTCGTTGCCGGCGTCCGGCAGCGGCGCGGCAGCGGTGGACGGCGCGGCGGTGGGCGTCGCGGCCGGCTCGGCGAGCCCGCGCTCGGCGGCGAGCAGCGGCAGGATCGTGGCGGCCCGGGTGACGGCCCAGCCCGGGTCGTCGAGGAACGCGTCCTCGTCCAGCCCGAAGCGACCCAGCCGGGTCTCGATCGCGGCGAGGTCGGCGAACTCGATGTCGTCCGACCCCTTGATCCGGATCGTGGCGGAGTCCTCCGACTCGCTGCTGGACGAGGTGTACCTGACGTTCGCGGAGACCGCGATCCAGCGCGCGCAGCCGGGCGCGTCGACGACTGTGGTGCCGTCGCCGAGGTTGGAGCCGACGCTCACCTCGTCGTACACGTCGAGCAGTTCCCAGCCGTAGCAGATGCCCTGGCTGTCGGCGGCGGCCCGGAGGATCGGCACGGTGCCGGAGCGTTCGTCGGCGGCCGGGGCGGGGACGGAGGTGTCCGAGTCACCGCTGAACGCGCCGACGGCGCAGACGACGACCACGACCCCCACGACCACGGACCAGATCACCGTCTGGGTGCGTTTGTCCTTCCCCGCCGAATGCTGTGCGGGCTTTCCGCTCATCAGATGATTGCGGCTGCGATGATCGCGCCGGTGGCGAGGTGCACGGTGGCCGAGACCCACACCGCCGGGTGCGGCTCCGGGTCGACCAGCAGCTCACCGAGCTTGCCCGGAGTGGCGGCGTCGAGCAGCATGAACGCCACCGCCATGATCACCAGGCCGAGGATGCCGTACGCGCCCGCGCCGATCAGCCCCAGCCTGAAGTCGTTGTCGCTGGCCACGATCGCGGCCACCACGATGGTGCCCACCCCGACCAGGTTCGACGAGAGCAACAGCGCCGCGTTGCGGTTGCGCTCGACCCAGATCAGCTCGTGAAGCTTGCCCGGGGTGGCCACGTCGACCAGGACGTAACCGATGGCCATCAGTACGACGCCGACCACGCCGTACGCGAGGGTGACCAGCAGATCGGTGACGAGATGCTGCACAGAAGACTCCAGGGTGAGGGGGCGAAGGGGGCTACTTACCGGAACCGGGGCCGCCGCCCCGGACCGTGCTGCCTCGGCCCCAGCCCCAGCTGTTGCCGACGACGGTGTGGTAGCGGGGGTAGGCGGTGGTCATCTTCTCCAGCAGGATCACCGAGCCGACGGCGAGCGGGAGGATCACCACCGAGTCGTCGTCGTAGCGCAGGTAGACCCCGCTGCCGTCGACGTACTGGTCGGCCGGCTTCCAGGCGTCGGTGATCTGCTTGGACACCTCGCTCGGCGTCTTCCGGGAGGTGTACGCGATCGCGTTCGAGCCGATGTCCCGCCCGGAGGCGCGGGAGAAGTTGTCCTCCACGTAGCCCCGGGGCGAGAAGTTGCCGTAGAAGATCGTGAAGGTGGCGATGAGCGCGCCGATGACGGCGACCGCCACGCCCACCACGAACCACCGTCGGTACGTCACAGCTCCTCCACCACGGTCTCGGTCAGGACCAGCTCGTTCGTCTGGGGGTAGACGTGCCAGGTACGCCAGGCGAGCACGCCGTCCGGCGGCCGGGGCCGGACGGAGAGCGCGGTGACCGCGTCCTCGTCGCCGGGGAAGACCCCGATCAGCGCGTACGGGTCCTCGGCCAGCTCGGCGCGCAGCGCCGCGACCCGGGTACGCAGGCCGTCGCCCTCCGGCCGGAGCACGGTGGCCATGAACCGGTAGCCGGTCGTTTCGTCGTGCAGCGCGTCCGGCAGGTGCGGCGGGCGGCCGGGCAGGCAGGCGACCGTCTCCGTGAGTCCGCCGAGCACCACCTGGTGGGAGGCGCCGAGCAGGCGCAGCCGCAGCCGGGGCAGCCCGGGCAGGTCGATGTCGCGTACGGCGAGCGCCGGCAGCTCCGGGCCGCCCAGGGCCAGGCTCAGATCGGCGGCGCTGGTGTCGACGTAGGGCGTGTCCAGGCAGACGAGCACGTCAGCGCACCGTTTCCGGGCCGCCCTGCGGGTAGATCATCACCTCGGCGCGGCGCAGCTCCTCACCGAGGTTGACCTCCCAGCCGGCCTCCCCGTACGCCTCGAACGACAGCCGCGCGCCGCCCGGCGCCTGGTAGTCGTAGTAGCGCATGGTGCCGTGCGGATCGAGGCCGGTGCCCTCGGTCGCGGTGTACCGGGCCTGGCCCGACTCGTCCCAGTTGTAGCGGCGGCCGGCGATCTCCAGCGTCGGGGCGCCCGGCGTGACGGTGGCCCCCGGCTCGCTGGTCCAGAGCACCAGCTCCAGGTCCGGGTCGGACTCGACGGAGAGCCAGCGCTTCACGCCGCCCGCGTCGTCGAGCAGGTGCTCCGCCCAGCTCCAGCCACCCTCGACCAGGTGCACCGAGCCCCGCACGGTGTACGGCACCGTACGGATCTCGACGATGTCGCCGGGCTTGAGCGCGCGCGGGTCGCCGCGCAGCGCGTCCGCGTCCCGGTCCCGGAACGGGTCACCCGGCGCCGCCTTCGTCTTCGGGCGGGACTCCGACCGGGATTTCCGTACCGCGATCACGGCGATCACCACACCGGCCACCCCGACGAGGCACCCCAGCGTGGTCACCACGTACGCCAACGAACCGTTCACGACCGCCTCCCCCAACCTGCTAGGCGGGAACGGTAACAACCGCATGCACGCCTTCTGAAGTCCCGTTCGCTGAGTGTGCGGTCAGCTACTGCTCGCCGCCGGCGAGCCGGTCGGCGGCGTATTCACCCAGCGTGGCGCGGCCCATGAGGCAGCCGGAGAACGTGGTGAACTCGCCGTCGTCGTCGCGCAGCCGCGCCCAGGCGTCCCGCCCGGCGGCCGGGTCGACCGCCTCCAGCAACGTGGCCGCGTACGCCCGGCCGGCCGGGGAACCCTTGCGGAGCAGCTTGTCGACCCGCTTGCGGGCCGCCTCCGGGTGCTCCCGCAACCCCTGTTCCAGCCGTCGGTACGCCTCGGTCGCGGGCAGCACCTGCCCCGCCAGTCCCACCCCGCCGAAGGCGAGGGTGTCCGCGCCGTCGAGTTCCCGCGCCGCCTCGTCCAGTTCCCGCTCCCACGCACTCATGCCCCACTATGTGCCCACCCCGCCACCCCCTCCAACCGCAAGGAAGGGCCCCCTTTTAACGCCTCCGGTAGAGGAAGGGCCCCTTGTTAACAACCTCCACGAGCAGGGCGCGGCCGGGAACGGCGAAGGCCCGGCCAAGAGGGCCGGGCCTTCGCAGGAGCTGGTCAGGCGGCGGTGACCGCCAGGGACTCCTTGGTGTCGGACAGGTCGACGCGGACCGTGTCGCCGTCGCGGATCTCACCGGCCAGCAGCGCCTTCGCGAGCTGGTCGCCGATCGCCGACTGCACCAGCCGGCGCAGCGGGCGGGCGCCGTAGATCGGGTCGTACCCGTGCTCGGCCAGCCAGGTCCGGGCCGCTTCGGTGATCTCCAGGCCCAGCCGACGGTCCGCCAGTCGGCGGCGCATCCGGTCGAGCTGAATGTCCACGATCGACCGCAGGTCCTCGCCCTGGAGCGCGGCGAACACCACGATGTCGTCGAGCCGGTTGAGGAACTCCGGCTTGAAGTGCGACCGGACCACCGCGAGCACGCCCTCCCGGCGCTCGTTCTCGGTGAGCGTCAGGTCGCTGATCACCGACGAGCCCAGGTTCGAGGTGAGGATCAGGATCGCGTTGCGGAAGTCCACGGTGCGACCCTGACCGTCGGTGAGGCGGCCGTCGTCGAGCACCTGCAGCAGTACGTCGAAGACGTCCGGGTGGGCCTTCTCCACCTCGTCGAGCAGGATCACCGAGTAGGGGCGGCGGCGTACCGCCTCGGTGAGCTGGCCGCCCTCCTCGTACCCGACGTATCCGGGCGGGGCGCCGACCAGGCGGGCCACCGAGTGCTTCTCGCCGTACTCGCTCATGTCGATGCGGACCATGGCCCGCTCGTCGTCGAAGAGGAACTCGGCGAGCGCCTTTGCCAGCTCGGTCTTGCCGACGCCGGTCGGTCCGAGGAACAGGAAGCTGCCGGTCGGGCGGTCCGGGTCGGCGACGCCGGCCCGGGCGCGGCGTACCGCGTCGGAGACCGCGCCCACCGCCTCGGCCTGGCCGACGACGCGGGCCCGCAGCGACTCCTCCATCCGGAGCAGCTTGGCGGTCTCGCCTTCGAGCAGCCGGCCGGCGGGGATGCCGGTCCAGGAGGCGACCACCGCGGCGATGTCGTCCGCGCCGACCTCCTCCTTGAGCATCGCGCCGTCGGCCTGGAGCCGGGCCAGTTCCTCCTCGGCCTGCTTCAGCTCGGTCCGCAGCGCCGGGATCCGGCCGTACCGCAGCTCGGCGGCGCGTTCCAGCTCGCCGTCGCGCTCGGCCCGCTCGGCCTCGCCGCCGAGGCGCTCCAGCTCCTCCTTGGCGGTGGAGAGCTTGGTGATGTGGCTCTTCTCGGTCTGCCAGCGTTCGGAGAGAGCGGTGAGCTGCTCGCGCTTGTCGGCCAGCTCCTTGCGCAGCCGCTCCAGGCGCTCGGCGGACGCGGCGTCCGGCTCCTTGGCCAGCGCCATCTCCTCGATCTCCAGGCGGCGTACCGCCCGCTCGATCTCGTCCACCTCGACCGGGCGCGAGTCGATCTCCATGCGCAGCCGGGACGCGGACTCGTCCACCAGGTCGATCGCCTTGTCCGGCAGGAAGCGGTCGGTGATGTACCGGTCGGAGAGCGCGGCGGCGGCGACCAGGGCGGCGTCGGTGATGCGTACGCCGTGGTGCACCTCGTAGCGCTCCTTGAGCCCGCGCAGGATGCCGATGGTGTCCTCGATGGTCGGCTCGCCGACCAGCACCGGCTGGAAGCGGCGCTCCAGCGCCGGGTCCTTCTCGATGTGCTCGCGGTACTCGTCGAGCGTCGTCGCGCCGACCATCCGCAGCTCACCGCGCGCCAGCATCGGCTTGAGCATGTTGCCGGCGTCCATCGAGCCCTCGCCCTTGCCGGCGCCGACCACGGTGTGCAGCTCGTCGAGGAACGTGATGACCTGGCCGTCGGAGTTCTTGATCTCCTCCAGCACGGACTTCAGCCGCTCCTCGAACTGGCCGCGGTACGACGCGCCGGCGACCATCGCGCCGAGGTCGAGCGAGACGAGCTTCTTGTCCCGCAGCGACTCCGGCACGTCGCCGGCCACGATCCGCTGGGCCAGGCCCTCCACGATCGCGGTCTTGCCGACGCCCGGCTCGCCGATCAGCACCGGGTTGTTCTTGGTACGCCGGGACAGCACCTGGATCACCCGGCGGATCTCCGAGTCCCGGCCGATCACCGGGTCGATCTTGCCGTCGCGGGCGCTGGCGGTGAGGTCCACGCCGTACTTGGCCAGGGCCTGGTAGGTCTGCTCCGGGTCGGCGGTGGTGACCCGGCGGTCCCCGCCCCGGACGGTCGGGAACGCGGCGACCAGATTCTCCTCGGTGGCGCCCGAGTTCTTCAGCGCGACCGAGACCGCGCCGCCGACCCGGGCCAGCCCGGCCAGCAGGTGCTCGGTGGAGGTGTACTCGTCGCCCAGCGGCCGCGCGATCTGCTCGGCGGCGCCGATGGCGTTGACGAACTCGCGGGCCAGCGTCGGCTCGGCGATGCTCGACCCACGCGCGGCGGGCAGCGCGTCGACCGAGCGCAGGGCGACGCGGCGCAGCTCGGCCGGGTCGGCCCCGACGGCGCGCAGCAGGCCCGCGGCGGTCGAGCCCTCGGTGTCCAGCAGTGACAGCAGCAGGTGCCAGGGCTCCACGGTGGCGTGACCGCGCTGGTTCGCCAGCGCGACGGCACCGGTGATGGCCTCGCGGCTCTTGGTGGTGAGACGTTCCGTGTTCATGGGCTCCCCCGGATCGGCGTGTCCACTGGACATGACACAACCAGAGTTGAGTCTATTCCGCTCAACTCCACCCCTGTGACCTGAGTCACCCTCCGGCGGCGAGGCCGGGTAGGTCTTGGTACGAAACGGCCCTCATAGGGGCCCTTTCGTACCAAGATCTCAGCGACGCGGGAGGCGCGTGAGGCAAGGGGTCTCGTGGTCGGCGCGCAGCACGCAACGCCGGCCGCCGTCCAGCTTGCGGTCGCAGAAAACCCAATGGCGTACGGCCTGGTCGTCCTCCGTCGACACGGTGATCCCGCCCAACTCCACCACCGCGAGGAACGCCAACGACCGGCCGGCCGTGCGACCGAGCATCTTCGCCCGGACCAGATCCGCCGCGCGCACCGGCAGATGGATCACGTACCGCCCGGTCACGGCCGCCCGGCCAGGTCGCGCATCGAGGGAGCCTGACGGGACCGCCACTCGCGCAACGCGCCCTTGATCCGCGCCGTCTCCTCACGGCTCCGGGCGACTTCGGCGTACGCGGCGGCGAGGTCACCGGCCACGCGGTCGAGGAACGCGGCGACCTCGGCGGGGTCCAGCCCCCGGCGGCGCGTCGCGAAGCGGCGGCCCCGCACCTGCCAGGGCCGGAGCGGAAGGTACGACGCGGAGCGGTACGCGGCGCCCGGCGCGGAGTCGGGCGGGCGCGCGTTCCGCCGCTTCGGACGTATTCGCAGGAGATTGCGCACGACACTGTCCCTTCTCGCAGAGGACGGGGGTCGGGACGAGCCACGGGGGATGCCCGCCCCGACCCGGGAATGCTCCAGGTGCCATCCGGGAGCGTTCGTCAGCAACCTACAATCGGTACCAGTCGTAGGTCAACGATCGACCCACAATTGCTTGAGGTTGGAGGTGGGTGCATGGTCGAATGGGCGTGCCATCCGGGGAGTGTGTATGCCCAAGCAGCAGTACCAGGTGCTCGCAGACGAGCTGAAGAGCAAGATCGATTCGGGAGAGTGGCCACCCGGCACCAAGCTGCCGAGCCGTGCCCAACTCTGCAAGGAATACGGCGTCTCCGACACCGTCGTCGGCAAGGCGATGATGATCCTGCGGGCAACCGGCCTCACCGAGACACTCGAAGGTGTCGGCGTGTTCGTGGCCGAACGTGCCTAGACGAGTCGCATCGACCAGCCTGTAGTTCGACCCCGGACGCAGCAGGTGCGCGCCCGGAGTAGCCTCACCCGCGTGCGAGTACGTGTCGAACAGACCGCCCTGCCGGGTATCGGCGTACGTCATGACCTGATGACGGAGTCCGGCCGCCGGCTCGGTGTGGTCTCCCACCGCAATGGCCGTCGCGACCTGGTCCTCTACGACCCGGACGATCCCGACTCCTGTCAGCACGACATCCCCCTGACGGACGACGAGGCGGAGGCGCTCGCCGACATCCTCGGCGCGTCGCTGATGCTGGGTCAGCTCTCCGGGCTGCGCGAGCAGGCCGCCGGGCTGCTGACCGAGCAGATCGCCATTCCGGCCGGCTCGAAGTACGTCGGCAAGCGGCTGGGTGACACCAAGGCCCGGACCCGGACCAGCGCGTCGATCGTCGCCGTGCTGCGTCAGGGCACGGTGAACGTCTCGCCGGATCCCACTTTCCGGTTCGAAGCCGGCGACGTGGTCGTCGTGGTCGGTACCCGCCAGGGGCTCGACGGCGTGACCGCGATCCTCGCCGAGACCGACCCGGACGTCTGACGCGTATGCACGAAACCACAATCCTGCTCATCGAGGTCGGTGCGCTGCTGCTCCTGCTCGGCCTGCTCGGCCGGCTGAGCCGTCGCGTCGGTGTCTCGCCCATCCCGCTCTACCTGCTCGCCGGCCTGGCGTTCGGGCACGGTGGCCTGCTGCCGCTCAACGCCAGCGAGGAGTTCTTCGCCGTCGGCGCCGAGATCGGCGTGATCCTGCTGCTGGTCATGCTCGGCCTGGAGTACAGCGCCAACGAACTGGTCGGCAACCTCCGCTCGGCCGCGCCGGCCGGTCTGATCGACGCGGTGCTCAACGCGCTGCCCGGCTTCGGGTTCGCGCTGCTGCTCGGGTGGGGCTGGGTCGCCGCAGTGGTGCTCGGAGGCGTCACCTGGGTGTCGTCGTCGGGCGTGATCGCCAAGGTGCTCGGCGACCTGGGCCGGGTCGGTAACCGGGAGACGCCGGTGATCCTCTCCGTCCTGGTGATCGAGGACCTGGCGATGGCCCTCTACCTGCCGCTGGTCACCGCGCTGCTCGCCGGGGTCGGCCTGATGAAGGGCGGCATCGCGCTCGCCATCGCGGTGTTCACCGTCGTCGTGGTGCTGGCCGTGGCGATCCGGTACGGCCACTTGATCTCCGCCGCGCTCTCCGCCAAGGACCCGGAGGCGCTCCTGCTCGGGGTGCTCGGCCTGACCCTGCTGGTCGCCGGTATCGCGGCCAAACTCCAGGTCTCCGCCGCTGTCGGCGCGTTCCTGGTCGGCATCGCGTTGTCCGGGCCGGTGGCGCACCACGCCACCGAACTGCTCTCCCCGCTGCGGGATCTCTTCGCCGCTGTCTTCTTCGTGTTCTTCGGGCTGGTCACCAACCCGCTGGACATGCCGCCGGTGCTGCTGCCGGCGCTGGTGCTGGCAGTGGTCACCATGGCGACGAAGGTGGCCACCGGCTACCTGGCCGCCCGCCGGGCGGGGATCGCCGAGCCCGGTCGCTGGCGGGCCGGCCTGGCGCTGACCCCGCGCGGCGAGTTCTCCATCGTCATCGCCGGACTGGCCGTCGCGGCCGCCTACCCGGTGAACCCGAAGCTGGCGGCGCTCGCCACCGCGTACGTGTTGATCACGGTGGTGACCGGGCCGCTGCTCGCCCGGCTGCCCGACACCCAGTGGTTCAAGCAGTGGCTGCGCTCCCGCGCCRCCGCCGCCCGTGCGGCAGCGGCGTTGCCCGCGCCGACCGGGGACTGACCCGCGCCGGGCCGGACCTGCCACAGGCAGATCCGGCCCGGCGTTGTCAAATTGATCCCCGGAAGGTCTACCACTGCTCCGCTCAGCCGCGTTAACGTTTCGGCCCAGCAGCCAGGGTCCGCGGGTGGCCGGTGCCCCCGCCAGCGCAAGCGGAAGGTCGGCCGGTGAGCGTGCAGGAAGATACGTTCCACGGCTTCGCCAATCCGGTCGATCCCTCGCCCGCCGAACTCCGGGCGTGGGCCTATCAACCGGATTCGGTGCCGCTGACCTCGATGCCGCCCGACTGGGACCTGCTGGTCGCCGGTGACCATCTGGTGCAGACGCTGTTCGACCTGGCGATGGACGAGCGCTGCCCGGCCCGGCGGTTCGCGCTGCACTGCCTCTACATCTACGCCGCCGACGGCATCCGGACGAACTTCCGCGCCCATCCCAAACGCCGGTTCCGCAAGCTTGTCGAGCAGGCCGAACGCGCCGGTGACGACCTGATGCGCAACTGGGCGCACAACAGCCGCGTGCTGCTCGCCCGGCCCGACCTGTTCGTCTACCGGGACTGGTGCGAGGGCGGCCTGGTCCGCGAGAACCGCCGCCTCTGACACGTCGCCGGCTTGAACGGCGAACGGGCCGGGATCCCCCGTGGATCCCGGCCCGCACGTCGGCGGATCGTCAGGTCGACCCGCCCTGCTTCTTGCGCCTCTCGTCGTCCCGGGCCCGGTCCACGCCGTGGTCCGTCTGGTCGGCGAAGCGCCCTTCCTTGACCTTGTCGCTGAAGCGTCCCTCGGTGACCCGGTCGAACCGCTCGCGGACGTTCTCGGCCACCTTCTCCAGCCGTTCCTCGGCGCGTTCCGCCACCTTCTTAGCCGGTTCCGCCATGGCTCCCCCTGCCAACTCGGCGTCCGATTTAGGGGTTTTGGCCCTACCGGCGAGCCTAGTCGACAGCGCCCTGCCGCATCCCGCATTCCCCGACGAGCGCCCCGAACCAGGGACGCACGAGGGCCGGACGTACGAAGGCCGGCGCGGCCCCGGGGGAGCGGGGCGCGCCGGCCTTCCGGTGAAAGGTCAGCGGTCGGGAGCGCGGCGTGGTCGCCAGACGACGAGCGCGGTGGACGTGCGGTTGGTCGGCACGAGGTCGCCGCGGGCAAAGCCACCGAGCGACTCCAACTCGGCGATCCGCCGGTACGCGGCGTCCAGCTCCGCCTCCAGCCGGGCCACCCGCTGCTGTGCCTCTTCGAGCAGCCGCTCCAACCCGATGATCCGCTTGACCCCGGCCAGGTTGATCCCGTCGTCCTGGCTGAGCCGCTGCACCTCGCGCAGCAGCACCACGTCCCGGACGCTGTACCGGCGACCACCGCCGGACGCCCGGCCCGCCTGCACCAGGCCCAGCCGGTCGTACTGGCGCAGCGTCTGGGGGTGCATCCCCGCCATCCGCGCAGCCACCGAGATCATCAACACCTTGGCCTCGTAGGCCGGGTCACCCGAGCCGACGTACTCCTCCGACATGCCCGCTCACCTCCGCTGCCGCCGTCAACTGAATCGACGTACCCGCGCGTCGAGATGTTCCCGCGCGGCGGGCGGAGTCTGCTCCGCGAAGGTCTCCAGCGCCGCCCGCGCCTCGTCCGAGACCTTCGCCGGGACCACCACGTCGAGCGTGACCAGCAGGTCACCGGCGCGGCCGTCCTTGCGTACGACGCCCTTGCCGCGGGCGCGCAGCACCCGCCCGCTGGGCGTACCCGGTGGCACCCGCAGCGTCACCGTCCCGTCCAGGGTCGGCACGCGCAGGTCGGTGCCGAGGACCGCCTCGGCGTACGTGATCGGGACGTTCAGGGTCAGATCGTCCCCGGTACGCCCGAACAGCTCGTCCGGGCGGACCTTCACCTGCACGAACAGGTCGCCCGCCGAGCCGCCCCGCTCACCGGGCTCACCCCGGCCGGCCAGGCGGATCCGCTGCCCGTCGGCCACCCCGGCCGGGAAGCGCACGTTCAGCGTGCGGGTCTTGGTGACACCGCCGGTGCCGTGGCACTCCGGGCACTTCTCCTCGACGATCGTGCCGACGCCCTGGCAGTTGCGGCACGGCTCGGAGAAGCTGAACGACCCCTGGTTGCGGGTGGTCACGCCGGCGCCGTGGCAGACCGGGCAGGCCACCGGCTGGGTACCCGGCTTCGCGCCGTTGCCGTGGCAGGTGTCGCAGACGCCGGGCGCGCGCAGCGTCAGCGGCAGCGTGACGCCGCGTACCGCATCCTCGAAATCGAGCGCCACCTCGGTCTCGACGTCCCGGCCCCGCGCCGGACCGCGCGGACGCGCCGCGCCACCCCCGCCGCCGGAGAAGATCGAGCTGAACAGGTCGGTGAAACCGCCGCCGCCGAACCGGGTGTCCCCGCCGCCCGCGCCGCCGCCGAACAGGTCGGAGACGTCGAACGGCACGCCGCCCGGCTGGCCCGCGCCGCGGGCGCTGCGGCGGAAGGCGCCCGAGCCGAACAGCGAGCGCATCTCGTCGTACTCGCGTCGCTTCTTCTCGTCGCCCAGCACCGCGTACGCCTCGGAGACGGTCTTGAACCGCTCCTCGGCCCCGGTGTCGCCGGGGTTGTGGTCCGGGTGCGACTCCCGGGCCAGCTTGCGGTACGCCTTCTTGATCTCGTCCGAGGAGGCGGACTTCTCCACGCCCAACGCGGCGTAGTAGTCCTTCTCGATCCAGTCCTTGGAACTCACCGGTCCACCCCCTTCCACGGGTCGAAGCCCGGCCGTCCCGCCCGCCCGGTGGGGGCGGGCGGGACGTCACGGGTCGGCACTACTCCGGGTCCGCGACCGCGACCATGGCGGGCCGCAGCAGCCGCTCGCCGAGCTGGTAACCGCGGCGCATGACCTGTACGCAGGTCGACTCGGTCACGTCGGCGGAGGTCTGGTGCGCCACCGCCTCGTGCCGGGTCGGGTCGAACGGGTCGCCCTTCTCGCCGAACGCGGTCAGGCCGAACTTGCCCAGCGCGGCGGTGAGCTGCTCGGCCACGCTGCCGAACGGGCCCACCAGATCGCCGTGCTCACGGGCCCGGTCCAGGTCGTCCAGGATCGGCAGCAGCGCGCTGAGCACAGTGCCGGTGGCCTGCTCCTGGACCAGGTTGCGGTCCCGGTCGACCCGCTTGCGGTAGTTGGCGTACTCCGCCGTGACCCGCTGGAGGTCGCGGGTGCGCTCCTCCAGGTCGGTGCGGAGCGACTCCAGCTCGGCACCGAGCGGCGCGGTCGCCTCCGTCTCCCCGCTCGGCTCAGCCGGGGAATCGACCACCGTCGGCCCGGTGACCTCGGCCTCGCCGCCGATCTCGTCGACCACGACCTCGGCCTCCTCGACCAGCCCTTCGGCGGGCGCGTCGGCAGCGGCGTCCGCCGCCGAGGCGTCGTTCGCCGGCTGCTCGGTCACCTTGCCGAGCTTGCGCTTGTCGCGGATGACGACCCGGGGTTCGTCGCCGGCGTCCTTGCCGGCGCCCGCCGACCCGGTGGCACCCGGGTCGGCCGCGCGTGGCTTGTCCGTCATGCGGTTACCTCATCCCTCTGCCGTGCGAATCGTGTCCGGGACCGGATGTCACTTCTTGTCCTCGTCCACGATCTCCGCGTCGACCACGTCGTCGTCGCCGCCGGCCTTCGGGCCACCGGTCGCGCCCGCGCCCGCGCCGGCGCCCGGCCCGGCCGCGCCACCCGGCGCCGCCTGCTCGCCCTCCTGCTGCTGGGCGTAGAGCAGCGAGCCGGCCTGCTGGGAGACCTGCGCCAGCTTCTCGTGCGCGGACTTGATCTTCTCGATGTCCTGGCCGCCGAGCGCGCTGCGCAGCTCGCCGAGCGCCTCGTTGAGCTGGTCACGGTTCTCGCTGGGCAGCTTGTCGCCGCTCTCGGCGAGGAACTTCTCGGTCTGCCACTGGAGCGCCTCGGCCACGTTGCGGGTCTCGGCCTCCTCGCGGCGGCGCTTGTCCTCGTCGGCGTGCTCCTCGGCGTCCCGGCGCATCCGCTCGATGTCGTCCTTCGGCAGCGAGGAGCCGCCGGTGATCGTCATCTTCTGCTCCTTGCCGGTGCCCAGGTCCTTGGCGTGCACGTTCACGATGCCGTTGGCGTCGATGTCGAACGTGACCTCGATCTGCGGCACGCCGCGCGGGGCCGGCGGGAGGCCGGTCAGCTCGAAGGTGCCGAGCTTCTTGTTGTAGGCCGCGATCTCCCGCTCACCCTGGAACACCTGGATCAGCACCGACGGCTGGTTGTCGTCGGCCGTGGTGAAGACCTCGGAGCGCTTGGTCGGGATGGTGGTGTTGCGCTCGATGAGCTTGGTGAAGATGCCGCCCTTGGTCTCGATGCCCAGGCTCAGCGGGGTCACGTCGAGCAGCAGGACGTCCTTGACCTCGCCCTTGAGCACACCGGCCTGGAGCGCGGCGCCGACGGCGACGACCTCGTCCGGGTTGACGCCCTTGTTCGGGTCCCGGCCGGTGAGCTGCTTGACCAGGTCGGTGACGGCCGGCATCCGGGTCGAGCCGCCGACCAGGATGACGTGGTCGACGTCGGAGATCTTGATGCCGGCGTCCTTGACGGCCTGCTCGAACGGGCCCTTGCAGCGGTCCAGCAGGTCCTGCGTCATGCGCTGGAACTCGGCGCGGCTGAGCGTCACGTCGAGGTGCAGCGGGCCGGCCGAGCCGGCGGTGATGTACGGCAGGTTGATGTTGCTGGTGGTGGCGGCGGACAGCTCGATCTTGGCCTTCTCGGCCGCCTCCTTGAGCCGCTGCATGGCCATCTTGTCCTGCGAGAGGTCGATGCCGTGCTCACCGCGGAACGTCTTCACCAGGTGGTCGATGATGCGCTGGTCCCAGTCGTCACCGCCGAGCTGGTTGTCACCGCTGGTGGACTTGACCTCCACCACGCCCTCGGCCAGCTCCAGCAGCGACACGTCGAAGGTGCCGCCACCGAGGTCGAAGACCAGGACGGTCTGCTCCTTGGAACCCTTGTCCAGGCCGTACGCCAGGGCGGCCGCGGTCGGCTCGTTCACGATCCGCAGCACGTTGAAGCCGGCGATCTCACCGGCCTCCTTGGTGGCCTGGCGCTGCCCGTCGTTGAAGTAGGCGGGGACGGTGATCACCGCGTCGGTGATCTGCTCGCCCAGGTACGCCTCGGCGTCCCGCTTGAGCTTCATCAGCGTACGGGCCGAGATCTCCTGCGGGGTGTACTTCTTGCCGTCGATGTCGACGGTCCAGTTGGTGCCGATCTCCCGCTTGACCGAGCGGATGGTCCGGTCGGGGTTGGTCACCGCCTGGCGCTTGGCGACCTCACCGACGAGCACCTCGCCGTTGCGGGCGAACGCGACGATCGAGGGAGTCGTACGCGAGCCCTCTGCGTTGGCGATGACGGTGGGCTCACCGCCCTCGAGAACGCTGACGCAGGAGTTCGTCGTGCCGAGGTCGATGCCGACCGCACGTGCCATGTTCGCTTCCTCGCTTCGTAACGGGTGAGCAGGTCAGACGGCCTGCCCGGGAGGGCCGCCCGGAAGCGACCGCACCACAAGTTGAGTGAACTTGACTCAATAGTGCCACGCCATCGCCAATCCGCAAGTCGAGGTTGAGCCGACCCGGCGCAACCCGACCGTTACTACTGTCCGGTTGTCTTACCTTGCGTCGGTCGGGCACGCTTTAGCGGTGACGACGCATGGCGATTCCGCCACCCGTGCCGGCGCGCCCGCCGTCGCAGCCCGCACCGGAGCCACCACCGGCGCCGACCAGCCTGCGCACGCCCCGGAGGGCCTGCCCGCCGCGCTCACCGGCCTGCGGTCGGCGATCGGCGCGGCCCGCTTCCCGCTCGCCCTCCCCTCGGCCGAGCCGGCCCGGCACGCCGCCACGAGCCTCACCGACCAGCTCGACGACTACCTGCTTCCCCGGCTGGCCCGGCTCGACGCCCCGCTGCTGGTGGTGGTCGGCGGCTCCACCGGCGCGGGCAAGTCGACGCTCGTCAACAGCCTGGTCCAGGCACGGGTCAGCGCGGCCGGGGTGCTCCGCCCCACCACCCGCTCCCCGGTGCTGGTGTGCAGCCCGACCGACGCGGCCTGGTTCCGGCAGGGCGAGCTGCTGCCTGGCCTGACCCGGACCACCGAGCCGAGCGAGCAGCCGGGCACCCTGCACCTGGTCACCGCACCGGCGCTGCCGCCCGGCCTGGCCTTCCTCGACGCGCCCGACATCGACTCGGTGGTCGACGCCAACCGGGCGCTCGCCGGGCAACTGCTCGCCGCCGCCGACCTCTGGCTGTTCGTCACCACCGCCGCCCGGTACGCCGACGCCGTCCCCTGGGAGCTGCTGCGCAGCGCCCGCGCCCGGGGCACCGCAGTGGCGATGGTGCTGGACCGGGTCCCCCCGGAGGCCGCCGACGAGGTCGCCGCCCACCTGTCCGAGATGCTCGCCGAGCAGGAGCTGGGCGCCGCGCCGCTGTTCGTGCTGCCGGAGACCTGGGTGGACGGGCAGGGGCTGCTGCCGGACCGGATCACCGCCCCGCTCAGTGACTGGTTCGCCCGGCTCGCCGCCGACGCCGACGCCCGCGCCGCGGTGGTCCGGCAGACGCTCGACGGCGCGCTGGCCGCGCTGCACCCGGTGGTGGAGGCGCTCGCCGAGGCCGCCGACGAGCAGTGCACCGCGGCCGACGCGCTGGACGAACGGGTACGGGCCGCGTACCGGGGCGCCGAGCGGAGCGTCGACCAGGGGCTCCGGGACGGCCGGCTGCTGCGCGGCGAGGTGCTGGCCCGCTGGCAGGAGTTCATCGGCACCGGCGAGTTCTTCCGGGGCCTGGAGGCACGCATCGGCCGGCTGCGGGACCGGGTCGTCGCGGCGGTCACCGGGCGGCCCGCGCCCGCCGCGGAACTGCGTACCGCGATCGAGTCGCAGCTCGTCACGCTGCTGCGCGGCGTGGCCGCCGAGGCGGCGGAGAACGCGTACACCGGTTGGAAGGCGCACCCGGCCGGCGCGGCGCTGCTGGAGCCGGACCTGGCCCACGCCTCGGCCGACCTGCCGGAGCGGGCCGAGCAGCTGGTCCGCGACTGGCAGCGCGGCGTGCTGGAACTGGTCCGGGTCGAGGGCGGCGACCGGCGGTTCGTGGCCCGCACCGCGGCGTACGCGGTGAACGCCACCGGCCTCGCCGTCATGATCGGCGTGTTCGCCTCCACCGCGTTCATCCCCACCGGGCTGGAGGTCGCCGCCGGCACCGGCACGGCGGTCGCCGGGCAGACCGTGCTCCAGGCGATCTTCGGCGACCAGGCGGTGCGGAACCTGGCCCGCAAGGCCCGGATCGACCTGCTCGACCGGACCGGCAAGCTGCTGGCCGAGGAGGCCGAGCGCTTCCTGGCCCGCACCGAGGCCGAGCGCCCGGCCGACAACGCGGGAGCGGCGCTGCGCTGGGCCGCCCTGGAGGTCGAGCGGGCCCGGCACCGGAGTGGTCTGTTTCCGAGCCCCGAGCAGGACGGACGCCAGTGAGTAACGTCGTCGGACGGATGCGGGACGCGCTGCGCGGCGAGCAGCGGGTCGACCCGGACGTGCTGATCGAGCGCCTCCAGGCGATCCAGCGGTTCCTTTCCGCGGTGGACGGCGATGTGCCCGACGCTCAACTGGTCGCCGCGCACACGGTGGTCGAGCGGGCCGGTGACCGGCTCGCCCTCTCCGGCCGGCACACGGTGGTCGCGCTGGCCGGCGCGACCGGCAGCGGCAAGTCGAGCCTGTTCAACTCGCTGGCCCGGCTCGACCTCTCCCCGGTCGGGGTGCGCCGGCCGACCACCGGCGTCGCGCACGCCTGCGTGTGGGGTCCGCTGGACGGCGCGGTCCGGCTGCTCGACTGGATCGGCGTGCTGCCCCGGCACCGGTTCGTCCGGGAGAGCCCGCTGGACGCCGACGACGAGTCGACGCTGCACGGCCTCGTCCTGCTCGACCTGCCCGACTTCGACTCGGTGCAGCACGGTCACCGGCTGGAGGTCGACCGCCTGCTGGGCCTGGTCGACCTGGTGGTCTGGGTGGTCGACCCGCAGAAGTACGCCGACCGCGTGATCCACACCAGCTATCTGCGCGAGTTCCACAGGCACAAGGACGTCACGGTCGTGGTGCTCAACCAGGCCGACCGGCTGCACCCGACCGAGCTGCCCAAGGTCCTCGAGGATCTGCGCCGGCTGCTCGACGAGGACGGGCTGGGCGGGGTGCCGCTGCTGCCCACGGTAGCGGTCGACCCGAACGGGCTGAGCGGCCTGCGGGCCGAGCTGGAGCGTACGGTCGCCGAACGGCAGGCCGCCCTGCGCCGGCTCTCCGGCGACGTGGACGCCGTGGTGGCCGATCTCGAACCGCTCGTCGGGCCGGAACCGCCGAGCAGCAAACCCGGCGACGCCTCGGCACAGGAGCTGAACCGGGCGCTGGCCGGGGCGGCCGGGGTGCCGACTGTGGCGGCGGCGGTCGAGGGGGCGTACCGGCACCGGGCCGTCAGCAACACCGGCTGGCCGCTGCTGCGGAGCTGGCGCAAGCTACGACCCGACCCGCTGCGCCGGCTGCACCTGCCCGGGCGGGACCCGGACGCGCCGGCGGAGAGCCTGGTCGCGGCCACCTCCGTACCCGATCCGACAGCCACGCAGCGCTCGGCGCTGACGCTGGCGATCCGCGCGGTGGCCGACCGGAACGGCGCCGGTCTGCCGGCGCCGTGGCCGGCCGCGGTGACCGCGGCGGCCCGGTCCCGGCAGGCCGACCTGCCGGGCGCGCTCGACCACGCGGTCGCCGCGACCGACCTGGGCATGGACCGCCGGCCGGCCTGGTGGCGGGTGGTCGGCGTGCTCCAGTGGGTGGTCACCCTGGCCGCGCTGGCCGGCCTGGTCTGGCTGCTCCTCGGGTACGCGGTGCGCCTGCTCGGCCTGCCCCCGCTGGAACACCCCACGCTCGGCGTGGTGCCGTGGCCGACGGTCCTGCTGCTCGGTGGCCTGCTGGCCGGGCTGCTGATCGCGGCGCTGACCCGGCCGGTGGTCGGGTGGGCGGCCCGCCGGGCCCGGGCGCGGGCCGAGCGACGCCTGCTCACGTCGGTGGGCAGCGTCGGCGAGAAGTACGTGCTGGACCCGGTGTGGGCGGTGCTGACCCGCTACGGCACGGCCCGGGAGGCGCTGCGCGAAGCCGTGCGGCGCTGAACCCGGCGCGCTGACCGGTGTGGGGGCGGCCCGCGCGGCGTAGGGTCGATGCATGGCCACGCCACAGACCCCCTACGACGCGGTTCTGCACGCCGCGCGCGACGTGACGAGGCTCGACTCGGCCCTGGACGCGGAGATGCTCGGCGCCGCGTTGCTGGGCAGCGTCTACGCCGTCGCGGAGCACGACCGGGAACAGGCCGTCCGCGAGTTCGTCACCGGCTTCCTCGCCGCCACGTCCCGGCGGCGCAGCGCCGCCGCGACCACACTGCGCGCCGTCTTCGCCGCCCTGGTGCCCAACGCCGAGGGCGCCGCCCGGGTCCGGCCCGGCGCGTACGCCCCGACGTGGGCCGGCCAGCTCGGCCGGGTGCACGTCACAGGCGCCTGGGCGTACGGCGACGTGTACGGCGACCAGACGTCCTACCTCGCCACGTTCGCGTACGACGACGAGGAACAGGGCGGGCCCGAGCACGCGCTGGTGGCGCTGGTCGACCACAACATCGGCATCACCAAGGACGTCTTCGTCGGCGGCCCGGCGGCCCGGATCGTGGAGCAGGCCCGGGAGATCTGCACCGAGGACGAGTTCACCTGGTTCCGTACCGAGGACCCGGCCCGGATGCACGCCGAGGTGAGCCGCCACCTGGCGGTCACCGACGACCTCGCCGAGCTGCCCGCACAGGGCTCGCTCGCCACCGACCGGGCGCTCGTGGGCGCACGGCTGGCCGCGCTGCCCGGGCCGACCCCGCCGGCCGGTCCGGCGGTCGTGCCGCCGCCCACCGACGAGGAGCGCACCCGCCTGATACGCGCATTCCTCGACTCGCCCGAGGCGTCCCGGTTCGGCCTGCCCGAGGTCGCCGACGGCGAGCTGGCCTCGCTGCACTTCTGCCTCGGCCTGCTGCTCGACCACGCGGCCAGCTTCCCGGACGCCGACCCGATGCGGTGGAGCCCGATGGTCGCCGAGCTGTTCCTGCTCGACTGGGTGCACCGCCGGGCCGTGCTGGACATGGACGACGCGGCGATGCTGCCCCGGGTGCTGCGCGCCTGGGCGGCGTACGCGGCCCGGCAGCGCGGGCTGTCGCAGTCGGCGTCCGCCCGGACGGACGAGGCGATCACCGAGATGGTCCCGGAGTTCGCGCGGCTCTACAGCACCGGTGAGCGGCGCAGCCCGGCCACCGCGGCGGTCGCCCAGCTGATGGCGGACGGCGTGGACCCGGACGACCCGGAGGCGCTCAACGCCTGGATCGAGGCGAACCGTCACCGCCTGACCGACGACCCGGCCTAGGCAGTCGCACACGCATGATCGACACCACCTCGGCGAGGTGGCGGCATCACCCCGGCCAGAACCACACCACTACGCCATACTGGTGTCGATCATGCGGGCGCCGGCCCTCGGTGGCCCCGCCCCTCGTTGATCCACACCACCCCGGCGAGGTGGTTGTATCAAACCGGCCGGAACCACACCAGCACGGCGTTACGGTGTCGATCATGCGGCCCTGGGTGCCCCGCGCGAGGGGCCTCCCCGAACCTCCTTGATCGACACCAGCACGGCGAAGTGGTGTCGATCATGCGCCTGCCGATGCCCTGACCAGCCGGACCTCGGTTGATCCACACCACCTCGGCGAGGTGGCTGCATCGGACCGGCCGGAACCACACCACCACCCCGTAATGGTGTTGATCATGCAGCCTGCGCCCTC